>JAKPFN010000079.1 GCA_029551395.1 Armatimonadota bacterium | reverse complement strand
CCGCATGCCACATACTCAGAGGTCTCATAGAGGATCGCGTCGACAAGGAGAAAATGCTCACAGCCCAACAGATATGGGACTACCTTAGCAAGCACGGCATCGGTCGAAGCGAGTGGTGGAGAGACAAAGACAAGCTTGCGCTGTTCGACGCCGCCACAGATCGGTACGTCCAAAGGCTCAAGCGCGAAGCCATCGGCGGCACCCTGATCAAAAGACAAGAAGTAGAGGAGATACTGGACAGGCTCTCACGGGAGGAAGGCAGAAAGATAGTGCTTGGTGAGGGCGAAGCGGGTGCCGGCAAAAGTGATGTCCTGCTACAGGTAGTTGAGGCAGTGTGACCTGTACCCGGTATTACGGACAGTTTGACTTGGTGTCCTATAATATCAACTGAGGTGCAGGAAAGAATGAATAAACGTGTATTTACAAATGAGTTCAAGCAGGAAGCGGTAAGACTAATGGAGCGGGGTGAAAGCACTATTGTGCAGATAGCTAAAGATCTGGGTGTCTCTGACAGCACACTCCACAACTGGCGCAAGCAGTTCGGCACAAAACCCGACGGCTCCAGGACCACTGCCGACGAGCATGAGGAACTGATCCGGCTGCGGCGCGAGAATCGGATTCTCAAAGAAGAGCGTGAAATACTAAAAAAGGCCGCGGCATACTTTGCGAAAGAGCAGTTCTGAAGTATGCCTTTATCTCTGCTCATAAAAGTGAGTTCAAGATAGTAACGATGTGCCGTGTTCTTGGGGTTTCAAGGAGCGGCTATAACAACTGGGTTCATCGAGGCAAGAGTTGTCGCGAGCTCGAAGACAGTCGTCTGCTGGATAAGATCAAGGAGACATTCAAGGCCAGCAAGAAGACTTATGGATCGAGGCGGATTCACAAACAACTGGTGTTGGATGGCGAAATCTGCTCCAGGCGCCGAGTGGTCCGGCTTATGAGGGAAAACGGGATCAGGCCAAAGTTCCAACGTCGATGGGTAAAAACAACTGATTCGGCACACGATTATCCTGTTGCTGATAATCTGCTTGATCGCGATTTTTGTGTGGATGAGCCTAACAAAGCATGGGTAAGCGACATTACCTATGTTCCAACTGACGAGGGTTGGCTGTATCTTTCAGGCGTGATTGATCTACATAACCGTGAGGCTGTAGGTTGGTCGATGAGTGAGCGGATAGATCGGCATCTGGTCATAGATGCTCTTAATATGGCTGTTGCACGCAGGAGACCCGATCCTGGTCTGATAGCTCACTCCGACCGTGGCAGCCAGTATGCATCTTTCGATTATCAGAAAGAACTCGATAAGCACGGCCTGATCTGTTCGATGAGCAGCAAGGGTGATCCTTGGGACAACGCTGTGATGGAAAGTTTCTTCGGCAGCCTGAAAACCGAGCTAATTCATCATAGGCACTACAAAACGCGGGACGAAGCAAGGAGGGATATCTTTGAGTACATAGAAGTCTTCTATAACAGGGTTCGGTTGCATTCGGCGCTGGGGTATCTATCGCCAGTGCAGTTTGCTGCTAAGGCAATCATGCCAAAAGCCGCATAAGAAAGTGTACGAAAAAGTGGGTACAGGTCACTCTGATGTAGAAGGAATGCTGGCAGGACAGTGTCAGATCCTGTCGTTACATTTCTTGGTGGAGTGATAGTTGTTTCGCCCCGGCTCCACCTCCTGGTTTCCACTTGAACTCTTCTTTCGCTTTTCTGCTGTCCAGATTGAGCTTGTATGCATCGGTGACTGTTCAGTATGTGCCTTCTTCAGATAGGTTTCAACTAGCGCCAGATAGCTTTGAAGGACTGTGAGGGTGGAATGTCCCATCAGCCTGCGGAGAGTCTCAATGTCGCACCCGCTTCTGAGACTCCATGTCGCAAATGCCCGACACAGTCTGTGTGGACCAAGTGGAGTAAATCCCTGCCCTCTTCCTCGTGTCGACCACCACTTGCTGGAGCCCTCTTGCGGTATACTGCCCCTGGTGACCAACCCAGAGAGCATCCAAGCTCACATGGACAAGCCCGAATGTGTCTGCACAGGGCTATCCTCACATCCGGCGAAAGGAATGCATAACGATACTGCCATCCTTGCCACGAATGATCATCCTATCATTCAGACGTCACCAACCTTGGGTTTGCAGTCTCGTGTATGTGAAGCCCAGTGTCCTAGAGCACACCCAGCAGCGTTTAGTCTCTCAGCATCCTGTAGTCCTTGCCTTGTCAGACTGAGAATAGACGCTCTACCTCTATCCCGTTTTATCACTGCGTCTTTCTTGGGAGGGCCGACCTTGATGAATGGATTGTTGTCTGTCAATTCTTTGCGAATGAGCCAGTTTCAGAAGAACCTGGGGTTCTGATAGCTGTCGTGGACGGTGTGGGTCGATATGTTATCACGCCGACGCTTGATGATCCATCTGCGGATGTTCTGAGCCTCAACATCCTCGGTTTGCAGTTCGGCTTAGCGTCGTGAAGCCACGTAACAAAGGCTGTGACCTCTCGCTTGTAGTGGTTGATAGTTCTGAGGCTACAAACTTCAGCTTCCTTTGCCTCCAGGTATAACTCAAGAAGCTGTCCAAAAGGACTTAGTCCAACTGATCGAGAATTGACCTCGTGCATAAGGAACACATCCGGGTATCTGCGAGATAACGTACTTGGCAGAGGCCAAATCCATAATGCAATTCACAGCCATACCACCCTTCAGTATTACCAAATCCTATGTAGCCTCTTACTGCGAGCGTCGGAGCCGATATGCCTTCATTCTACAAGCATCTGAGCAGTACGTGGGACCTTCTCTTGTAATACGTAAGGGTGAGTAGGTCTTCCCGCAGGCTGAACACGTCTGTGTTTGTGGACGGTAATTGCAGGCATACCTGAAAGCCAGCACCCATATTGCACCGAGGAGGCTGATAGGTACAGCGACGAAGCGTTTTTCACCCGTCTGCAGATCTACGCGAAACTGCAGTTGTGCCAGACTGCCCATCTTCTCTGTAGCTATGGACTGCATAGCTTCTCGTGCACGCAGTATCCTAAGTCTTTGCTCATCAGAGTTCAAATACTTGAAGGGGATACGAGATTCAGTTGCGGGCCTCCCACTTAACGATAAATACACTTCCGGCCAGCCGACTGGCTGCCGGTCCTCAATATCAACCAACTGAAGAAACCCATTGACTTCCTCAACAGCTGCCTTCCACGAAGCTAACAACTCACCAACGTAGCAACTCCCGTCCTCCCGGCTAATGACCTGCAAGCTGGCCGGTTGACCCAGCATCCCATACTGGCTTGCAAATACCCTGACTGATTCCAGCCCCACCTTGAGCCGAGTGAAATCGTTGAGCAGATTCCTATGCACCAATGGATTGTAGCCGCCCCGCGTCTGCACATTACCGCTGAAGGCCACATCTTCAATTAGGAATAGCTTTGCACCGCCTGATAAGCTATCTGCTGGACATGCCTCAATCCAGCGAGCACGACACTTACGCCATCCAAACTCGAACAGTTCATTAGACAAATATTTTCTCCAGAATTTTTCAGCGTTATCCTTATGTTACGATTGTTTGCCTCAGCAGTCAATTATACCCAGCAAAAATGACCTGTATTCATTCACGCGACCGTGAGTCGGGAGGACTCAGAGTCGCATTCATTTGAGGTGTAAGTTGGCAAGAAAGACAAGAAGTAAAACTCAACAACTCAACATCGTGTTCTATTCTGACATGGAGCATAACGCAGAACTCGCGGAGTTCCAGCAGTTGTTGATCCGGTGGATGTGCGATGAGATCATGCGCCATCCAGACCAATACGCGAAGACCGATGACGTAGAGAGCACGAGAAATGAGGTATTGAGCGTTGCCTAAGCATTTGCAATCGACAGAAGACGTTAAGCCAGAAGTCTCGGCAAAATTTGAGGGTCTTGTTGATGTGGTCGAACAGAAGGGACAGATGAAGTTCCTCGTCGCTGATGACCGCGGGTTCTGGCTTGAGGACAGATGGACAGATGACGACCGCATCCTGCTCCCGCCATCAAGGAGAGACCTCCCTTGGGCGATTTCCGACGCAGATCGGGTGAGCCACTACATTGACACCGATAACGACGCGAGCTTGTACGACGATGTGGTGGCTTGGACAGAAAGTGCCTCTGTGTTGCCGTCTTTACAGCACCACGATCTCTTGGCCTCGTGGATCATGCATACCTACTTGATGGAGTACTGCAACTACTCTCCAATCATCATGCTATACTCAGTCGCCGGAAGCGGGAAGAGCCGGACAGGCAAGTCCTTGGTGTATACGGCCTATCGGGGACTCCACCTAGAATCGTTGAACCCAGGCTATATCATGAGGACTTCTGATCTTGCCCAGTGCTCGTGCTTTTTTGATGTTGTTGACATCTGGCGACGTGCCAAGGGCAGAGGGTCCGAAGATATTATCCTTTCCAGATTTGAGAGAGGAGCTCGGTCGGCTCGGGTGACTAACTTTAGCAATGACTCGTTCCTATCAACAAAGTTTTTCGATCTCTTTGCGCCCACAGTGCTCGGCTTAAATGAACTGCCGGATGAGACCTTAGAAAGTCGTTCGATAATCATATCAATGCAGCCTTCCTTAAAGATATTCAACAATGATGTCACCGCAGGGGCAGCTACAGACCTTAGGAGTCGGCTGACAGCATTCAGAGCCCGGCATATGCTCACCGGTCTGCCCGAAGTCAAGAAGGCGTGCGCTGGTAGACTCGGCGACATAACCAAGCCGTTGCTCCAGATAGCCGAAATGGTTAAACCCGAGGCTAGCGAGCGCTTGTTATCAATCATCGGCGAGACCCAGGAATCAAGGGCTGGCGACCTGAGCTGCAGCTTGGAGGCAGGCATTCTTAGAGCATTCCACAGCTTGGCGCCAGAAGTGAGATCCGGCGTGATTTCAGTGAAGCGTGTGACCACTGTCTACAATGAATCTGTATCGCCGCGGGAGCGGATCGACCCACGTACAACAGGACGTAGGCTGAAGGCCTTAGGGTTCAGACAGAAGGTCTTGGGAGGAGGCTACGCCGGGTATATCTGGGATGGAATCAACCTTCACAATCAGATGATGCGCTATGGACTGGATACGTAACAAACTCAACAATTATCGCAAATACAGCCGTCGCGCTGTTATGTTTGTTATGTTAGTTACTTTCTACAAGACAAGCAGGTGACTTACTACTACAGATGGAATTCTAAATTGTGTGGCCACGGTTCTAGTTGCCGCGGTCCCTTAGATAAGGAGGAGACAATGTCCAATCTGGACGCAAGACTACAGGAGCTACTAAAGGAACCAGTGAAATCAGGCACTGCGGCCAAGAGGTATGCCGTTGCATATGTTCGCGTCTCGACAGAGATGCAGGAGGACAAAGGGCTGTCAATGCCAGCGCAGCGCGCCATCATCGAGAAGTATGCAAGAGACAATGAGATCGATATTGTAGCGGTCTACGAGGAGGCTAAGTCCAGCTATCAGGACGAGCATAGGCGCACCGAATTCGCCAAGATGATTGCCCACACCAAGGCCGATCCAAGGATCTCAGTCGTGTTGGTCCACGAATTCTCCCGCTTCTGCCGCGATGACCGACTCAAGGTCACGTATGAGACCGAACTTGAGGATCACAATGTCAGAGTGGTTTCAGTCTCAGAACCTATGCTTGATCGCGACACTCCGGCCGGCATGTGGCTCGGTAAGATTATTGAGGCAAAGAACAAGTCTTATTCAATGGAAGTGGCGTTCCATACCCGAAAGGGAATGGCACAGAATGCGCAGACTAGGGACCCAGAGACCGGGTTCTGCTACAAGAATGGTGGTGCGCCCCCTTACGGGTTTGAGTCCTACCACGTACAGCGAGGATTCGAGAAGGGTGGTCTACCCGCATATAAGACGCTTTGGCGACTCGATACACGGATCGTGGCCGGGAAGCCCGTACATGAGTGGGCCCGACATATCCTTGAGCTTGCAGCAAATGGAATATCACTGGACAAGATTCGGAACGCTCTGGATGCGGCCGGAGTACCATCCCCTCGGTATGGCAAAACGTGGGGTACATCATCAGTTCATAGCCTTCTGGAGTTCAACGTCCTCCTCCAGTTTGCAGGCTATGGAGTATGGAACGTGCGAGGGCAGAAACAAAGGCGCAACCCGAGGCACGAGTGGGTTATCGTAGAAAATGCGCATCCGGCAATCACCACTCTGGATGAGGTTCTCAAAGTGCAAGAGATCCGTGAAGCGCGGTCGGCATACTGCCCCAAGGATAACCAAGCAATGGTGCGTGCCAGTGGCAGCAGATTCCTTCTGACCGGGGGTCTGTTCAAGTGCGGCCGTTGCGGCTCCAACATGGTGAGCCACACTGACGCCAAGTCTCGCGGGCTCGACTACTACGTCTGTAACGAGGTCAAGTACCGAAAAGGGAAAGCATGCGGCCCCGGGCTTTACATTGACAAAACAGTCATCGAGGATGCCGTGGTTAAGGAGATCATGGGGTTGTTCTGCGACTGGTCGAACCTGGACGCATTCACAAAAGCCATCAATGATCGTTTGGAGAAGGTGAGTCACACTAAGGACTGTGAGAGTGCTGATATTAAGCGACATCTGGCGGAGATCGAGAGGGGTCTTTCCAACATACGGTCTGCAATTGAGAGTGGGTACGGGGACATACAGTGGGCCAACGATCGAACAATGGCATTGTCTTCGGAGCGGGAGAAGTGGGAAGCGAAGCTGGCTGAACTGAAGGGCCAGGTAATGCGGCCGAGAATCGGCGTCCAGGACGTCAAGAATCTGCAGGCGAAATTCTGGGATACATTGGAGAATGGCAACAACACGGAGAAACGTGAAGCAGTGAGGATGTTTGTCAGTCACATACGATTAGAGCCGGAAAACGCTCAGGTCCTTATCGGACTCAAGGGTCTTCCGGCCCATCTCGTTTATCCATTGGGAGCGGGGAGAGGATTTGAACCTCTGACCTTCGGGTTATGAGCCCGACGAGCTACCGGACTGCTCCACCCCGCGTCGACATCCATATTATAGCAGAATGCAGTTTTTATGTAAAGCGTTTTCACAAATATTATGCCTGGCTGCTTCACTTATAGCCGAACTCGTTAAGTTGTTGATTGCTGCTCGCTAAATCGCTATATTGTAAACATGCACCAGACTAATCAAAAGCCGATTCCTATACCACTGCGACAAGTGCTATCTGCAAATGAACTCGCTCAAGGGCAGTCATTCAATGATGTCATAGCACTTGGCTCCTATTGGTCAAGAACGGATGACGTCGACCTGCAAAGCCAATTGGTCAAATGCTTCAAAAATCCTGAATCTTTCTCGGTTGATAAACTCTGTCTTGAGGCAATTACAAAAGCTTACAGCGGTATGATTGTCCAAGCTTCCCAAGCCTGGCAGCCAAATGCAATCATTCGAGTTCTTTCCTCTGGTGAGACAAAACCAGATCCAGCTAAACCTCATTCAGCACTTGCCAGTTTGATCTCAAGCGCTTTCAATGTGCCAGACCTGACCTCCATCTTCTTCAAAACAGAAACAAGAAAGCCTATGCGGATGATCGACCAACTATCCGGCAATGAAGTTCTAAGGCACCGGATCAATTATGTCCTGCAAGACCTGTTCCTAGTTCCCAGACAGATCAACGGCACAGTCCTCTTGATTGATGATATCTACAATCTGGGCGCAACGGCCAGAGTCTATGCCGCTGTACTCAAAAGATTATGTGGAGTTGATAAGGTATATTCGATTAACATCGCTGCAGCCCGATTCTCTGGAGGTAAGGACGGATGGGGAAAGCTTGTTCTCGACCTCGACCGATTTCTCAACATAGCCAGATGTTACATTCAGCAACATGGCGGCGGAGATTCATTCGATGATGCCTGGATTGTTCGAAATCAGGCGGAATATCACCTGAAACAGGATTGTCTCCGGCTTGACGGCAAAGGGCACCGGTCACTCGTCTTCCTGGCCCGACGAGAAAGAGTTCCATGCCCTTCATGTATCTCATCCGAACCTAAGCGAACTCTAAGGAATTGGCTTCTTAACAGATTTAGCAGTTAATAGAGGAATGCTATTAAACTTCAAAGCAAAATGTCGAGCCAAGCTGAACAATCCACCTGGCCCGACATTTTTAGTATAATCAGCGTTACTTGTTCTCTTTTTCTTCTTTCTGTTCGCTGTCTTTCTGCCCCTCTGTCTGCTCGTTATTCTTCTTGCAGTCCTGGCAGTCTTTGTCTTTAGATTCTACATCGGTTGATTTTTCATCAGATTTTGGCCTGGGTGCAGGAACAATGCGGATACTCTCTACTACATCATTCTTTTGTATACTCTTTACAACCTCAAGTCCCTCTACAACCTGGGCAAATACTGCATATTTCCCATCAAGATACTGTGCAGGTCTTCGGATGATATAAAACTGCGAGGTTGCGCTGTGCAGGTCATGTCCAAGCCTTGCCATACCCACTACACCGATCTTGTCATGCTTCAGCTTTGGACTAGTCTCTAATTTGATCGTTTTCCCAGAGCCGCCAGCGCCTGTACCTGTAGGATCGCCAGTCTGGATTACCCAGTCCTCGACTCTATGGAACTTCAGACCATCAAAGAACTTTGCATTAGCCAAATCAATAAAGTTCTTTGTGGTAATGGGCATGTCTTCCTCGTACAGAGCAAGTTTGATTGTGCCTCTATTTGTCTCTATAATTGCCCAGCGGCCAGTCACAGGCGGTTCCTCTTTCTTACTTGTATTACTATCCTGGGCGGCTGTTAATGTTAACCCCATAACAATCAACCCAAGGATCAGCAGAGCCGTAACAGTCTTCACTTAGTCAACCCTCCTCATACAGGTCATCGAATTAGTGTCCGTGGTCATGACCACAGTTTTCATCATGTTCATGCTGAGATTCCGAACTACTGCTTGCTCCTGGTGCAGGAACAGGTTTGAACTCGGGCATTTTTGCCTTGGCTTCGATCAATGCTTTACATCCTGTTTCTATCAACTTAAGCTCCTCTTCAGTAGGTTCGGAGATTGTTATGCTTTCCATTGTATCGTTTAGCTTAATGTTCTTGACGACGTCTTGACCGGTAAACACCAGGCCAAAGCACGCGTAACCACCACCCATTGCTAAATCCTGTAACTGCGCTACTGGGTTCATGGTGATAAAGAACTGACTTGATGCGCTGTCCTGATCACCAGACTGTCTGGCCATACCAACCATATATGGAACTTCAAAGCCAAGGCCGTCACACATCTCCAGTTTTATCTTGTCAGGTGATCCTCCTGTACCGGTTCCTGTAGGATCGCCGGTCTGAATAACCCAATCTTCAACTCTGTGGAATTTATGGTTCTTATAAAAGCCGGAATTAACTAGGTCAACGAAATTCTTGCAAGTGACGGGCATGTCTTTCTCAAAGAGAACAAACTTAATAACGCCTCGGTTAGTCTTTATTGAAGCCACTTTACCAGGCTCGTAACTGGCTGTCTTAACTGGTTTTTTCTCCGCAGGTTTAGGTGATTCTTGTTGTTCTTCCTCGTGAGAATTGTCATCTTCTCCTGGAGAAGCATTTTTTTGCAGTGCCAAAGATACTCCAACCAGAGCTGCCAGTACAACAACAAGCAATAATTTGGTCTTCATTCCTATCCCCCGATGATTCGGTGTTGTAATTAGTGTGGACTGTACATCTTTACACAGTCCTTACGCTAATAATGCTACCAGAAACCTCATCGAGAGTTCAAGGCTGTGCTTGTTCGCAGGAACCAAATGTAAACGCATATAGGGTAAAAGAATCGGAATTTGATGCAAGTCTGAGTTCATGCGATCCAAATTCCCTGTTCTTCACAATCCGATACATTCTCGGTTCATCAACTGTGACCCAAGTATTCCCATCTGCCAAATAGACATCAGTTCCTGCGTCTAATAGATCAATCGGTTTGCCATCCTGTGTTACCAGTACATCGAATTCCCCCTTCGCCGGCCTCATAACAGCGTTTACTTCAATAGCATGGTAACGGATTGCTATGTAATCCTTAGGATATTCTGTCTGTTTGGCGTGTCGTAGATACTCATCAGCAATATAAAACGGACCTCTTGCATATATGACTCCATCCTCATGCTCTCCGGGATCAGTATATTCAACCACTTCCCCCTGCTTATAACCTTCCGGGCTGCCGATTATGCCTCTTCTATATCCGGCGTATAGTTCCGGCGTAACAGGATAGCAAACAGCACCTGGTTTGCCTTCTCCAGTTACAGGTTCCATCAGTTGAGGTAGTTCTACATCAGGATTAATCTCTTTAAGCAGCTGCTGAATCACGTTTTCAGTGTCCCCGTAGGCTCCTTCGCCTGCATGATCGTAAACAATCTTGCCATCAGCATCAACAATATACTTCCTGGGCCAATAGCGGTTAGCATAGGCTTGCCAGTTCTCATAATCCGGGTCCAGCAGTACCGGGTAATCGATTCCGAATTTCTCAACTGCCTCTTCGACATTTTCCCTGTCCTTTGCAAACTCGAACTCCGGTGTGTGGATCCCTACAATGACAAGACCTTTATCTTTATAGCGATTATGCCATTCTCTTAGATAAGGTAATGTTCTTATGCAGTTGATACAAGTGTAGTCCCAGAAATCTATCAGGACTATTTTGCCTCTTAAATCCGACATACGGAGCGGGTGAGTGTTTATCCAATCATTTTCGTTGCCAATAAACTCAGGTGCTCGAACACCAATCATTGCGCCAAACATACAATGCCTCCTAATGATATATGTTCACTCGCAAGTTTACCCATATATTCATTGCATAATTAAGGACATCTGATGGGCTATATCGAAATGAATGTGCTTCTATAGAAGTATATTTGTTGTGTATACACATATTTGGCCTTAAAAAATACATTATATGTGCAGGATTTCAGCATCTGGACATTGACTGTGACGTACTTTGGTGGTATAAACCAGTAGAAGATTCAAACAGGCAGGCTTTTGGATGAGCTAAAGCTATATATGTGAAGGTTTTTGTCTGCAGAGCGCATAATCATGATAATAACTGATGCCCATTTTAAAGTGGAAGACATTGGCCACAGAAAGGGAGGCTGGGATTAAGTGCTAAAGATGGCTTCTTTGCAAGAATTACAAATGCTATAAGGGTATTCTTTACTGGCGGTGGAAACGCTGAGGCAACTCTGCAGAACAGCGCAAACCAGATGCTGAAAACATTGGAATTGCAGGCTGAGGCTACATCGTTTGTGATGGCAAGAGCTGATGAGGCTCGAACAAAGCTTCAGTCTGAGCTTGATAACCATGAATCGCTTCGCAGGGAAGCAGAGGCATTCTTAAAAAACGGTGATGAGAAGGCTGCAAGGCGATTGGTTGGGCTGCAGTTGCAATCAGCAGAAAAGGTGAAGCAGCTTAAAGATGAGTATGAAAGGCTTCAAAGAGAAGCTGAGCAGAAGGTAGTCGAATATCGTAAGAGCGAGCAGGAAGTTAAAAAGAGGATTGAGGCACTTCCCAGACTTGAACAGGAAGCTTATCTTCTGCGTGAAGAAGAACAGATCCAGCGAGCAACATCTAAGTTCGATCTTCAGTCTCCGCAAAGTGCATTTGACAAGGTTGAGCGTGAACTTGATATCCGCCGAAAGCAGATTCAGAACAGGAGTCTGCTTAGCACTGACCCTAACGCCGAGCTAGACCTTAGAATTCAGGAAGCTATCGGCGCCAGGAAGATAGAAGAGGCAATGGAAGCGCTTCGGAAGAAAATCAATGAAGGGGCAGTTGATGCGGAGTTTACTTCGGTAAGTGAAAGTACTGAAGCGTTGATTGGTGACGCACAAAAGATGCTCGAAGCGCCGCGTTATCAGGGACTTGGTCTGCCTACTGGAGATGAAAGGCAGAAAGAACCACAGCCAAGGGAAAGGTTAAAAGAAGAGCAGTAAACAATTCAGAGCCGTAAGGCAAAGGGGGTGGCTTCTTGAAACTAGTAGAATTGCTCCGTTGGTACAATTTAGTGTTCTTGTTACCCTTTATTGGCTCGTTATTCCTCATGACTATTCAAATGCTCCTTGGCATTGGGAATGACGCTGATGTCTCGACTGGTGATGGAGAAATAGGACATGACGTGGATATAGGGCATGATGTGAGCATGGATCACGATGCAGACATCAGTCATGATGTTTCAGCTGATACCGACCATCACATTGATGTTAGCGGCGTTCACGGTCATGATTGGGATCTTGAGAATACTCTCTTGAAAGGTCTTGGTTTACTAGGTTTTGGCAAAGCACCGCTTGCTGTCATTGGCACAGCATTCTGTCTTGTATGGGGTATTGTAGGATTATCTGCTAACCAGGCTTTGGCGCCAGTCCTAAAATTCCCTGCTCTCTACTTTTAGCCTTCACTAGGAATTACGTTAGTCTTATCTGCAGTTTTGACACGTTTTTTAGCAAACCTGATATGTGCTGTTATACCAGGAACTGAAACCTATGGTGTGACAAATCAACAACTTGTTGGTAAGCGAGCAAAGGCTGTTTATGACATAACCCATAAATCAGGTAGCGCCCGTTTACGCGACTCTGACGGAAATCTACAGGAAGTCTCTTGTCGTATAGAGTCATCTGAGGAGATAATTCCGGCAGGAAGCTATGTTATTCTATTGCATTATGACAAAGAAAACCAGGTTTTTGAAGTGAAACCAGACATGCTTGGAGATCTGGACATTCCAAAGTTCGGAACTGTGTGAGGAGAGGAACACATCAAATGGAAATGCAATATATGCATGCTAGAAGTAAACTAAGGAGTTCAGGCGCTGGTATTTGGGTAATGATTTTACTCATTGGGCTAGCTATCATTGTTGCGCCATTCTTCCTTCCTGGATTGACAGGTGCAAAGATTGGGTGGGCAGAGCGCCTATTATTCTGGATCTTCGGCGCTTCTCTCTTTATATTTGCCTTGTCAATCATTACATTCACGAAGTGGTATCATAAGACATCTGCAAATGAGGCTTTTGTTCGTACTGGAGCTAAGGGACAAAGAGCAATAATCAATGGGGGGCAATGGTTATTCCTTTGTTCCACAACGTAATCCCAGTCTCTCTCGAAACAATGAGGCTTGATGTCGAACGTACCGGTACAGACGCGCTTATTACGGGAGATAATCTCCGTGTAGACGTCCAGGCTGAGTTCTACATCAAGGTTCTCAAGAAAGAAGAAGATGTCATTGCTGCTGCCACATCACTTGGTGAACGTTCCGTAGATGCAGAGAGTGTTAAGAAGCTAGTTTTCCAAAAGCTGGTTTCTGCACTGCGGACTGTTGCTGCTACCAGGCCGTTAAATGAGCTTCACACAAAGCGGGATGACTTTGCTACTGCCGTCCAGAGTATTGTAGAAAAGGATCTGGCGCCAAACGGTCTGACACTTGAGTCGGTTACTATCTCCAAGTTGGACCAGACTCCACCGACTGATATGCGCGGCGATCAGAACGTCTTTGATGCCCAGGGACTCAGAACAATTGCTGAGATCACACAGGCCCAACGCGTTGCGAGAAATATGATCGAACGCGAAGCTGACCAGAAAGTCAAATCTCAGGATGTATCAACTGCGAAGTTTATCTACGAGCAGGAAATTGCACAAGCTACGGCTGAGGCACAAAAGCAAGCTGATATTCTAAAAGCTCAGGCTCAGTCCAGGCAGGAAGCTGAGACTTTCCGAGCGCAGCAAGAGACACTTGAAGGGGTTGCTATCGAACAGAGGAACCAGGCAGTTCAGATTGCTGCAGTTCAGAGACAGCAAGCCATCGATGTTGAAAACCAGCGGCGCGAGCAGGCCGAAAAACAGGCAGAGATCGATAAACTGCGCGCGCTTGAGATTGCTGAACGTGAGAAACAAATCGCTGTTGCTATCAAAGAAAAAGAGCGCGCACAGGCTGAGGCTGAACAGCTTGCTATGGAAAAAGAACGTGAGCAGCAGCATCAGTCTGTCTTGACTGTAGAAGTTACTCAGACTGCGGAACGAGAGAAAGCCAAAGCGGTTATTACTGAACAGGCGGATATCGAAAAGACCAGACTCCGCGAACAGATGCAGGCCGACGTACTTGCTTACCAGATGGTCAAAGAAGCTGAAGGTGAGCGGGAATCTGCTGAAAAGAAAGCGTCTGCACGTCTTACCCTTGCTGAGGCTGAACAGAAGGCTAAATCACTCGAAGCCGAAGGCGAGAGGGCTGTTCAGATGGTTCCTGTCAATGTTGACCGTGAGAAGGTTGAAGTCGAACGTGCGCGGGTTGACGTTAAACGCGAAGACCTCAAGAACCAGGCCGAGTTCGAGAGCATCGCTAGAGAACTTCAGGTTGAACTGGCAAGAATTGCTGCCGATAGAGATGCGAAGATTGCCGCTGCCGAAGCATTCGCCAAGGCGTTCTCTTCAGCTAAGATGACTTTGTGGGGCGATCCGGCATCGCTAAACAAGATGGTCCAAGCATTCTATGCAGGTCAGAAAAACGGTCAATATGTTGAGGGACTTACCTCCGCACTGCCGGATGACATAAAGAATCTGGCTTCAGGCGCTCTCTCAGGACTTGGTGCGGTTGGAGCAGCACTTGTTAAGAGGTTGACCGGTAATGATGTTGATCCGGCGGCTGTCGAAACTGCGCTTAAAGCAATGCAAATTGGGGATAGCGATGGGAAAGAAAAGCCCAACCCTGATTCTGCAGAAGCTCCAACAAGTAAATAAATAGATACGCTCAGGGGACGGTTTTACGCCGTCCCCTATCCTCTTTCAATAGATAAGTATTCCACTACTCAAACCTACTCTGTTAACCGATGCCTTCTTTCTGATGCAGGCGCGATCTGGTTCACTTTTGCAGAATCATCTGAAGCATCAACCGGAGCAAAAAGCACAACATGCACAGCTTTACCATTAAAAACAAGTCCATGACCGTTTATTATGTCTGATTTGATTCTTACATCATTACCTTCGCCGGGGCTTTCGTAACTCTGCAACTCAACATCGCTCTTTTTGATACGTTTTATAAATGCCTCTGCATCTGCTTTTGTTGGTAGCACTTGATTGTCTTTATCATCAAGATCAACCGCATCGAGTCCATACGATTTTACGAGCTTAGGAAACAGCTTTTCAAAGGTGCTGTGCCGGTCGAAGATGTCTGCCCCAATAATTTTGCCGCCAATCGCAAACACAGCCCCAACCTGTCCATCCACTACTTCGAAATGCTTCAAATACTGGTTAATATCATCCTGACGAACCGAATAAACTTCATGCATTGCGTCTGTAGCTCCTTCACAGGCAGGTATTGCCGCTCGTTTAGCTGCAACTTTACTCCAGATCATCGACTGATCTGACTGAGGACCGGCTGACGGTACCGCTTTATAGTTGTCAGTGACTGCAACGGAGTTCATCTGTCTGGCGCTGGCAAATAATTGTGTTTCACCAGACTTGAATTCGGATGAAACTGCCACCCATCTCCCCTGCTCTACACAACTGACGGGAATCTCAGCTATCTGTTTAGTTCCGATCATAACAGAGCTGTTTATCGTCCGATTCTGTTTTGCGCCGACTATCTCTTCACCGTCCATTATAAAGACAGGTCTGCCAGCGTAGTTCTGCAGCACGACCAGATTAACGTCACCCGACCCTTTTTCTCTAACTTTGATGAGATCGAGCTTAATTGCCTCATCCAGAGTAAAGTAGTCATCTCCCTTCAGGCTGCTGCCGATAAGCGGAAATATCATCAGCCCACCAAAGTGCTGCGCGTCACCGACAGTCACCGAAGAAGCTCGTGCAACTACGATATCTTCAGGTTTTTGAGGTGTTGTTTTTTCTTCTACCACTGCCTCCCTTGCGCCAAGCGATAACACACCACAGGTATAGGCCGAAAGACATGCCAGGACAATAAGCCATTTCCACATAATCTAACCTCCTCTCGATACTTCAAGTTATTTAGTTGCAGCAGTAAGCAATATGGTTCATTTTGAGTGTGTATCATCGGAAGATTAGACCTCTTGGCCTGGTTTCGTCTTCAATAAATATCTCTGATAAATAAAAAAAGCCCGGACTATAAGACCCGAGCTTCTTTTGTCTATTTTGCTTTCTCTCACACAATGCTTCTGTCAGCAGACACAGCCTTGTGCAGTCTCTATAATATCTGTTTCAGAAAGATACTCTCTGTCAGGTATCTGGTCCAGCATATCAACTACTTCATCAGTGGCATTTTCGTTTTCAGCTCGCTCTAAGAGTTCCTGTTTGGTGCAAGGAAAGCTGCAGCCTTCAACAAATGCCGCTAACTGTGCCAGCTTGCTCTGGTCAATCACAGGAATCACCTCCATACAATATTTCCAATTACGGATTACCCACAATGACCAGCTTCAAAAAGTTCTGTGATAACACCCGTAGTATTGATTCAATCAGGAAGTTCAGACAACCGTTCTGCTTCTGCTATTTGATCCAAAGTGCCCATAATAACCATTTCATCACCAGGCAGGATGACCATATCAGGAGATGGATTCCCAACTATTTTTTCATTTGCGCGTTTAATTGCCAGAATGGTGGCACCAGTAGACTCTCTAAAGCCGCTTTCTCTGATAGTTTTTCCAGCAAAAGGAGCTGATGATGAAACGACTACATCACCAATCTCGATATCAAGATTATCTCTTTGCAGTGCAACATCCAGAAAGGCCATTACCCTTGGTTTAAGCACAGCTGCGGCAATTCTGTGGCCTCCAAGAATGTATGGTGATACGACCCGGTTTGCTCCTGCTCTTTTCAGCTTATCTTCATTCTCCTCAAGAATCGACCTTGCTACAATAAACAGGTTTGGGTTCAACACTCGGGCTGTAAGAGTAATAAATACGTTTTCTTCATCAGAGGCAGCTACTGCAACAATTCCTTTTGCCCGTTCAGCGCCAGCAGCTATCAATATTTTATCCTCAGTAGCTTTACCTTCTATGTATGGAATTCCTTGTTCAATAAGTTCTGGGATATGAACAGGATTATCTTCAATGACGACCACCGGGACATTATGTTGTCTTAAATCTGTAGCTACCTGTTTACCCATTCTGCCGTAACCACAGATAATATAGTGATCCCTCATCTCAGATATAAGTTTGTCCATCTATTTCATCCTTTCTTATACATCTGCATGCCCACAATATCTGATGCTTTCACTGTTGCATCCGCCGACCTTGCGACTTGGACTATTAGAAGACCAATAACAATACGCCTTGGATGGTGTCAGTTTCTCGTTTGTCTGATAGAAGTTCGGCTATGATGCATATCGTCATCGTTACCTTGAAATACATAACCGTCATTCTGAACTTGTTTCAGAATCTAAAATCAGATGCCGTAACAAGTTCGGCATGACTTATTATGTTCGGTATGACGTATCAGGTTCAGTATGATTTATTGAACCTGGTCGTCATCAACCTAATTAGTATAAATTATACAGCAGGATAATTTAAACCTTTTAACTAAGCGGTTTTTGGCAAGGAAAACGAAAACCGATATCTTCCGAACAGGCTCCACGGAAAGCTTGCCGTTATAAAGAGTATTGAGAAGGAGGTATTTTATGTTACTCAAGCTCTTAAGCTCGTTCTACATGACCGTTATTGCCTGTGCTGTGGTTACGGCTGCAACCCCTGATCCCGCGAATCCGCAATACACTACCGACCTTACAATCTGGCCTAACAGTGTTAGTAAAGCAAACTCAGACCAGTGGATTGCGGATAACCACGACAAAATCAAAAAAATGCAGCCGAGAATCCTCGTGTTGAATTTCGCCAACGGTTTCAGTCCTGACAAAGCTGACAAAATGGCAAAGCAGTTATGTGGAGCATTAACAGAAAGCACTCGATATCATGGCTACAAAGATCCTGCCGCTCAACCATTTATCGAATATAAACTTCTGAAGATAATCGATCTTACTGATACAGATCCAAGTGTCGAAACTGTTGATGGCAACTCCACAAAGTACCCACGAGTACCGGATTGGAAGGAAGGCATCAACTTCCAGTATAAAGAGCTTTACTCTGAAGAGTTTGCAGAGAATTATGGATTCAAAGACCCGGACAATCCAGACAGGTATCTTATGCTCCATGAACTCGTTGACCGCGGTATCATTCATGAGTTATGGTTCTTTGCCTATCAGAAAAATGCAGGCTCTCCATTTGAATGTACGGAGCTAAAGCCTGTATATGACGAGAACTTCAAACGAGTTGAAGGTAATTACCGCCATTCCGGCAACGGCGGCGATCCCAAAGAACCCTGGCATGGTCGAAGCCTGCGTATCAATTTCATCAATGCTGAGCGGGGCATCGGCTGCGCAATCGAGAATTTCGGTCATTCAATGGAAGGAATGGCTCATTCCGGTGTAATACCTTACTTCAGAAAATATTTCTATGAGTTCGCCGGTTTCGACCTTGATAAACGGTTCAATCTGCCATTCAATTCTTTCTACCATCTCTGGGGAGAAGGTAAAGGTGTCGAATATCCTGATGAACATACAGCCATTATAAAAGATGGGGAAAAGGAGTACCGGCTGGATAATTATGTTTGCATTGCGGGCAATGTTCACTTTACCCCAAGTGGACGCGGGCATTATGACTTAGCCAATCCCAATGTTGTTATGTCTACGATTGAACACTACCGGCTGTTCGATGGACCGGATGGAAAAGACATCGCAGAGCCTTGGTCTATCGACAAATTCCAGAGATACAGAGACCTTGCACCGGACTGTATGGGCTGCTGGCTGGTCTACTGGAGGCAGAACATCCCCGGATATGGTAATAAATGTAAGGATGACGAAGGCAAGCCAATGAAAAACTGGTGGCCATTCCTGTTTTATTGATAAAGCGTTTGGAGTAAGGATATCAGAAATATTGTGATTCCTTACTCCTTCCCCATGATTGACAACAGCCTCTTTGTTGGTATAATGTAAGTAGCTTAATTAATAAGTTGCTTATACGACTATGAACGAAACAACTCTATCCCGAGAATCTATCGAATATCTGGAGATACTGTCAAGCGTATTTGCTGAAATTGTGAGGAAAGAGGCTGCTTCCTGCGAATCGAACAGCGATAGCAGCATTACTCCATCACTTGTTCAATGCCTACAGTACATCTATCTGCATGGACCATCTCCAGTGAGAAAGATAGCCACCGGGTTGGCGATTACTGTGCCTGCAGCAAGCCAGCTTGTTGAAAGACTTGTCAGAAAAGGACTTGTTAATCGAGAACACAACAAACAAGACCGGAGATTTGCCAGCGTAAGCCTTACGGAAGAAGGAATTGCCGTAGTTCAGCACGCGCGTTCTGCTCGAACTGCCTGGCTCAGGGAAGTGCTAAATAAAATGCCTGAGGACAAACGTAGAGAACTGGTAGATACCCTCGAAGAGTTCATTAAACTTATACTTGAGTCGTCCGGAAATGTGGATGAAGCTTGTATGCGGTGCGGGATCGATCACCTGGCCTTCTGTATAGTAAATAAAGTCAGTGTGGAAACCACTGGCAAGCCTATGATAGAATTCTAAACCTGTAACAGACTGGAAATGATGATGCCAACAGAAAAAGATGTAATAAACTCACTCAAAAGTGTTCAGGACCCGGAATTGGGCAGAGATTTAGTCAGCCTCGGGATGATTCAAGATGTAAAGGTGCAGAGTGGCAATGCATCATTCACTATAGTGCTTACTACTCCTGCCTGCCCGCTAAAAGCACAGATAAAAGAAGCGGCAAAACAGGCAGTCGCATCACTCCCAGGAATTGAGACTGTTGAGGTAAAGTTGGACAGCAAAGTCAAGGCAATGCCGGGAGCTAGAGAAGATGAAGTTCTCCCCGGAGTTAAGAACATAATAGCTGTTGCCAGCGGTAAAGGCGGCGTTGGCAAATCTACGATATCTGTCAATCTGGCACTTGCTCTGGCACAGGAAGGAGCTAAAGTAGGCTTACTTGATGCTGACATATACGGACCAAGTCTGCCAAGGCTTATAGGGACGACTCAAAGACCGGTAGCCTCTAATGGAAAAATAATCCCAGTAGAGGAGTACGGCATAAAACTGCTTTCACTCGGTTTTATGATGCCAGATGATGCTGCGGTTATCTGGCGTGGTCCACTTGTGTCCGGCGCTGTAAAGCAGATGATTTCCGATACCGATTGGGGAGATCTCGATTACCTAGTTGTCGATCTCCCGCCAGGTACAGGTGATGCACAGATAACTCTGGCGCAGACTGTTCCGATAACCGGTGTTGTTATTGTTACAACATCTCAGGATATGGCTTTGAATATAGCTATTAAGGCAGCACAGATGTTCAAGCGGATGGATGTCCCAATCATAGGCATCGTCGAGAATATGAGCTACTTCATCTGCCCGCACTGTGAAGGACGGACTGATATCTTCAGCCACGGTGGAGGTGAAAAAGCTGCTGAATGGTTGGATGTTCCTATAATAGGCAAAATACCGCTTGAGCCGGAAGTTGTTATTGACAGCGATAAAGGAGTCCCAACAGTCATAGCACGGCCTGACTCGCCTCAGGCAGAACCATTTAAAGAGATGGCGAGAAAAGTTGCAGCAAGAATAAGCGTAACTGCATGTGTTAAAGTAGATGCGGTCATTAAATAACTTAAAAGAGGAATCCGAGCATGAGTAATACACAATATAGCCCAGAAGTCATGGATCATTTTGCTAATCCTCGCAACGTCGGCGTGATTGAGGATGCTGACGGTGTCGGAACAGTCGGAAACCCAACCTGTGGAGACATCATGAAGATGTTCATTAAGGTTAACAACGGGGTAATCGAAGACATTAAGTTCCAAACATTCGGCTGCGGAGCAGCCATTGCTACCAGCAGTATGGCAACAGAGCTTATCAAAGGTAAAACCATAGAAGAAGCGCTGCAATTGACCAATAAAGCAGTCGCAGAGGCTCTTGGCGGACTTCCTCCGGTTAAAATGCACTGTTCCGTGCTTGCTGAAGAAGCAGTACAGGCAGCGATAGATGATTACCTGAAAAAGACAACTGGCAAAGGATTAGACCTTAAACAACATTCCCATGAAGAGCTTCATGCTCACACTGAAGACTAGTTAAGGTAATATCGAGTATCATACTATATCACGAATCAAAGATAGGAGCGTTAAATGGCAGACGATAAGACTTTAAAAGAACAGGTTCAGAAATCAATCGATGAGATCAGACCGGCTTTGCAGCTCGACGGCGGCGATGTTGAACTGGTCGATGTAGAAGATGGCGTTGTCAAAGTTAAGCTTACTGGCGCTTGTCATGGATGTCCTATGGCAGCAATGACCCTTCAGATGGGTATAGAAAGAAAGGTGAAGCAAGACGTCCCTGATATCAAGGGGGTAGAAGCAGTATCTGGTATTACTGAATAATTGCTTCGCAGACAATAGTTGCGGAGGGCATACCTGATGGCGTCATTGATACAGGACTTGAATGAACTGCTCGTAAAAACTCGAACCGCGCACGAGGCAATTCGGGCCGTTATCGATGAATACAGTGAAACGGATACTGATATTGTCGATGGACTGGAAGATATTGCGGATGCAGAACGATGGTCATCTTCAGGGCTGTATCATAGAATCACTCAGCTTGACGGTACCCCTACCCTGCTAAACTCGGATTTGACAGCTCGTATTTCCGAGATAGACTCACTGCCGGATAAGCTTTCAGTTATCTGTGAAGAGCATCAGGATATTGCAAGGCTGGCAATTGATGTACTCGCGCGTGATGACCTTGATGAGCCAACAAGAGAACTGGTCACTGAGATCAGCAATCTTCATTGGAATACATCAGATTGGTGTAATAAGATTATAAAGCAGTGGAGTCCTGATTATTCAAGCGAGCCTGAAATTTAGACTATCAAGATTGTAACCAGACAATCTGTTAGACCGTCTTTATAAGTGAAAAAGCGTGGCTGCCAGTGACTACGCAACTTTCACCCTCATTCTCAGGGAGCGTCATTGATCCGAATGGCGCTCCCATTGCATTTTAAACATCCTCATTTCTATCGTTTACTAAGAAATTTAGTAATAAGATAAGTAGTAACTGCTGCGAATGTAAGTGATGCAACAACTATACGAGTAACATCAATCACTGGAATAAGCTTTGTGCTTTCCTCAGTTACCTCAAGAATTGCCAATGGTTTAGCAGACCCGCTGCCGCCGCCGCCACCTCCAGCGCCTTCTTGAGTTGGCTCTCCACTATCTTTAGCTTGTTTACCTTCGCCGCCTCCGGCACCAAAACCCATATTCACAGTCGCTATCGGGATAATTGTTTTCTTCCCAACCGTCTGAGGCTCTCCAAAAACAGCATTTACTTGTGTTGTCATTGAGAGCTTATCAGTTATGCTCTTGATCAGGTCTTTTGCTATCATCACCACAACTCCTTTCGGAAAATTATCTCTACATTAGCCTACCGTCTATATAGCCACTGCTTTTGATAATTCCCAACCTTCAATATTCTGCAACATACAGACGAATAGACTATAATAACCTGAGATATCGCATGAATTACCCACTGAGTATTGCGGGCTTGTCAGGTTAACAAAAATCATTCTGAAAACGTCGAAAGGTTATAAGCAGCCTTATAAGGTTTATGTATTATCAGAGCACTATAATACAGCATATCTATGTTTATAGATTTATCTCATTGTGGAAACCAATCCTTGTGTTATTCGTCTATATGTTGTATCTTGTGGTATAATTCCTTAAGGTAAAGGATTTATAAGGGAGGCGATTTTGTGCCTGCTGAAGATGCTGAGATGACCCGAATGGTCCGCCGGGAGATAAGCCGACGATATGTGGATGCTACCAATGTCGATGTTAAGGTAATGCACGGTGTTTGTTACCTTAGAGGCTATATCAAACAACTCCGTGGGCATGACAATGACCTCAATGAAGAATTAGAAGTTATACTTCGTATTCTTCGGCAGAAGCCCGGAATTAGAGAGGTTATCTGCGAGTTGGGTGTTGGAGGGCCTGGACTACGTGACTACGTAAGGGCTAGTAATAGAGCAAGAGGCCTGTAAATGCCTTTATCAGACAAGAAAAGACTCTGCTTGGCTTTCCTTGTCTGACACTACTTTACGTCAGGCACGACATCAATAGTCTTTTCCTGCTGATAACGCACGAATCCAGGCGGAGAGCCTTTTGGTTTTCGCACGTACTTCTTTAAGGTATAATCCACCGCAACCAATCGCGAATGTTTCGCGTCGCTGTTGCGAGCAGCTATTTCAGCAGCCTGCATAATTGTTGATCTAGGCACTAAGTCTGGCCTGTTTCCTGTTCTAATAACAACATGAGCACCAGTAACAGACCGGGCATGGAACCATAAATCATTGGGTTTTGCCACTTTACTGGTCAAATAGTCGTTGGACTGGCTATTCTCACCGTATAGAATTTCAAATCCGTTGCTTGATGTAACTCGACGAATACGAGCTGTTCCAAACTCCGGTTCTTCTCGCTTTCCTGGTACCGGGGCAAGTGGTTCCGGTCGAAGAAGTCCCTTTTGGGTAAGCATTTCCCGCAGTGCTTGTATGTCTTCTATAGATTCTATTGATGGAAGCTTCTCTGCTGCTGATTTCAGTTCTTTTATCTCTTCCTGAAACTCTTTTTGCCGGTCAGCAGCAGCATTTGCACCCTCAATAGCTTTTCTGTAACGCCGGAAATATCGCTCTGCATTCTCCTGAGTACTGAGTTTTTCATCAAGAGGAATCTCGATTTCCTTCATCTCAGGGTTATAATAATCTACAACCTTGGCAATAGTCTCACCTTTTTTAATCGAAGCAGCAGAGGCTAAAATAAGCTCACCGTACTGCTTGTAACGTTCTGCTTTTCCACCTTCTGTAATGGCCTTTTGTATATCTTTAAGCGACTGCTCTCTCCAGGCTATAGACCTGCGTATAGCCAGTTCAATAGCATTGAATTCGGTATCAAATCTGTCTCTTCTAATCAGGTCACGATACAGCGTATCAAGCGTTTCGTTTATTGAATAACGCGCGTGCTGGTTTTCTGATGAAAACTGGCCTACTGGAACCGGATAAGCATAAAAAGCAGCCCCACGGTCATTGGTGATAAACACAGGAGCATAGTCTTGAGTTGTTACAATCTCTCTTAAGCTCTGTAAAGAACGCCATACAGCATCAGAATCAGTGCTTTCAGCGCAGAGCATTATCTCTTCCGCCAGAAATGGGCCGATACCGCTAAAAGCTGCAACCAGCCATCTCTTTATATCCTCTGATGATACTTCCTGTGCAAGCCCTTCCCGCCATAATTCATTAAATTCATCCCTGATCACGGTTATCGGGTCAGCTTTTCCTGCTCCGGGAGGCGGTATGTAGTTTCTGCCTGGAAGCACTTGCCTGTATCTGCTCACTGCTGCTGAAACAAATTTGGCAGCACCCAGGATAATCTCAGAATCAGACAGAAGTATCAGATTGCTGTGCTTCCCCATCAATTCAAACATAAGAATATTTCGGTTGCCATCAGGAGCCTCTGTTCGTATACGCAAAACGCGATCAAATCCTACTTGCTCTATGCTCTTAATAAAGGAACCTTTCAGATACTTGCGCAAAAGCATACAAAAGTTCGGAGGAACCTGAGGCACCGGCTGTGAGGAAGCCGTAGTGTAAATCCTGGCGAACCTGGCATTAACTGACAAGAATAAGCGATAGGTTCTTCCTCTACTTCGCACTTCAAAAGTAAAGTCACTATCGCTATGCTGCCTGATGTGCTGGATTACTCCGCCCTGTATTGACCTTCCTAACTCAGCGACCACTGCCGCGAGAACTAAACCATCGTATGTCATCATTGCAATATCTTATCATTGTTGGAGTTGAATGTCAGCATAGACTTCTGATAATACCATTTCTTCATGATGGTATCAACATTGCGCTAATTCCTCTGTTATGATATAAAACAACTGATTGTTTACCTCGGAGGCAGCAATGTCAAAATCAATTAGATTTATCTCCATTATCCTGTTAACTGCATTGAATATAGCTTTTATTCCATTATCAGCAAGTTCTCAGGATACAGTTGGCGAACGGATATATGTCCTTGGCGCAGTCAATAAGCCGGGAGATTTTGAATACCGTCAGGGAATAGATGTAAAAGAAGCGTTGGAACTAGCTGGCGGTCCGACTCCTAATGCAGACCCTAATGGTGCGATTTTGGCTCGCGCAAATAGCGACGAAAAGATCGTACTCAATATCAAGTCTATCTTGGAAGGTAAAGAAAAGATCGCCCTGGAACCAGGAGACACCATAGCAGTAAAACCTGCGACTTTCCGTGTAGAAGGACAGGTTAAGCAACCTGGAACCTTTGATCTGATGCCCGGGATGACTGCCAATGACGCAATCCGCGTATCCGGTGGTGCAACGGAAACAGCAGCTCTGGCACAGGCATTTGTTACCAGAAATGGAGAACAAATAAGCGCCAGATTGAACACCATATCATCTACTCTCCCGCTCGAGCCAAATGATGTGCTTACCGTGCCCGAATTTACTGCCTCAATTACAGGAGAAGTAAATAAGCCAGGGACTTATGTGCTTATGCCTGCTAAGAATGCTACTTTGGCTGGTTTGATAGAGCAGGCAGGTGGAATCACGGAGAAAGCTGGCTTGAAAAAGATTAGGATATCTACTCTACAAGGATCCGAAAGTCAGACACAAACTGTTGATGCATCAAATCCAGAAATTCTTCAATCTTCAAAGATAAACAGCGGAGATGTAGTCTTTATCCCGGAAGCTGAGGCACGAAAACGGCATCGAATCTCATTTAAGAGTGTTTCTCAGGCTGCACTTATGCTTTATACACTCTTTCAGGTGCTGAGTGATTGAGAATACTATAGCTTGAATTAAGCAATTAGAAATCTTTTAAGCCCATCTGATCATTTTTCAGATGGGCTTAAAAATTACATCCCTCCGTTGAAGGGTCCTTCATCGTAAGATTCACTGGGATTTCGCCTGACAGGCTCAGATGGTGGAGTCTGCACAGGTGAACCTGGCGTAGTCACAGTTGACCTGGGAGGAGCAGGCATTCCCGGCTGCTTTGTTGCATTATTTGACGGTGTAGTAGTGTTGCGAAAATCAGGCATCTGCACTGGAGTGTTATTTTTTTCTGCAGGTACAAATGGTTTATCAGACTCACTATTGCGAGCAAAAACAAGCCAGTAAGCCAATCCAAATATTATTACCGCAGCCACTGCTACGATTGCATACATTATAGTCCGGTCTTTTGTTTTCTGTTGAAGCTCTGCATCCCGAGCTTTATCTTTTGCCTTTCGCTGCTTGGCAAGCTCAGTAGCTGCCTGCACATCATCAAGCAGGTTACGCTTTAATTCGTCGAAATCGCTGCTTACATCCAAGTCAAGCCGTTTATCATCAGGCATTAATGCTCATCCCCTATTTCTATTCTATGTATGTTCTTACCCCATGATAGCGTTCTTCTCTTGCTCATTCAACCCCTATGAGATGGTTGATTTCGATAAGTGAATAATTAATATTCTGTTTAGATGAACAGGTTCACGTTTCCGGCTTCGGCGTTATCCAGATACATTGCCACACCGCCTTCTTCTACATCCTCAATAAGTTCTTCTCGTTTAATACCCATCAAGTCCATAGACATGGTGCAGACCACCAATCGGACTCCTGCTTTTTGAGCAGACTTGATCAGCTCAGGCAGAGATGGCACATTCTTTTTCCTCATGATTCCCTTGATCATTGAAAGTCCCATTCCGCCCATATTCATCTTCGAGAGCTTCAACTTGTCAGACCCTCGAGGCATCATCCGACCAAACATCTTCTCGATCAGGTTCTTCTTGACAGCTACACGCTTCCTGTGCCTGAGAACATTGATGCCCCAGAAAGTGAAGAACATGGTCACTTCACTACCCATAGCTGCTGCGCCATTGGCAATGATAAAGGCGGCTACTACTTTATCGAAATCATTGGAGAAGACTACAATGGTTTTCTTCTTATTGGACGGACTTGCTGATGAAACCTGCGGTGCCGCGCTACCTTTGGCAATCGTAGCTTTATAATGTCCACCTTCTGCAGCGACATCTATCAATTTGTTGCCTGTAGAATGACACCATGCACCAACATCTTGCATAAACGCCGGATCGGAACTTATTACTGTAATAGCTTCGCCTTCTCTGATGTTTTTCAGTTCCTCGGATACTCTCATGATTGGGCCTGGGCACTGGAGACCACACGCATCAACCACCTTTATAACTTCAGCGCTCCTTGCACTATCATGATAGTCAGTAGCACACTTGAGACCTGTATCCTCGCATATCTCAGGCTTTACAGGCTTAGGCGCATTGTGAGAATTTCCTGTTATCATGGAGTACAATTTCATTCCTCCCGTGTAATTGCGGCACTTGAAGCCTTTTTGGGTAAGCAGACGACAGGCTATATAACCTCTCAGGCCAACCTGGCAGTAAACCAGCAGTTCTTTATCCTTAGGCAGTTCATCCAGACGGTCTCTCAATTGATCAAGTGGAACATTGATTGAACCAGGAATTGCTCCTGTTGCTGTTTCCATCGACTCTCGAACGTCCAGAACAATTTGATCATCGCGCGGGTTCAAAATATCCTCTGTGTGGCAATGGGCAACATCTCCTCTGATGCTATTTGAAGCAACAAATCCTGCGTAATTAACAGGGTCTTTTGCAGAACCATAAGGAGGCGCATATGATAGTTCCATGTCTTCAAGATCGAAGACAGTCAGTCCGGCGCGAATAGCCACTGCCAGCACATCGATTCGTTTATCGACACCATCCGAACCAACAGCTTGAGCTCCGAGTATCCTGCCATCTTCAGGATCAAAGAGCAGTTTGATAGTTAATGGGCTGGCGCCAGGATAGTAACTTGCATGGCTTGAGGGATGTACATAAATCTTGTCGTACTGTCTGCCGATGCGCTTGAGAGACTTTTCATTCAGTCCCGTCATGCCAACAGTCATATCGAAAACCTTGCAGATTCCGGTTCCTTGAGTGTTCTTATACACAGTTGACCTGCCAAGGGCATTATCTGCAGCAATTCTGCCCTGCCTGTTGGCTGGCCCTGCAAGAGGAATCAATGTTGGGAAGCTGCCTACAAAATCCTTGACCTCTACTGCATCACCAACTGCAAAGATATCAAGATCAGATGTGCGCATGTGTTCATCGACAACTATGCCGCCGCGCTCTCCAATCTCGAGTCCAGCATCACGAGCAAGTCTGACATCCGGCTTGACACCTATCGCCATTATTACGATGCCGCATTCGATTTTTTCACCATTGCTGAGTTGAGCAATAAGCATATCTTCATTTTTCGTGATCTCAGTAACAGAAGTTTCCAGCCTCAGATCGACCTCATGTAACTGCAAATGCTGATGAAGCGGAGCAGCTATTTCAAAATCGACAGGCCCCATCACCTGCTTTGACAACTCAACCAGTGTTACTCCTATTCCTCTTTCACGGAGCGCTTCAGTCATTTCAAGGCCGATATAGCCTCCACCTATGACTAAAGAATGCTTCGGATTCTCTTCATCAAGCACGCGGATGATGGCGTCCATATCTGCTATATTGCGGAGAGTAAAGACACGGGGATCGTCAGAACCAGGAATAGGCACTCTGACAGGCTCTGCACCAGGGCTGAGTATCAATTTGTCATAAGGAATTACCTGCTCATGGCCAGTTTCAACATTTCGGACAGTGACTTCCTTTTTCTCTCTGTTAATTGCAGTTACTTCTGTCTTGACGCGAACATCGATACGGAAATGTGCATATAATGATGCTGGAGTTTGCACCAGAAGACGCGATCTATCAGGAATAGTACCGCCTATGTGATAAGGCAAGCCGCAATTGGCAAACGAAACATGCTCGCCGCGTTCTATCATGATGATTTCTGCATCTTCAGAAAGCCTTCTGGCCCGCGCAGCAGCCGAGGCTCCTCCAGCAACACCGCCAACTATTACAATTCTTGTCTTATCTGCCAATGCTCTGCTCCTGTTATATAATGATTCTGATTTTTGACCTGTTGAAGCTACTTGAGATAATGCCTCTTGCCTCTGCCTGCTATATACCCTAGGGGGTATAGTATTATAAACATTTTATTCCTGTTTTTAGCTAATGTCAACTTGCCAGTTTTAAATATAAAATATAGAGATAGATATTATATTTCACCACCTGTATTATCGCTTGGAGAATTTAATGGGTCTTCACAAAATCCTCCTTGCCAGTTATAATATATCAGCAAGAAGTGCTCTAATCTTCTGACGTTCGCGGTGGTAGAAACGTCGAAGTTCTGCCTGGTGTAAATACTGCAACGAAGCGATAGGCTCCATCGCCGCTTGATGGGGCCTTTATTATCACCTCTTTATCTCCGCACACAAAGTCGTGTTTCCTTACGTCAGCCGCGCTTTCTAATAAGAACCAGAACAGGAAGGTTGCCGCATGATATCTGATGGAATGCCATCGAAACAAGGACTGTATGACCCTGAATTTGAACATGACGCCTGTGGTATTGGGTTTGTCGCAAATATAAAAGGCATCAAGTCTCATGACATAATTTCGCAGGCTCTGCAAATATTGGAGAACCTGGATCATCGCGGTGCGCGTGGCTCCGAAGAGAACACAGGAGATGGCGCAGGAATCCTCCTGCAAATCCCTGATCGTTATCTTAGAGCAAGATATCCTGATATGACACTTCCACCTGCTGGAGATTATGCGGTTGGAATGGTCTTTCTTCCACCTTTTCCTGCTCAAAGAGGCGAATGTGAAAAGAGATTCGAGGAGATTGTAGCAGAAGAAGGTCAGCAACTGCTTGGATGGAGGACTGTTCATACTGAAAGCCTTACTCTTGGCCTTACAGCGCGAAAATATGAGCCACTTGTCAGGCAGGTGTTTATAGCCAGAGGCGAAAAAACTGCAGACCAAACAGAATTTGAGCGCAAACTGTTTGTAATCCGCAGAAGAGCTGAGCTTGAAATGCAGATTGGAGGCGAGAACAACTATTTCTACATCTCCAGCCTGTCTTCAAAGACAATCGTATACAAGGGAATGCTGACACCAAAGCAACTTGGTCAGTTCTACGTTGAATTGTGGGACTCCAGGGTCGAATCAGCAATTGCACTTGTTCATTCCAGGTTCAGCACGAATACATTTCCAAGCTGGGAAAGGGCGCATCCATACCGTTACATAATGCACAACGGTGAAATCAACACCCTCAGGGCTAACGTCAACTGGATGAGGGCCAGACAAGCGCTATTTGCTTCTGATGCGTTCGGAGAAGACATCAAAAAGCTCCTGCCGGTCATAGATTTAGATGGCAGCGATTCATCCATGTTCGACAACTGCCTTGAGCTGCTTGTGCAATCAGGCAGGTCGCTTCCTCATGCCATTATGATGATGGTTCCTGAGCCTTGGCTCGGTCATAACAGCATGGATGAGCAGCTTAAAGCATTCTATGAGTACCACAGTTGTCTGATGGAGCCTTGGGACGGTCCTGCTGCAATTGCTTTTACCGATGGCACAATAGTCGGCGCTGTTCTTGATAGAAACGGTCTTCGGCCTTCCAGATATTACGTTCTTGACGATGATACAGTGGTTATGGCATCAGAAGTCGGTGTACTGGACATCCACCCAGAACAGGTAACAACCAAAGGACGGCTTCAACCGGGGAATATGCTGCTCGTCGATACTTCTGAAGGCAGGATTATAAGCAACGAAGAGATCAAAAAGCAAATATCCAGCAAGTATCCATATCGTAAATGGTTGGATGATAATCTAGTTTTACTTCGAGATATATCTACGTCACAAAAGACTATTGAGTCTGAGACAATTGACCTGGTCAGCCGACAGCAAACATTCGGATACACATACGATGACCTGCGGATGATTCTAGAGCCGATGGCGCGAAACGGTGAGGAGCCTATCAGTTCGATGGGATGCGATACACCGCTTGCAGTGCTCTCGGATAAGCCGCAGCTTCTTTACAACTATTTCAAGCAGCTATTTGCTCAAGTAACAAATCCTCCGATAGATGCCATCAGAGAAAGCATTGTTACATCTGTTAGGACTACTATCGGCCCTGAAAGAAATCTGCTTGACACTAAACCGGAAAGCTGCCGCCAGATTGCACTGGACAGCCCCATTATTACAAACGAAGAACTGGAAAAACTGCGAAATGTTAACCTGCCTGGGTTTAAATCTGTAACGCTACCAATCTTATTCAATCCAGAAGAAGGCGGTGCTGGTCTGGAAAAAGCACTCGATGAGTTATTCTCTTCAGCAGATGCAGCGATAGAGGCAGGTGCTAATATCATTATTCTCAGTGACCGGGGAGTTTCTGAAGATAAAGCTCCAATCCCGGCGCTTCTGGCAGTTGCGGGACTTCATCACCACTTGATCCGTGCTGAGACTCGAACCAAAGTAGGCATTGTTCTTGAATCCGGAGAACCTAGAGAAGTCCATCATGTAGCACTGTTGATAGGTTACGGGCTTGGTGCGCTCAATCCGTATCTTGCTATCGAAACAATCGAAGATATGGTCCGCCAGGGACTCATCGAAGGAATATCGGTTGAGGATGCTGTCAGTAACTATACCAAATCGCTGGTAAAAGGCATAGTGAAAACGATGTCCAAGATGGGCATTTCAACAATCCAGAGCTACCGCGGCGCTCAGACCTTTGAAGCGCTTGGAATCGGCAAGTCTGTGATCGAGAAATACTTCACATGGACTCCTTCGAGAATAGGCGGTATCGATATCGATGGAATTGCACGTGAGACTCTAACAAGACACAAAAATGCGTTTACAAAGAGAAACGGCCAGGACCATACATTGGACTCCACCGGTGCAGTCAAATGGCGCAGAAACGGCGAATATCATCTGTTCAATCCTGAATCTATCTATGCCCTGCAGACTGCCTGCAGAACTGGGGATTATAGTAGATTCAAACAGTTTTCTGCCTTGATGAACGATCAGACAGGTACACTTAGAGGGCTGTTATCGCTAAAACCTTCCAATACTCCAGTACCAATTGATGAAGTAGAACCGGTCGAGTCTATCGTAAAAAGGTTCAAGACCGGAGCCATGTCTTATGGGTCAATAAGTCAAGAAGCGCATGAGACATTGGCTATTGCAATGAACCGGTTGGGAGGCAAGAGTAATACCGGAGAAGGCGGCGAGGATCCTGAAAGGTTCTATTCCAACAATGGGGATTCACGCTGTAGTGCCATTAAGCAGGTTGCTTCCGGCCGTTTCGGCGTGACCAGCAACTATCTGGTAAACGCCAGGGAAATCCAGATAAAAATGGCTCAGGGGGCTAAACCAGGTGAAGGTGGTCAACTTCCGGGAAGCAAGGTATATCCGTGGATCGCTAAAGTTAGGATGTCCACACCGGGAGTCGGCTTAATCTCCCCTCCTCCACATCACGATATTTACTCGATAGAAGATCTGGCGGAGCTTATATACGACCTCAAAAACGCAAATAAGCAGGCTAGAATATCTGTAAAACTGGTTTCTGAAGTCGGTGTAGGCACAATCGCTGCAGGAGTTGCTAAAGCACACGCTGATGTCATACTGATCAGCGGTTATGATGGCGGAACAGGCGCATCGCCTCTCAGCAGCATCCGACATGCAGGCGTTCCATGGGAGTTGGGAATCGCTGAAACTCATCAGACACTCCGCTTGAACAACCTTAGAGACCGCGTTAAGTTGGAAGTCGATGGAAAACTGATGACGGGACGCGATGTTGCCATTGCAGCACTGCTTGGTGCAGAAGAATTCGGTTTTTCCACAGCACCACTTATTGCTCTCGGCTGTCAGATGATGCGTGTATGCCATCTTGACACTTGCCCTGCTGGGATTGCAACTCAGAACCCGCAACTCCGCAAGAATTTCGCAGGAAAACCTGAGTATGTAGTCAATTTGATGCTGTTCATAGCCCAGGAATTGCGCGAGATAATGGCTGAACTAGGATTCAGAACAGTAGATGAGATGGTCGGACGGGTAGACCGGCTGGTAGTAGATAAATCCACCGGACATTGGAAAACTGAGGGATTGAATTTGTCAGCTCTGCTCTGTGAGCTCGAACCGATAATACCAGCATCATCGGATAATATGTCGTCTCCGCCAAATCTTCTGGAAAGGTCTCTCGATACAAGAGAGATTATTCCAATCTGCAAACCTGCACTGGAGCATGGTAGGCCAGTAACTGCAACAATGAGGATTAAGACTACTGACAGAACTGTAGGAACCCAGCTTGGCAGTGAGATCAGCCGAATATATGGAGAAGCCGGACTGCCAGAAGACACAATCCAACTACATTTCACCGGTTCTGCAGGTCAAAGCTTTGGTGCATTTGTTCCATCCGGTATAACACTGGTCCTTGAAGGTGACTCGAACGACTACATAGGCAAAGGCTTATCAGGTGGGATTATAGCTGTCTATCCTCCGGCTGGAAGCAAGTTTGCACCAGAGGAAAATGTCATCATAGGCAATGTAGCACTTTACGGAGCAACTGGAGGAGAAGCGTATATTAGGGGTGCTGCCGGAGAACGGTTCTGCGTAAGAAACAGTGGAGCAAAGGCTGTTGTTGAAGCTGTCGGAGACCACGGCTGCGAGTATATGACCGGAGGAAAAGTAGTTATATTAGGCCAAACTGGGAGAAACTTTGCTGCTGGAATGTCTGGAGGCGTCGCTTATGTGTATGATGCCGATAACAGCTTTGCTTCTCGATGCAACCTGCAGATGGTTGAACTCTCCAGACTCGATGATGTCGAGGAAATCGAAGAAGTCCGAATGATGATAAGAAGGCACGTTCAGTTTACAGGCAGCGCCCTCGGACAAGATATGCTGGACAATTGGCAATCTACCTGGCCCAAGTTCATGAAGGTAATGCCTAAGGAATACAAGCAGATGCTGGCTGCAATTAAACGGGCAATGCAAGAAGGTTCAACTTATGAAGCTGCAGTTCTCGCTGCATTTGAAGAAACTAAAGGTGGAAACGGTGCTTCATCGGCAAATAAATCTGTTTTACAGAAGGTGGGAAAGTAGATAAATGGGCAATCCAAGAGGGTTTTTAATTCATAATCGGGCGCTGCCGCAAGATCGCAATCCAAAAGAACGCATTCAAGATTGGAATGAGTTCCATGTGACCCACAATCTGGAAGATTTGAGGACACAAGGAGCCAGATGCATGGATTGCGGCACTCCATTCTGTCATTCAGGCATAATATTAAACGGAATGGCCTCTGGATGCCCGCTGAATAACCTTATCCCTGAGTGGAACGATCTAGTTTACAGAGGATTATGGCAGGAAGCAGTCAAAAGACTGCTGAAGACGAACAATTTCCCGGAATTTACCGGCCGAGTATGTCCTGCAACGTGCGAAGGTTCGTGCACACTTGGATCAATAAAGCCTGCTGTAGCCATAAAAAGCATAGAGTATTCTCTAATCGAGTATGCCTTCGATCAGGGTTGGATAAAGCCAGAGCCACCTTCGGTAAGCACAGGAAAGCGTGTTGCAGTAGTTGGATCTGGCCCAGCAGGACTAGCATGCGCTGACCAGCTCAACAAAGCCGGACATAGTGTGACGGTTTTCGAGCGTGATGACCGACTCGGCGGATTGCTTATGTACGGAATCCCGAATATGAAGCTCGATAAGATGTATGTAGTCCAGCGCCGAATGCACATCCTTGCCGCTGAAGGCATCGAGTTCATCACAGGTGTTGAAGTAGGCAAAGATTACCCAATTTCAAAACTGCATTCTGAGTTCGATGCTGTTGTCCTTTGCTGCGGAGCAAGAAAACCGAGAGATATCGACGTCAGTGGAAGGCACTTAACCGGTATCCATTTTGCTTTGGAGTTCTTGGAATCAAACACCAGAAACATTCTTGTCGCTGATTATCAACTGGAGCAAGACCTATCAGCTACAGATAAGCATGTGGTCGTCATAGGCGGTGGTGATACCGGCACAGACTGCATTGCCACGTCAATCAGGCAAAAATGCAAGAGTGTAATCCAGCTTGAGATACTGCCTGAACCACCGTTGGAGCGAACCCCTGACAATCCATGGCCTGAATGGCCTAAGACATTGAAGGTCGACTACGGCCAGGAAGAAGCTATCAGCCTGTTTGGACAAGACCCAAGGATTTATTGTGTCTCAACTACAGGATTTATAGGAAACTCCAATGGGCATGTAATGGGAGTCCAAACAATACAGGTCAAATGGGAACAAATGAATGGAAGACCTGTGCCTGTAAATATGCCTGGAACGGAAAAAGAGTATCCTGCAGACTTGGTGCTGCTTGCTATGGGATTTCTCGGCCCAGAAGATGTACTCATTGAGCAGTCAGGCATCGAAAGAGATGCTCGTTCTAATGTCAAAACGACTGCTGGCAGCTATATGACAAATATCCCCGGCATTTTCACTGCTGGGGATATGAGACGAGGCCAGAGCCTGGTTGTATGGGCTATCAGAGAAGGCCGTGCCGCTGCTCGAGAATGCGACATATATCTGATGGGCTCGACGGAACTGCCAGAATAAGCTTATATCAGTTATATCTCGCCAACCTCATCACCAAACGCTGCTTCTGGTGTGGCAGGAACTGGTTTGACTCTTGTGACAGGCTTCTTCCATCGACCAGACCTGTAATAAGCATAACTGCATATCATGGAAACAAAGAAGCTGAGTGCCATCGCATACCAGACACCGACCACGCTGTCCAATTTACCAGATAGCCAATATGCCAGTGGAACACGCACAATCCACAGGCTGATAAGTGAGATTACAGTAGTTACTATCGTATGCCCTGCTCCATTTATAATGCCGTTTGTCACGAACATAATGGCAAAGCATATATATAGTGGGCCTGCTATGTGCAGGTAGCTTACACCAATATTAATTACTACTGGGTCATTGACAAATATCCTCAGTAGGAGATTCGGCATACCAACAACAATGGCTGTACCGAGAAGTGTCACTCCGCCACTCAAGAGACAGCCCCACTTGAATATCTCTCGAATGCGGTCGAGCTTGTTCGCGCCTATGTTCTGACCAGATAGTGTTGATATTGCAAGGCTGAATGACATCGCTGGTAGAAATGCTAACTGGTCTACTCGTCCTACTGCACCAAATGCAGCCGTCGCAGTCTCACCAAAGCTGTTGACTATACCAATCACAAAAACCATTCCCACAGAAATCAAAGACTGCTGCACTGCAGACGGAACGCCGATTCTGATGGTTGTAAATGCGGTTGGCCAATCCATACGCGCACTGCGCCAATAAGGGGCAACCGGATTGTTTTTCTTATGAAGATAGATAACTAATGCAAAGAATGCCAGCGCGTGCGTAATTCCAGTTGCCCATGCTGTTCCGTTTAGACCCAGCTTTGGAAAACCAATAAGCCCGAACATCAGGACTGGATCGAGCGCAATAGTCAGCAATAAACCTGCCGATTGAAAGTAGAGTGGTGTTTTCGAATCACCAATCCCCTGCAGCATATTTCGAACTAGAAACAGCCCAAACCCAAATGGAAGAGAAAGCAGAAAGATACGCATATATTGGATTGCCATTGGGAGCACGTTCGGAGGTGTATCCATAGCCTTCAATATATGCGGAGTAAACAGTTCTCCAACAATAAGCAGGGCGAGACTGAGCACAACTATCAGAATAGTAGAGCTGTCAATGACTTTCCTAAGCTGCCCTAAGTTCCCAGCGCCGTAATACTGGGAAATCAATATGTTAGTTGCAACAGTCAGCCCTGCACCAAGCGCAATAAGCACGAAGACAACCGGAAAGCTTACAGTAACCGCTGCAAGTGCATCAGTACCTAAAAACTTGCCTACCCAAATAGCATTGACAAAACTGTATGCCGTCTGTAAAGCACTCCCAGCCAACATTGGGAGTGAAAAAGCTACCAGGTGCCTCGGAATGCTGCCCGTTGTTAAATCACGTCCAAAACTTGGTTTACTCTGTTTTGATGTCTCTTCCACCTGTTTCTGATTCATATTGCCTCTAGTTTGTTCTGACCTGAATACTTTAACCTGTTATCTATTTAATAATCCCACTGCACGGGCAAGATCAGGCGTCATGCATTTCGTTGACAAGATTTAGTATAGCATTTATAGTTAGTACATGGAACTATTAAATAAACAAATTAATCGGTGTGCTGAAAATATGGACGATGCATCTCTAGTAATTGAGACAATCCTGCTTGGTATGCGGACTATCCGACGGCATATATGCAATAAATGCACATCAGATCTGACAGTGCCTCAGTTTAGGGTGTTAGCTTACCTCAACTACCATAAAGGGGCGTCTCTCTCTGCGGTAGCTGAACATCTGGAGCTTAGTCTGCCATCCATGTCTAAGACAATAGACTGCCTGGTAAAGAGGAACCTCGTAGCTCGTGAAATATCTTCCAATGACCGCCGCCGGATAACATTAGAACTGACAACAGCAGGAATCAAAGCGTTTGAGACCATACGAGAGGATACAAGGAAGCACTTCTCTGAAATGCTTTCAACTCTTTCAGAAGAAGACAGAGAAAAAATCGTTCAGGCTATGCACATGCTGCAGGCAATTCTCAAACCTTCAGAGAAAAGCAGTTCAAGGCCTTGATTCCAGTGTTAAGAACTGCCTGCATTGCAATGGGCATATATACTAGCTGAAGTTTCAGCTAATTGCTACTGTAGAGATACCACGTGCAGGTATATTCACCACTAATGTATCATTCTCCATTCGTGCCTGTGAGTTAGCAAGTGGTTCTTCCATCAGATTCACTTCTACTGCAGTCGATCCAGGCTTTACGATACGATTCAACCTGACTCTTGCTTCTGTATCTTTCCCTTCCATCTCATATAGCCGTATTATAACCGCGTCAGAATCCTCAGCTTTCTTGATTCCGGCTAACATGATATTTGGCGTGAGCACTTCAGCAAAGCTTTGGCTGGAAGGTTCGCTGCCTTTATGGACATCCGTGCTGACAACGCTCATCGGTTGATTGAACATTGCAGCATACCTGGTTGCATCGGATACCGGACATGGTCCTTCATGCGGTATTACAGCAAACCGTATTTCTTGTTTTCCCATCTCAGGCAGTGGGTCTGGACTGTAACTGGACCTGACCAATGTCAATCTAAGTGTATTGTCATCTGCACTGTGCCCATATTTACAATCATTAACAAGTATCAATCCGGCCTGGCCTTCAGAACCAATCTTGCTGCCGGATATATCAGCCCATCTGAGCGCTGGAACCTCCTGACCGTTTACAGGACGCTCGATGCTCCCGAAAGGAATCTCATATTTGGCAGATGTATCTGTCAGTGCAGTCGGAAATGCTACTTTCAACATTGGAACACCGGTTTCTTTGGTTCCCCATTCGCGCCAATCCATAATTACTTTGAATTGAACAGCATTACTGCCTGCATCCAGTGATATCTCTACTGCGATATTGGAATTATTAACTTTTCGAGTCGTCTTTACTGTTGCACGATGAGGCCCATGATATATCTCCGATAACGTGCCGCCGGAAGATAGCACATCAACATTCATAATCTGGCCGATTGTCCACGCTGACATATCATTATGAGCTTCACGATAAAGCTCAAGGACACCCAGCAAGTTGCCAGTAGGCACGTAATCGTAACCTGATTTTTTATCTATAAGATGTTTGATGGCACCTGATGCAGGGTCTACTTCTACTCGGATGAATCTATTCTCCAATACTCCTGGTAACGGCATCTCTACTTCATCCGGATGCTCGATAGGAACAGTTTCCCTCATAAGAGTACCGCCGCCAGGTGCGCCTCCGAAAGACTCAGGTATAGCTGAGATTGCATTAACAGGAGAACGATCTATACCAAAGACCTTGTAACCTATCGCAGGAACATCCAGAGCCGGGAATACCAATCGAGTGTATTTATGACCGCCATAATTGCCTCTGGCTAAAACCTGAGCTGCAACTGTGTTACCTGTCTCGTCGCGAACAATAATCCTGTTATCGGGAATGTCTCTATCCCAAATCTTTGTTTCTACCATAGATGTTCTCGAGAATGGTAAGCCGTTAAAAATGACAATCGGTTCAACACCTACTGAACCCACGCTATAAGCAGAAACGCCGGTCTTAAGAGTCAAATCGCCTGCGCCTGCACCGATTCCATTGCTTATAACATCTGCGCCTTTTCCTACCGGAGGGTCAACACCTAAAGCAGCGCTGGTATCAATCTTTGATGCAATTTGTCTGAGTGCCCGCGTCCGAATTATTCCAGTGATAGCCTGCACTTCCTGGAATAACCCCTGAGAGTATTCATATGTGGCATGAATACCGCTTCCAGGCAAAATATCGTGGAACTGGTTGAACATGGCATGTCTCCAGCCTTTTCTTATCTCATCGGCAGGATAAGTAAACCTGGACACAGCTCCAGCCACAAGCGAAGCCACCTCAGCCTCAGGAAGAATGCTTTCACACACCCGATTAGCCAGTTTAATGTTACTCTCTGATGTATAACAACCATCAAAAACGAAATTAAGCTCACCATTATGCACAGGCAAATCAGGGTTCGACTTTTCTACGGCTGTGAAATATTTATCAGTGGTAGAGAAACGTAAATTCGGCCAGATAGGCCAGGAATTCATCTCCTGCGTTCGCACTAAATCCTTACGAGTTGGGCCGCCGCCGTGGTCGCCTACCCCATAAACCCACAAGAAGTCCTTAAGTCCTGTTTCCTTGACGTAATCGATTAAATAGTTGATTATGTCAGTGTTTACTGGGCCCAAATACCATGCTTTATCTAAGAACAAGAGTACTCTGGACTTGTCAGGGGCTTCCCACCATACCAGCCACTTGTTAGGGCCTGTCCTGCAGTGATAATAGCGAGTGACACCGCCTCTTACGAGGATGGAAGGGATTGTATGTGCATGTCCGAAGGTATCGCATTCCCAGTCAATTTTCACTGCATCTGTTGGGATTCCGAACTTCTCTTTCATATACTGCCTAGTGTATAGCATATGACGGCAGAGAATCTCTCCAGAAGCCAGATTCTTATCTCCTTCAACCCACATGCTGGCAGTAGACTCCCACCGTCCTTCTTTGATCCGCTTTTTTATTATCTCGAGGATTTCAGGACAGTATTCCTCCATCGCAAAGTATACTGACGCCTGACTCTGAGAGAAGATAAAATCTGGAAACTCATTCATTAGCTTATCAACAGTAGCGAATGTGTCATGGGTTACGCTGACTGTCTCCGGCCATGGCCAACACCAGTTCATGTCAATATGTGCATGTCCACAACAATGAATTGTAAACTCTTTTGCTACCTTACCGATAGGCATTAAGATTGATTCAGCCTCTGCAACTACAGATGCAAGATCAATAGAGTCGCTTTTTGTGGTTTTATCTCGAACCAACTGAGCTGCTTTCAGTATAAGTGGTTTCCATTCATCTGCCTTATCAGGATAAAGGCTTATCAACCCGACAGAGAAATCGATTTCTGCTTTGATCCGGTTAATAGAAGATGCGTTTGCATACTCCGATTTTGCGATATCTTGAATAGCACTGTCTAACTCTTTCTCAAACTGCATTTTACTCCCTACCTCGTGTGATATACCAGATATGGTATCTGGTATATCACAACTATTGATTGTTTCCTCCCATTAATCAAAATGCTTGAACTGTGGCAGCCAATCTCTGTTCTGTTCAAACATTTCTCTTACCATCTGCTTAATCTCTGCCAGACTCAAGACCGCGGATGTCAGTGGATCGTAAGCAATTGCATGGAATATCTTTGTCGGGTCACCCGTAATTGCGCCTTCTACAGCAAGCTCTTCACACTGTGCGCTGATACTATTCAATAAAGCAAGCTGTGGAGGCAATGGGCCAACATGCATCGCATCAAGCCCACGTTTTGATGCCAGTACTGGAACCTCTACACAGCATCCTTCTGGTAGATTATCGATCAGCCCGAAGTTGCGGACGTTACCATTGAACTCAAACAGTGTTCCGTCGCCAATTGTTGCGTTAAATATGCTTGCTGCATACTCATGACCGCGTTCCAACTTCACCGGCTTCTTCAGCGTTTCTTTAATAGTATCTCTCCAGGTTGCTTCAGCTTCCAGATACTCATCACGAATAAAGGCATGGACTCCAGGGTTCCAACCTGTGCCATGTGTGCAGTATTTTTCAATAAGGTCAGGCCGTTTTCTGAACCAGGCGTTGTATTCCGAGTTATGTCCACTGGACTCGGTCACATAGTACCCAAGATGTATGAACATTTCGTTGCGGACGATCTCTTCATTATATATTTCAGGCTTCTTTACAGCTTCTCTCAGCAGAGGATATGCATCTTTACCGTTCCATTTGAAATCCAGATACCATGCCTGATGATTAATGCCTGCACAGCGGTAACTAATCTCATTACGCGGCGCTCCAATCCAGTCAGCAAGCATCATCGCTGTGTGTTGCACACTATGACAAAGGCCGGTTACTGTTACATTACTTTGCCCCTGCATAGCTCTGCACAACATAGCCATCGGATTTGTATAATTTAGGAAGATGGCATTTGGGCAGTAACGTTCGATGTCCTTACAGATATCCAACATAACCGGGATCGTTCGCAGCGCTCTAAATATGCCTGAAGGTCCTCTGGTATCGCCAATATTGATATCTACTCCATATTTTTTAGGGATATCGATGTCATGCCGGAATACATTCACTCCTCCCTGCAGGATTGTGCAAAGCACTCCATCAGCGTCTTTAAGCGCTTCAGTTCTATCCATTGTGGTAACTACTTTTGCAGGATAATTGCCTGCTTCCACAATCCTGTCTACAGCAGCCTTGCTGAATGATAAACGCTCTTCGTTAATGTCCATAAGCGCAAGCGTACAGTCAGCAAACGCTGGAAAAGTGAGAATGTCTCGGACCAAAGCTCTGGTAAAACCGAAACTACCAGCTCCAATAAAAGCGATCTTGGCCATTTAGATATTACAACCTCTCTATTAAAATATGTCTCCAAGGTCATGTTGGCCTTCATATACCAAATCTCCTCTAAAGGCTTCGTTAAATATTTATGGGGTAATTTGAACCATTCATACAAATGTAGATGGATATAATTATCTTAAGGAAGGACTTTTGGATGATAATGGACTAATCATCCTTGGTAATAATCTGAGGGGGTATTTATTTGAAACCTATAGCACTCCAATTATACACTGTCAGAGAATACGCACAGCAGGACTTAATAGGTACTCTGCGCCGAGTAGCAGATATTGGCTATTCAGGTGTCGAATTCGCAGGATTACACGGTCATGATCCTGAGAAGGTAGCTGCTGTCATCGATGAGCTGAACTTGAAAGTCTGCAGCAGTCATACCGCCATGCCAACTCCTGAAAACATCCAGCAATTGGTGGAAACTGAGCAGATTCTAGGAAATAAAAGATTAATCAGCGGCCTTGGCCCGGACAGATTTACCACGCTGGATGATTGCAGACAAGCAATCGATATATTCAGGCAGGCATCAGAGCTTCTGCAGCCATACAATATGTCCTTTGGCCTTCACAACCACTGGTGGGAGTTCAAAACTATAGATGGAAAACTGATTTATGATTTAATTATGGAAGAGGCTCCTGCTATCTTTGGTCAACTGGATGTCTATTGGGCTGCATTTGCCGGATCGGATCCAGTAAAAGTAATCAAACAATACAGCGCGCGATTGCCTTTGCTCCATATCAAGGATGGAACCCTTAAAGAAAATGAACCGCACACTGCTGTAGGAAATGGCATACTTGATATTCCTGCAATAATAAATGCAGCCAATCCGGACATTACAGAATGGCTAATCGTTGAACTGGATGAGTATTCAGGAGACATGTGGGAAGCTGTTCAGCATAGTTACGATTACCTGACTTCTAATCAGCTTGTAAAAGGTAATCGTTAACATAGGGAGTACAGCGGAATCATCGTTTGACTCAATGCACTACAGGGAATCAAAACTCGGGTGCGTGTAAGGAGTTGAATAAACTGATGAGAACCGGCATTGAGCGAGCAGTCAAAGTTGAAACAGCAAAAGTAACGTTGGAAGGTATTCTTGCAATACCGGAAGATTCGCATGGGGTCGTGCTTTTTGCACATGGTAGTGGTAGCGGCAGGTTCAGCCCTAGAAATCAATTTGTTGCCAGACAGCTTCAGCAGGAAGGGTTGTCTACACTGCTTATTGACCTACTAGAGGAATGGGAATCTGAAGACAGGCAAAAAGTATTTAACATTGACCTGCTGGCTGACCGGCTTATCGATGCAACTGAATGGCTTTCTGAGTATCCTGACACTGAAAGTTTGAATATCGGATACTTTGGGGCAAGCACTGGCGCTGCGGCGGCGCTTCAAGCTGCTGCCAAGCTGTCTCAGCAGATTGGTGCGGTGGTATCAAGAGGCGGAAGACCCGACCTTGCCATGGAATACTTACCGTCTGTCAAAGCCCCAACACTGCTGATAGTCGGTGGGCTTGATTATCCAGTAATTGAACTGAACCAGCATGCTTACGACAGGCTTACTTCCGAGAAACAATTGGTAATTGTCCCAGGAGCAGGCCATTTATTCGAAGAAGGTGATACCTTAAAAGAGGTCGCACGGCTTGCCCGTGAGTGGTTCATCAAATATATTGGGCAGACATAGAGATAGAAATAGCCTATTCTACTCGTTGTGAGGGATAACCGGCTTGCTCCAACCGGGCCATTATCCTTTGCACATGTGCAGCGCCTTCTGTTTCAAGGTCCAGGTCGACTTCTGCCTCGCCAAGTGCAGCAGAAGTAAAGGTTCTGTGGTGGGTAATTTCAAGCACGTTGGCATGCTCTTCTGCAAGCAAAGATGACAGCTCTGCAAGCGTTCCCGGTTTGTCTCTCAAGAGCACACGAAGCCGTACAAGCCGTCCATCTCTAACTAAGCCTCTATGGATGATTACAGAAAGCATATTAACATCGATATTGCCGCCTGTAAGCAACAATACAACCTTCTTTCCCGAAAGCCCTAATTGACGGTTCAACAAAGCTGCAAGAGGAATAGCACCAGCGCCTTCTACCACTGCCTTTTCTATCTCAAGCAGCAGAAGAATAGCATTTGCAATCTCATCTTCATCAGCGGTTACTATCTCGTCTACGTATTGCCTGATTATTGGAAATGTCAAATCGCCAGGAACCTGTACAGCAATACCATCAGCAATCGTTCTTCCCTCAGGTCTGACACAAACCAGCTCATTTTCCTCGAGTGAGGCTTTCATAGATGGCACACACATACTTTGCACGCCTATGACCTTCACTTCTGGACGAGTCTCCTTGATTGCCGTTGCAACTCCTGCAATCAGTCCGCCGCCGCCTACAGGAACAATAACAGCATCTACATCAGTAACTTGCTCCAGTATCTCAAGGCCGATTGTCCCCTGCCCTGCCATAACTTCAGGATCATTGAACGGGTGAATAAATACGCAGCCATTCTCTTTTTGAAGCTGTAAGGCATATTCACAGGCTGCATCGTAGTTATTGCCTTGAACAATGACGTTTGCTCCTGATCTTCTTGTGTTGACGACCTTTATGAGTGGAGTATACTCAGGCATGACAATTGTACATGCAATGCCAAGTCTCGCTGCATGATAAGCTATACCCTGTGCATGGTTTCCGGCACTTGCAGCAATGACACCACGTTCTTTTTCTTCAGCAGTCAGAGTCTTGAGCCTGGATAATGCTCCGCGCTCTTTGAAAGAACCGGTCATCTGCAGGTTTTCTAATTTGCAGTAGACGTGACAACCTGCAATGTCCGAAAGTGTCTGAGACTTTGGACATGGGGAGTAATATATAGAATTCAGGAGGCGCTTTCGCGCCTCCTTTATCATCTCAACAGTGAGTTTCACAGGCCTGGTCGAACGGGCCATATTGTTACTACCGTACTTCCTAAATTAGATTCAGACTTGTTCTCCAACCGGGACTTCCGGCTTCGGGCCTTCTTCGTCGATATAATCCGGTTTTTGCGGCTTCGCAGGCGGTCTGCGGAACAATAGATAGATTGCGATGATCAACAGCAGAACACCACCGCCGTAGATATAGGCAATCAGCGGAGTCTGAGGAACCGTCTGGATAGCCCAATCTCTGATCAGATACTGAAGCCTCTCAAGGAACACAGCCATACGAGTCATAACCGTGTTACCAAAGAATGCACCAAAGCTGATCATCAACAACCAGCGTCCCATCTTTGCACTACCTACGATCACTCTATTCTCATGCGAGAATGAGAAGAAGAAGTAGACCATTACACAAACTATGGTGCCTACGAATATAACGTTATTCAAAGATTGCAGGAAGTTAAATGTACCACCTGTACCTATTACTGGAGATCCATTAGACCATAAAGCACTTGGCATTGTGGCGATGAATGGCCTGAATGAATCAGTTATCTGGGCTGCATTGAGCAGGAATGATGATTTGAATACAATTCCTGCTCCCATACCAACCGACATTCCGATAACTATACGAGAAAGCCACAGGTATTTCCTGGTCAACTGGAAGTACCAGAGAGATCCGAGAACTCCAAGTATAAGCCAGTAGATAAACGCGCCAGGATGATTCCAAATATAACTGAAGAAATAACCCAGCCACTCAAAAACGCCGCTGAACCATGAACCTTCAATCTTGGGATCGAATCCTTTCCAACATAAAGCCCACCACTTTGGACTAAGAACGCTTTTCCAGGTAACCATAAACTGGTAACCAACGTTCAAACCAATCAAGATGTTCAACAACATGCGGTAAAGCTTATTATCGCTGTAAAGAAAGGTGTATATTCCAAGCGTAAGCAAAGCACATAGCCAGATTTGCCACAACATAATCTATGACCTCCTCCGGCGTGCAGCAAAGTAGCCGATATTTCCCATAATAATTGCAAATATTATAACCAAATGGCCGAAAGCCAGTGGAACGATCAACTGTGTCCCTTTATTCACTCTTTGAGATCGATCATCCGGATATAACAGGGCATCATATTCAGCGCTTCCACGCACAGATACCAGCATTCCCACCATCTGCCCGGAAGGTATGAACCTGTATGTTGTTGTTGACTGTATCCCAGCACAGCCAAATGCTACCGGTGTTCCGTAAATTCCGTGAGCAAACGATACCCAGTCTTCAGAAGGCGAGTAAGTTACAGCGAAAATCATGTAAATGTCGTCCGCATTACGGACTCGTTGCATCAGCGGTATTTCCTCAAGGGGCGTACCCTGGTAATCAGCCTTATACTGAACATGGATATCTTTCATTATCTGCTGGATCGACTGCCAGCCCCATGGCACGGAAAATCCGAGATTCACCCAGTCCTTTCCATATACACGTCCAGGATATTTTGCTTTCCTGACCACTTTACCGTCTACTATTGTGTCCTGGGTGAATCTCTCAATAACGCCATTTACGAACTGAGGAGCTTTCTCATTGCCGATGCAGGTTACTATAAAGGGAATTCTCTCCCTAAAAAGGTGATCTATAATCGCCTCTGCTTGCCCCTCGTTCTCGCCCATACTTCCAGCATCCCATGTGCTGTCGATAAGAACCACTTTAGTAGGGTTACCGTTAGCATCACGAGGTATGTTATTTATTGTGTCAAAAACACCTTGTGTTTCTCTGGATGGATACACTGAAAGGTTAATCGGTTTGCCAATTGCTTCTGCAATAAAAGGAATCGCACAAGCAACGGCAATTGCCAGATATACCCATCGCCGGTCAACAGTCTGAAGTTTGATGAGAAGATCCCGCATCTATAACTCCCTATCGAAGAAAGCGCCTCGTTCAAGCGAGAGCCACATTCTAAGTCCAACGGCAATTCCGCCAAGCATCATACCGAACATCATACCTCTAATAGCTGCTGTATTTACAATATAAAGCAACCATGTACTTGCAGAGGTAATCCACATATGCAGAGATATCTGTCCCAGCATAACAATGAGAGCAGATAACATCATGAGAATTGCTTCTCTTGACTTGGCTTTGAATGACCTGTATGCAGCCGATGCCAGGTAGAATGTCAGTAATGAGAATATTGTAGAACCCATTGGACGGATCATCTGCCAGAAAACAACATCATTAATCTGATACGTCCACCAGTCCCATGTATACTTAACACCGGGACTTGTTCTACCAAAACCCAATCCTGCAATAATTCCAAAGCCTACAGCTATGAAGAAAAAGACACTGGTATACCATTCTGGCCGTCTCTTGCGGATATTGGAAGAATGTACCAGCCAAAGACTGAGCAATCCCATACCCCAAGCCATAGCGCCAAGAACGATGAAAAAGTCTGTTACCTTGGTCAAATAACTCGACAGATAAGTGGTAGGTCCGACATTGATCCAATCAAGAGAACCGCTCGTATTCTGAGGTATTTCTAAAGCATCCAGTTTTACTTCTTCAGCAGAACCGCCTGAGCGCAAGCGTCGTATAAGCATATTAGCATCTATACTTACCTGCTCACTGTTGGGTGTGAGAGTACCTACAAATATCCTGCGAGGGGAAGACCTGGGCATAACAATTCCTGAAATCTCTCGTCCTGTTTCAGTAGTTATGACTACCCTGTCTCCTGGTTTTACCGCGTCGGATGGTACTGGTTCAGGTGTTCCGCCGCCCGACGGCACACGTTTAACAATAGTTTGTTCCGTGATGGTAGCACTTGCAGTTTTTCTGACCCGGTTAATTTGTAACTGCTTGTCACCAGGTTTGGATACGACAACTCCACTGGTAGTTTTCCAAGGTATTGTAGGAGGAACTGCAAATTCCAAGAAGAAATACAGACCAGAAAGGAACGTGACAATTACGATTAGTTGTTTCTTCCACATAGTTTATTTATAAGGTCCACCAATGAACAGGTCAAAGTAACTTAGTGTATCTGGCCCAATAGTGATAGCCAGCGTACCAAGTATAATGATAATCAATACGACGATTTTCCCGTAATCCTGACCTATAAGACTTCCAAGCATTGTCGGTTCTCTGGTCAGGTAGGCACTTGCGGCATACAGTTCTTCACAAATAACTGTATAGTCACAACTAGCAATGAAGAAAGGCACCTGGAAATAAGCATCAGTACCTGCAATCTGAATAGCTCCAGTATGCTGGCCAGGCTCAGTCAATAACAGCGAGGTATAGTCATAACCTCCGAAGAAGAAATGAGATGCAGTTTTTTCACGGTGCATGATGTCAATTGAAGCCAGTGCAAGCTGGTCGCTCGCAGCCGCAGGGAATCTGACATCTTCTGAATTGAATAATTCAGGCCGCCCTTCTGACACATAAGCTTGACGGATAATATCCTCTGCAACAGGAACAAGCGCCGGAATCTGGGTGACGAAGATCAGCCTGTTTCCCATCTTAGCACCCATCTTGGCTACATGTCCCAACACACCGAGAGCTGCAAGTGTGCCAATCTGGGTAAAGTCCAGCATTCCTGGATGGAAAAGCATAGGCTGCCCCATCTCAGTGGCTCGTCCAACAGCTTCATCGATCTCATTAAGGCCAGCAATCCTGCGTATATAGATGTTCTTCCCAGCTCTTGCGGAAAAAATCTTATAGAGGATTATCGCTATGACCGCAAATGTTGCAATTAATATTTGTGTATTCGCATGATCCATAACTAGCTCGGCTTTAGCCTCCTATTTGAGGTTATCATAGCAGCCTGCGACATGTCAATCAGGCACGGCTGGAGAAAATAGACTTAATTGAAACAATGTATGTCCCTGTTGCCAATTTAGGCTTGGAATATCTCTAAGTGCAACTCCCAGGGTAATAGTGCTGCCAATGTGCTGGGAAAGCGTTTTTTGTGCAGTAGACATTGCTAGACGAGGTGTATTATTGGTTTTACTTAAATGAGCAAGCCACACAGTTCTTTTTCGGCCTGACTCAGCCAAATCAAGCAGCAGCCTGGCAGTTGTATCGTTGGAAAGATGACCCCAATCTCCGAGAATCCTTCGCTTCAAGTGCCACGGATACGGCCCGGATACCACCATACCCACATCGTGATTAGATTCGATAATAAGTAAATCCGCAGTTTCAGCTTCGTTGCGTATCTGAGGAGTTAGCTTACCAGTATCAGTTGCGCTGACAATTGTTGCACCTGATGAACACTTAATCGTATAGCCAACCGGACATGTAGCATCATGAGACACTGGAAATGGTCTGATTGAGAGACTTCCAACCACCATTTCCTCTCCAGGTTCAAGTATTTTATGAGGTACGCTGCCTGCACCTGAGATATTTGCAAGTGTCGGCGCATTAGATACCAGCAACACACGATAACGCCGAGCCATCCTTACAGCCCCGGTGATATGATCACCATGCTCATGCGTAATCAGGATTGCTGAGAGATCTGTTGGATTGACTCCGGCTTGCAAAAGTCCTGAAGTGAGCTTCTTGATGCCGATTCCGGCATCTATCAGCACCGAATCACGTTCATTCCTGACCAGTATCGAATTGCCTGAGCTGCCGCTCGCCAGCGATTGTGCCGTCAACAATGTCTAACTCAATTTCAGTATGAGCGCTACAACGCCAGCCCATAGGATAATGTTCAAAAGCAGTGGTTTGTCATCCAGAAGAACCTGCTCAGGGTGCCCACCAACATTCTTCGTGTGGATTAGATAGAGGTATCTAAAAATCCCATAGATTACAAATGGTATCGTGACCATCATATATGGATGAGACTTCGCGGTCTCAGAAAACGCAGAAAATGTATAAAGCGAATATGCCATCAATGCCGCAGCCGATGTGATATTAATCATCTGGTCAAGAAATGCAACGGAATACTCATCCAAAATCTTACGATGGTTCACAGCATCACCTTCGAGGATCACAAGCTCATGTCTACGTTTCGCCAGCCCCAGGAAGAGTGCAAGAAGGGTCGTGCAAAGCAGCAACCAAGGAGAAATCGCAACGTGCAGCACTACAGCGCCCGCAGCAGCACGAATAATGAATCCTGCAGCCAGCACCAGCAGGTCTACAATCACTACATGCTTGAGTTTAGCAGAATAGGCGCTGGTAAGTATCAGGTAGGCACTGAGTATGTAACCGAAACCAGTATCCAGCCGAAAAGCGCTTAAAACTGACCCAACGATCAGGAAGAACGCGAAAATTACCGCAGCAGTAATCGAAACCTGTCCGGATGCAATAGGTCGCTTACATTTTGTGGGATGATGCCTGTCACGTTTTACATCAGCGGCATCATTAAAGATGTAGACGGCTCCAGCAGCTGTACAGAACAACAGGAAAGCAAAAAGCACCTGCAAAAAATCATCAATAGAGTGCTTCTGCTCTATCGTAAATAAATATCCAGCGAAGACCAGCAGGTTCTTCGTCCACTGTTTTGGGCGCATAGAGCGCACTAACCCGGATATCACTTGCTGGTCCTCACGTTAATCCAGATATTTATTCTAGTCGTTGATAGTAACGTTAATAATATGCGTGGCAGGTTTCTTAATCCCCCAATAATCGCTAACTACCAGCTTGACTTTAAAATCGCCGCCTTTGGTAAACCTGTGGGTTACGATTTCCCCTGCGGCATCCTCACCTTCAGAATCTTTGTCGCCAAAATTCCAGGAGTAGTTCAGTACACTGACTCCGCCTTCAGCTTCTGCTTTAAATGTGAGTGTTTCATTAATCCACTCAACCAGATCATCGCCAGCATTTGCAGTTATCGGTGTGTTATCTCGAATTGTTTCAATCTGTCCGACGAAGATAGTATCAGGGATATCAGAGAAAATCAGGAGTCTGGATACTCGGAAGCTCTTATCTTCTGCCTTGAAGCCGAACGCCCTTAATGGAATGGCAATCCTATACCAGCCATCATCTTCATGTGTCGGCACTGGTGCAGTAACCTCTACACTTTTACCTTCTTCAGATTCCAGAACTAATCTGATCTGTTTTACCAACGGTCTTGCAGGAATCACGATTTCCTGACCGCCTGAGTAGTAACTACCAGGTATACCATATCCGCCAGCCGCTCCACCAACACTCAGCCTGTCCGTAGCGGTAAAGCCAAGAACCAACTGTAGGTAGCAAGTGTCGTCTATTTGCTGGTCAAGGAGATTTATGGGATTCCTGAAATCTATCCGGCCGCCTTCGTGCAGACCTTGTGTGGTGACTTTGATTGAAACCGTACCTGAGTAGACGCGGTCTTTAGCCTCTACGGCTGTACCGCTTCCCCATCCGCCGACCACCAGACCGGCATTGCGTGTTGTTTCACCTCTAAAGAGTGCAACATCCGCTGCAGATGCACCAATGGCGAAGACCACTGTCAGAATTACAACTACTGCGTACAATTTCCGCATGATAAGCCTATACCTCCTCGGCAGGTTAGGTTTCTTCTTTAGAAACCAGCCTCCCACCTTCACAACCGCTATTCTACTGCATACACATTTCGTGTATGAACAAGCAGTGTTGTCATCTCGGCTGCTAACACGATTCTACTCGTGATTCAACCTCAGTGTCAAGCTAATCATAATCCTTCAAGTCAGCTTTTTTAACAAGAGTTGATCACCAGAAACACTACTCATCAACAGGAAGATGATGTTATACTTGCTTTCGGAGCTAAACATATGAGGCAATATAAGGTCAAAGTGCTGAAACCGGGGTATTCTCAGTGGATAAAACCTGATAAACTACGGGCAAGCGGCACAATCACACTGGTTTACGGCAATATTAATATTATCGTGGACACAGGAGGCCCTTGTGATAAGCTGGCATTACTCGATGTTCTTGCTGGAGAAGGACTAACACCTGATGACATCATGTATGTTGTCTGCACACATGGACATTCTGACCACATTGGCAACAATAACCTGTTTCCTGAAGCAATATTCATCGTTTCTCACGATATCTCCCAGGGAGATTGCTACACATTGCACGATTTCAATAGAGAACCGTACTTTATCGATAACGATGTAGAGGTTATTGCTACTCCGGGGCATACAAAACAGGATGTCAGCGTAATTGTTCGTTCAAACCGAGGCACTGTTGCAATTGTCGGCGACCTGTTCGAGTGTGAATCTGACCTTGAACAGGAAGATATCTGGAAGAACATGAGCGAATTTCCAGAAGAACAGGAAGCCAACCGCAAGATGATTTTGGAAATAGCTGACTTCATCATTCCAGGGCATGGCAGCGAGTTTTTGACTGAAAAGTATAAGCCATAAAGGGATTTGGCAATCAATCGTAGAAAATAACCGTTGAAACTTCTTGATTTCATGTGATAAGACGCACATGGCAGACAACTAATGATGGAATGGCTAGTAATCGGTATCCTGACAGTTGCAGTTGTGTCTCTTCTAATTGCGTTGGCAGTTGTCGTGCAGCGTAAACCTCAAACTACGACTGATGTATCCTTATCCCTTCAGCAGTTAACACAGACTATCCAGCAAAGCCAGTCTCAGACTGCAGTGCTTACAGAAAAGATAGCCCAACTTGAGCCGGTCGGACAGGCTGTAAACAATGTTCAGATTGAATTAAGAGGCCTCACTGAACGGATTTCTACAGTAGAACAAAGGCAAAACCAAACTTCTCAAGGAATCACTGCTCTTGGAACCGGTCTGGCAGAAACTGGCAGCATTACCAAAGCGATTGTCGATGCTACTGCTGCAATAAGAGAAGAACTCTCCCGCGCTAAAAATGATTTATCAGAAATCCAGGCTCATACTCAAGCCCGTCAAGCTCTTGAGCAACAGACTGCTGAATCAATCAAAAGACTGGAAGCCATAATAGCAGGCACGCAGACCAAAGGAGCCGCCGGCGAAAACATTGTCGAGGTTGTATTTGCAAAACTACCCGCAGAATGGCAGGTTCGTGATATGCGAGTTGGTGATAAAGCAGTCGAATTCGGCCTGCGTCTGCCTAATAATCTGATTTTACCTATCGATAGCAAATGGGCTGCAACTCACCTGCTGGAGCAATTTGTTTCAGCTACTGATCCATCTGAGCAGCAAAAACTTAAAAGCCAGATAGAATCTGCCGTACTCAACCGCACAAAAGAGGTCCGCAAATACATAGACCCGAATATAACTGTCAATTTCGCGATTGCAACCGTTCCTGACGCTATTTACGACCTGTGCTGCGGCATCCAGGCTGAAGTCTTTGAAAATAATGTCGTTCTAGTCAGTTACAGCATGTTAGTCCCTTATCTGCTGCTGGTATTTCAGACTGTGCTGAGATCGACCCAAACCATAGACCTGCATCGGCTGGATGCGTATCTGGAGAATGTGCAGGCATCAATAAAATCTGTGAGAGATGAACTTGATGGCAGGTTTGCAAGGGCAATAACGATGCTGAACAATTCCCGTGATGTGATGGCGCTTCATCTGAGCAAAGCAAGCAATGGGTTGACCAGTATTCAGGTAACTACATCGACATCTACAGCCGCGCTCCCAGAGCCAGATGATGTTCAACCGCCAATAATGCTGGAACCTCTTGAGTAAGTTTATAGCTGAGACATTAACTTTCTTTCAAAATGAAGGTAGGATAAAAGCTAGTGGATAAGAAGTAAGGTAGCAATATAATTGAGATAATCTTGTTATGACAATTATTTCATACTAAAGAGAGGAGAAATGTAAGTAATGTTCCATCAATTACGTTTCATTGCCTGTGTCATTTTGACTTTAGCTATTTGCACGGCTTTATCAGCACAGGTGACAATTACAGCCACATGCAGCCCTACGGAAGGCTGGATGGCCGATGGATGGGGTGGCTATAAATTTATAATCAAGAACACTGGTAAGTCCGATGTCAAGCTAACCAAATGGACCGCTTGCTGGGAAGCAAATGGAAAAACAGTCGGAGATTCCTGGGGTGGAGACCTTGACCTTACTGTTCCTTCAAATGATGAAGTGACCAAAGATGAAGTTGGCTACCTGCCACCAGATATTGTAAAAAAAGCTAAACCTGGCAATCCGTTTATCGTTGGATCTTTCACGGCAGTCATTGACGGCAAGACGGTCGAACTCCCTTACCGTGTCGAAGTTCCTGAAGCTACACTCCCGGAACCCACCAAGCTGCTCAAGGGAAAATACATAGGACTGGAAATCATGCAGTCTCGTCTTGCAGTATTCAAAGAGCAGGACAGGCTCGTTCAGTGCCTTGATCATTGTTATGAGGCTATGCATGAGCTTACCGGATACTCTCCTTATAACGGTGCCTTCATTACAATCAAGGAAGCCCCTGCACATCCTTGGTATGCATACGCTGGCAATCCAATTATTATGAATACCAAGCATATGGAGAACACACTCAAAGAAGTTGATAACGGTGTATTGCCATTTGGTTGGATTCATGAGGTGGGACATGACTTCGACGATGTTTACGGCAAGTGGTATATGTGGGATGGGCCAAGCTGTGAATGGCAAGCTAATTGGAAACTAACCTATGCTTATGAGACTATTCCAGACCGTGATTATCTGGCTAAATGGTCAAAGAACAAAAATGCCGGATATCAACCTGCCAGCAAAGACGTATTGGTTGATGCAAAGCAGTTTATTGACTCGTTCTTCCTGTTCTTTGGAGACCCGTATCTGAGCGATCCAACCAGAAAATGGGATACAATGTCCAGCGATGAGATTCACTCTTTCTTCCTGAGGTTGGTTCGAGTCTATGGTTGGGAACCATTCAAAGCCTGGTATAGAACTTATGCCCGGTTTGAGAAACTTGGCTTAAAAGAACCGGAAACACCAGAAGGCAAGATTCAACTTATAGCTGCAATTCTCTCGGAAGAAACTGGTGTGGACCTGGTTCCTGTATTCCAACGCTGGCGGATGCCGGTAACCGAACAGGATGTGCAAGCGATGAAGGCTAAATATCCTATCGGTAACAGCACAAATGAAGCTGAAGCAGCAAAACAAGAATAAGCTGTTATGGAATATCTACCAATGTCTGCAATAAGTTTGCTGCGAAGGCAGGAATTCATCGTTAAGTGAGTGAAATTGTCGTCGTGGAAACTGAAGCGACTTGGGAAAGTTCTATAAGGGAAATAGTAGATAACCCCGGCATTACAATGTTGGTTGGTTCTGTGGATACGGGAAAAACCACACTTACCAGGCAGTTGGTTAATGCCGGGGTTAATGCCGAAATCCCTACAGCGATAATAGATGCCGATACAGGTCAGTCTGAGCTTGGCCCTCCTGCAGCCATCAGCATGACAATCGTTGAACAGCCTGTTGAGTCGATTCGCGAACTCAAACCTCGCAGAATGTATTTTGTTGGGTCAACTACTCCTGTACAGCACATGCTACCTGTAGTAATTGGAGTAAAACGGCTGGCTGATGAGGCATTAGCGCGTGGTGTAAAACTTGTAGTCATTGATACATCCGGTCTGGTATCCGGGATGCTTGGACGAACATTGAAGCTGTATAAAATCGACCTTCTCTCACCTCAGCATGTGATTGGCCTGCAGAAAAAGCGGGAACTGAACCACATTCTCTCGGTAGTAGAGAAGATGTCGAAGATAAAGCTACACAGACTGAAGGTGCCGAAAGAGGTTCAAATAAAGACTCCGGCTTTTCGCGCTGCAAGAAGACATTCCCAGTTTTACGATTACTTTCGTAGTGCAGGACGGCACTTTCTGAGACTGGATGATATCGTCTGTTGGGGAACCTACTTCACTACAGGCCATCCTGTCAAGTGGCAGCACTATCCTGCTTTGGAACGGATATTAAAGACCAGAATCCTGCACGCTGAGATTGTAGGGAATGGAATGTATATCGTCGTTGAATGCAGACCTCAAATGGCAGGAATCGAAGCATTAAAAGAAAAATATGGTAGCCGCCAGTTTACTATTGTTTGCGGAACGGATTTTACAAACTTATTGGTAGGACTTGCCGATGGAAACGGTAACACTATAGATTTAGGAATAATTGAGGCTATCGATTTTAAGCAAAAACGTATAGCAGTATTGACACCAGCAGCTTCAGTAACACCGGTTCGCATAGTGCAATTTGGTTCAATGCGCATTCGGCCGGATGGTTTAGAATCAGGAAAAATTAGACCAGGAGCAATATGACAAGGTTTTTACTCATAAGACATGGCGAAACAGCTTGGAATGCTGATGGCCGTATTCAAGGACATACGGATGTCGAGCTTACGGAGGTCGGTCTGGAGCAGGCAAGGCTTGCAGCAGAGCGTCTGCGGAACGAAAAAATCGATGTTGTCTATTCGAGCGACTTGAAACGTGCATCAGCAACAGGTGAGGCTGTCGCAAAAATCCATAAACTGCCTGTCAAGACAACTCCGCTTCTACGTGAAGCTAATCTGGGTAGATGGCAAGGTATGACAATGCAGGAAGTTGCTGAAAAGTATCCCAAGGAGTATGCAGCTTATTCAAAAGACTCTATCAACAATCGCCCGCCGGATGCTGAACGGTTGGAAGATGTAATCAAACGCTGTAGACGGTTTTTGGACAAGGTAACAGAATTACATCCTGATGCTACCATAGCTGTCGCCTGTCATGGAGGCACTGTCAGAGGGTTGATTGCTGCTGCTCTAGGCGCCGGGCCTGAAATTTACCGCCGTATACGTGCAGACAACGGAGCGATTACAATACTCCATATTATTTCAGGGAAACCTCTTCTGGTGACGATGAATGACACCTGTCATTTATCAACCGGAAGTATTGGGAGCGGAGCAGACCAGTAGGCAGTCTGATTATTTGTTAACCGGCAGCCGGAGCCTGACCACTTTGCTGGCCGCTTCTAACTCGCCGATTGACACGTTTGACTGGTTTATCACTGACATCCTTATTTGCAGCGGCAGAATCTTCAGCATCTAGCGGGATAAATTCAAAAGAAAGCCGTTCTACCTCATTAGCAGTGTCATCTAACAGCGTTGATAACGCTTCTGTACTGTCAGAGTCAGCAACACAGGCTACTTCGGACTCTGATTTTTTGCTGTCGCAAGTTAGCTCATCTGGCTCACTGCTTGCATCAGACACTGAAGATGCATTATTCTCTATGTCTACATCCTCAAGAGAGTCGTCTTGCTTTGGATGAGAGTTGCCATCCTGACGCTTGGACAGTTTATTCCATAATCTAGATAGAACTCCGGGTTTATCAGGCTTGTCACCAGGCGCTTTGTCTTGCTCAGGAAGATCAAAATCAGGATTGTCAACTTGCTTGCTTCCAAAAAGCTGATCCATTTTTTGCTGCTTTTCGCTATCAATAGGCTCCATGTCAACGATTTGATCCACTGCAGTGGAAGCTACATCCACCAGAACTGCTTCAATCACCTCAGGTTCAACAGGAGCTTCTATTTCTGGTTCATGATCAACTGGTTCAGTATCATTGGATTCGACCACTGCCTCGGTAGGCTGTTCTGATGCCGTTTCCTGCTCAGGCTGAGGCATTTCAACTGGTTCAGTGGACGATGTCCCTTGTTCGGGCTGCGATGTAGCTTGTGGCTTGCTTGCAGTATCACGTAAGGTGGTTTTTATATCATCGGCATCCAAACCACGACGGAAGATTTCGTCCTGCACCTCGTCAGCCAAGGCTCCGGTCCGCTTGAACAGGTCATTTATCTTTCTGACACGGTCTTCCCAGTCCGGCGCACTGCCTCCTCCTGGTGCAGGCAGTTCCTTTACCAGTTCGGTAAATTCAGTCGAGAGAATGGCATTAGCTTCTTGAATACGCTGGAGGACTGAGTTAGCGCGATGCAGCATGAAGTTAAGCTCGCGTTGACGGTCCAGCATCTCCATGACAAGATGGTCTGTCTGATCTTCGCGTTTTTTCAGATCCTCAACCTGCTGAGCCAACTGCTTACTTCTCTCTGAAAGAACTGCTTTAGCTCTCAGCGCTCTATTGAGTTTTTCTTTAAGCTGCTCAAGTATAGATTCGTCCGACAAGACTGGTCCTTCCTCGTACAATTACCGGGTCAGTCTCATTATCGGCCATCCCGGTTGTTTGCCTTAGCCCTGTAAGATTATCCGCATATGTTGAGAATATCCGGTTACAGATTATGCGGCCTTAGCGAAAATTGCTAACTCAACTGTAGTTTATCAAGTAATACGCGTGACGTAAAGGCGAATATACCTAAACTGGAATGTTGGATTGACATAGGTAGTCCTCCACCCCAGTCCTTTTGTTGGATGACTATTCGGCTTTCTTCTTTTCAGGTTTTAGATGATGGTAAAGGTAGAAAGCAATTCCCAACACAACAATTATGCCAATTACAATATCGATATTGTGGAAATAATGTCTCAGATTAGTCCAGTTCTCACCGAGTTTTCTGCCAAAGTATGCAAGCACATAACACCAGGGCAGAGAACCAACAAATGTATAAATTATAAACCTGCCGAACCTGACACGCGCAATACCTGCTGGAAACGAGATAAAAGTACGCACGACAGGCAAGAGTCGAGAGATAAAAACTGCAGCATCGCCGTATTTTGAAAACCATCTATCGGCTGTATCGAGGTCTTTCTTTCTGATAAGCACATACTTGCCATAACGTTCGATAAAAGGCCGACCGCCATACATACCAGCGTAGTAAGCAACTACCGACCCAATCACGCACCCAACTGCACCGGCGACTGCTGCGCCAAAAAGTGACATAGGGTTGGGATTTTCCGCTGTTTTAACTGTCAGGAACCCCGCAAATGGCATGATAACTTCACTTGGAAGAGGGATACACGCGCTTTCAATTGCCATTAACAGTGCAACCCCTACATAACCAAGGGCTGTAATCTGCTCCATAACCCATTTGCTTATTATTCCTAGTATATGCTCCAATTCCTATCCTCTTTTCCTCTCTATTTCAGATAAATAATATTTTTCGAACCGTTCGGCCATTGCATCGACTGTGTATTTAGCACTGTTTTGAATAGCCCCAGCAGCAAGTTTTGCCCTAAAATCAGGAGTTCTAACCAATTTACAGATGGCTTTGGAAAAGTCGTCCACGGAGTTCTCCGTCAGTATCGAATCCACGCCATCTTCGAGCACTTCCGGCACGCCACCTGCTCCGACTGCTACGCACGGCAATCCCGTAGTCAATGCTTCGCATAAGACCAGCCCCTGAGTGTCAGTGAGTGAAGAAAAAACAAAGGCATCGGCTGCACTGTATGCGCTGGATATCCCTTTATGATCCAAAACACCTGTAAATACTACATTTTTACTGACTCCCAAGTCTCCAACAAGCTGGCGGAATTCTTCCTCATAAGGGCCGCTTCCGACAATCATAAGATTAACATTGGAACAACTCTCCTGCGCTGCCCTAAATGACTTCAAAATCAATTCCAGGTTCTTTTCTCTGGCTATACGGCCGACATACAGTAACACAAAGGTATCGGAAGAAATCCCGTATGCTTTCCTGAAATCCTCTCTACTATCTACCTGTTTAGTGGTAACTCCGCTCTTTATAACATGGATTGGTTTTTCTACTCCATACCGGTGCAGTACTTCAGAAACCGGACCTGATGGTACTACTATCGAATCACACCTTTGATAATACCACCGCATCCATCGTACGAGTGCAGACCGCGTAATTGAACCAGGCAGAACTGGCACATAGTGAGTATACTCGGTATATAGCGTGTGGTTAGTTGAGACGATAGGCACACCGGCACATTTTGCCCACTTCATTCCTATGTAGCCCAAGAGAAATGGAGTCTGAGTATGGACAATATCAGGTGGATTGGAAAAAAATGCATTGCGAAGCTTTGGAGCATACGGAATAGCAAGTGGATAACCAGGAGCATATTTGGTCATCCGAGATGGAAACCGTAAAACGCCTTCGCCATCTTTATATCCAGGAAAATGGGATGCGTAAATAGTAACTTCATGTCCGCGTGCCCTTAGGCCGTCGCGCAACATTGCCACTACTACACTCACTCCATTTACCACAGGTTCGTAGCTTTCGCTAAAGATTGCTATACGCATGCCGACAACGCCGAATCATCCGTAAAGATGTGCTTCAATGAGATATAATCCCATCCAAATCCGGCAGATGCAACCCTTCCTTTCGCCAGATTAGCACACTTAGTTCTCTATCTCTGCTGACAGCTTACTTCCACTGTTAGTAGGCCGAGTCTGTGACTCAAGAAACGCCAGAACATCAGAAAGCCTGAACCTTCTCTGGTTGCCTACTGTGCGAATATGCCGCAATACGCCTCGGTTAGTATATCTGCGGACGGTCGTCGGACAAACATTCAATATTCGAGCTGTTTCTTCAAGTGACAGCGTTGGGTCAAGTAGCCTTGCAATCAGTTCCTCACGAGTTTCCTTGAACTGCTTATAGGAATGCTGAGCTACTTCCTGCTTTGCCTGCCCCATTAAAAGCTGAATATGTCTCGGCAACTTATCCCACATTTCCTGTACTTCTTCTGAACTGGGAGCAGAAGACATAACAGGCTGTACTTTCACAGGTTCGTGAGCAACTTCATGCCGTACTTCTGGGCTGGATTGAGGCTGAGACTGAGGCTGAGACTGAGGCTGGATCTGTGGTTGCTTGATGACAGGATCTATGCTTACAGGCTTAGGTGCCTGTGCGGTGTCAACAGGCTTGACCGGTTGAACCGGCTCATCTACTGGCACAGGTTCTGGTTTGCGTATAACAGGTTTAGGCTCACCGGTACCTTCGGAGAACGGAAGTAGAGGGTCTGAAAAAGGTACTTCCGGCTCAATTCGGCGAGTTATTTCACGTTCAGGTGCAGGACGGACTTCAGGTTTTGGTTCTGGCATTCGGGAGCGGTCTACTTGGGGACGATCCTCAGGCTCCTTCAAAAACGGCAGATAGTCTTCGACATCAGGGACATCAGAATCCTCGAAAAGCCTTGCTGATCCTCTATCACGAATGTCCTGATGTTCCGGCATTCGGCGGTCAAGCAGTGACGAATCAGCGATCACTGATTCAGAATCCATTTCCCTTGTGTCCTCAGGTAAGACGCGACCTAACCTGTCACTGATAATAAGCCTATCCGATTGTTCAACTGGTTTTGGTTCTACCTTTACTTCCTGCTGAGGCTGAACATCTTCCTGTTTTTGCTCTTCCTGATCATCATCATTGATATACTGTTGAACGTACTTTAACCACTCTCCAAGTTCAGCGTCGTAGTTGCCCATTTGTCCCTCCTAAGTATACTTTGACATTCCTTACTTTATAAACATTGCATCTCCGAAGCTGAGGAACCTGTAATGCTCCTTCAGTGCTTCGTGGTAAGCTTTCATTATTAAATCTCTGCCGGCAAAAGCGCTGATCAGCACTAAAAGTGTCGACCTCGGCATATGATAATTAGTTACTAATGCATCAACAATCTTGAAATCATAACCTGGTGTGATGAACAACCGGGTTTCACCACACATAGGAGCTACTTTGCCTTTTGCTACTGCTGCACTTTCAAGCGCTCTGGCTGTTGTAGTCCCTACACAAATAATCCGGCCTTTGCAGGAATTTATCTTCTCGACTGACGCTTCACCTATGAATACGGATTCTGCGTGCATCTCGTGCTCATAAATATTTTCGACTCTGACAGGCCGGAATGTCCCAATTCCCACATGAAGAGTAATAAAAGTCCAATCTATACCTTTGGAACGAAGTGCATCGAACACTTGAGCCGTAAAATGCAATCCGGCTGTAGGTGCGGCTGCTGATCCGCCTTCATGAGCATAAACAGTCTGATACCGCTCTCTGTCTTCCAAACGTTTGCAGATATATGGCGGCAGCGGGACTTCTCCCAGCCTGGCAATGGCATCATCACAGTCGCCTTCACAGAAGAATTCCAGTATCCGCCCGCCATCATCCAGTCGTTCCACTGCAACTGCAGTCAGTTCGCCATCACCAAAGACTACTTCTGTCCCGACTGGAACTCTTCGCCCAGGCTTCACCATCGCCTGCCAGCGATTATCTCCAACCTGTTTGAGAAGAAGCGCCTCAACAGCAGCGCCGGTATGCTTATTACCTCGAAGCCGCGTTGCGACGACTCGCGTATCGTTTAGCACCAGTAAATCATCTTGTTTGAGATACTCAACAATATCCAAAAAACGACGGTGTTCTATATTGCCGTTTGCTTTATCCAGTATAAGCAGTCTAGATTGGTCCCGTTCAGCAAGTGGCTCCTGAGCAATGTATTCCTCAGGAAGTTCGTAATCAAATTCCTGTATCCGCAATCCTCGTCTTATCTCCGAAACAACAAGTTTAAAATCAAGGTCAGAATCAAACTGAGGATTATCATAGTGACAATAGGGATCCATATCACTACGCCATCTCGACGGTAGTAGATATCTCCCGGCATCCTCCAGCCAACGTTTTCAAAAAACATCAGCAGAAGGCCCATCGCCACTATGATTATGCCGATCAGGACCAGAATCTTGCCCAATGACTGATGTCCAACTTTCTACAGCAAAGTTATACGTCACGGTATTCTACAGCCGTCCGAGAGGTATGTCAAGCAGGTAGACCGGGTAAATCTGAACCAGTAAAAAAATGGTTTTGCTTTACATCAATATAAACCACTGATAATTATAGAGATTAATATATTTAATTAGGCTATTGACATATTCAATTTGAAAGGTTATACATGATAATGATTTTTAATCATGGTAGGTAGTAGCGTGGTAAAAGACTGGTATGAACTAACAAAAATGACTCAAGGGGCACGGCTTACAATCCAAAAGGTCAGACTTGCTGATGAAGACATCACTATTGAAGGTGAATTCGATCTGCCTCCCCTGGCAAACTTGTCTACAGATGATCAAGTTTTCGTAGCCGCCTTTATACGCAGTCATGGTTCTATAAAGCAGATGGAGCAGTTGTTTGGCGTTAGTTACCCCACTATAAAAAACCGGCTGAACAGAATTGGTGAGCAGTTAAGTTTTGTGGATGTTGCTCCCGTTCCTCCAGCAGATGATGTTCTTCGTAGATTGGACCGTGGTGAAATATCTGTAGATGAAGCTCTTGATATTTTAAAAGGACAATAGAAGATGATTTTTCCGCCATCGATCCTTCGAATACGAATAAAAGAGCAAGACAGTAAAGGATTGGGGCTTTGCCTGCCTTTGTTCCTGATTTGGCCGATTATTCTGGCAATCGGTATTCTACTTGCCCCGGTAGTTCTGTTAGCAGCGTTTATTACCTGGCCTAAAGGCACTGGCAAACGGCTTCTATTAGCAGGCCCTTATCTCTTTAATGTCTTCTGCCGTGTTAGAGGACTGAGAGTAAAGGTGAAAGACAAAGAAGACAATGTTTACATCAGTTTTTCCTAAAGGAGGAGCAGTAATGTCAAATGAACGCCGCCAGATTCTTGAGATGCTGGCACAGGGAAAGATTAATACGGATGAGGCTGAGCGCCTGCTGGATGCTATGAGAGAAAGAAATGCTGGTGGAGCTGAACAAGCCACTACAGTAACCAGACCTCGTTTTTTCCGGGTGTTTGTCAAAGGTGAAGATGAGCAAGTCGACATCCGCGTACCGCTTCAGCTTATCCGCGCAGGAGTTAAGCTGGGAGCGCTTATTCCTCCAGAGGCACAGGCTAAAATCAGCGGTAAGTTAGAGGAAAAAGGAATACAATTCGACCTGTCCAATATTAAACCGGAAACACTGGAAGAACTCATCGATGGACTCAGCGGAGTTTCCATTGATGTAAAAGATGAGGAAGAAACGGTTCGTGTCTTCTGCGAATAGCTTAGATTGATTCCGAAAACAATGTCTTTTAATGTTGACTTTCCGGCCTTCAAACGGTATCATTTCAGCTAGTTGTAGAGATGAAGCAAACGGGAGTGCAGATAAGCCTCCCTTATTTCATAATATTGGCCGCCAACGATGGCATGCTGCAATCGTTGGCGGTTTTTACGTATATGGTATAGAAAATGTCACTCAGAAGCATAGATACAGAAGGAAATCAGATAATTCTGCACACAGATGGGCTTATCTGCTCGACAATCGGTGAACTGACTGGAAGTGCGGTATTTAGCCGTATTGTCGAGGAGTATATCCAGAGCCTCAAAGACCAGGACTCACCTCTTTTAGATGACCTTGGCACCAGCAATATGGCTGATGGATGGGCAGATATTCTGGTTTCACTGCTCCGGGCACTGTCCATTCTCCCTATTGAACAGGCTGTAAAGCTGGTTCCCGACGGAGAGCATTTTCTGTACAGACGAGACGCACTTCATTGGTTTGTCGAAGGGCTTTATGACTTCTGGAGATCGTTCGACAGGTTCATGGTATGCCATTCTGAGGCAGGCCCAGGTGGACATGACCTGAGACCATATCGAACATTCACCCTGACTGTTGAACAACTCACCGATCTTGTGCGAGCTTTATATAGAGACATCTGCGAAAACATCACCGGAGAACACCCGCGTGTCTACAGGCAAGTTGCTGCAGGCTGTGAAGTTGGATTGATAGCAGTTGACCGCCAGTGGAAATCACCCGGGGAGTATGAAGAATTGCTTCAGGGAATCCCGTTTGTCCGTCAGGTATTGATCAATCCTCCATTGATCCTGAATCCGCCAATGAACAAGCGAACGGGACAGTTCGACAGAATCTCAGACAACCCTCTGGCTGGCTTGAATTTGGATAAGGACAAATGGATGTGTTATCCGGCTCAAGTAGGGCCATTGGTGGTCTTTGTTTACTTCCATCAAAAGTTCATTGGCCTTGGCTGCAGCCTTGCTAACCTGTTTGAACTTGCTACCGATGAACAAATAGCATCCGGGCCTGACGCTGTGTATCTCTACGGTGTCCCGGCCGAAGATATGGTTAAATTCGGAGATCCGCCGACCGTTATTTATGACGATGAGACTAATAACCTGTTGATTGCTGCCGTTCCAGGAGAGGATAAATACGGCTACTTCGGTTATGTAAAGAAGATGGTGCTTACTCTTCACAACATCGTGATGATGAAACGTGGCAGGATGCCGTTTCACGGTGCTATGACGCGTATTGTGCTGAGAAGCGGTGCTGCAGCGAATGTCTTGATGATAGGCGACACGGCTGCAGGCAAATCTGAATCGATAGAGGCCCTCAGAACAATCGGGAAGGACAAGATTCGCGACCTTAGAATAGTGGCAGATGATATGGGATCGCTGCATATCTCAGAAGATGGAAGAATCCTTGGTTATGGAACGGAAATCGGTGCTTTTGTCCGACTGGATGATCTTCAAGACGGCTACGCATTCGGTCAGATAGACCGCGCTATTATCATGAGTCCTCACAAGGTCAATGCACGTGTTGTTTTGCCTGTGACGACTCTTCCTGAAATCCTGAAGGGATATCAAGTAGACATTTTGCTCTATGCCAATAACTACGAAGAAGTGGATGATCAACACCCGGCCATAGAACGGTTTTCATCTGCTGAAACAGCTTTACACACGTTCCGCGATGCCGCGACTATGGCAAAAGGCACCACAACATCAACGGGACTCGTGCATACTTACTTTGCCAACATATTTGGCCCTGCGCAGTATCCAGATCTGCATGATACATTAGCAAATAATGTATTTCAGGCTGCGTTTTCATCTGGAGTATTCGTTGGGCAGATGCGCACCCGACTTGGTATCTCTGGTTATGAACAAATTGGGCCTCGTAAGGTTGCGGAAGCGCTTCTTGACCTGATTGAGAGTCTAAAAACGAAATCCCAAAACGGATAAACGTAAAAACGTAACACCTGCTTGTTCTATAGACGTAGCAGACTATTTTATGGTAACCTTCTTTAGTCAGTTTAAGTATCCAAGGAAAGGATTCGTGCCGAATTGAGTAAGCACTTCTTTTTATCCGGTGAACCAATGCCGCCTCTTGAGATCGCACGGCTTTTGGAATCCGGTTCTCCCGAAATCGACCAGTATCTTGGTCAGGAAATCTACGCAAACAATGAACCTGACTACCTTTTAAAACAAAGACAAAGACTTTCCCAGACTGTGCAGCTTCATGTTGAAAGAGTCGGGAATAAGCCCACTTACCTTCTCCGAGCGCCGGGACGTCTAAATGCGTTCCTGGAATATTTGGACATGTGTGCTGGTGACCACATGTCTACAACAATTGATGGCGATATTCCTGTGGCCATTTCGCTGCGAGATGACGATGTTCTATCTGTCGCCAATACCAATCCGCTATTCCCACAGGAAGAGCTGTCTATCACTGATGAGTTTGAGAAATATGCCGGAGCACCCTGGGATGATTATGCAAGCGAAATAGAGGATAATTGGGATCATCGTTCGCTCATTCATCCTCACTATGGACGCCCCAAAGGCAGTTGGGTGAACTATATTCTTAGCCCTTACATCAAAATAATGTGGGAAAACCAGGGCATCAAATTAAAAGGCGCCGATATGACATTCGGGCCTGCTACAGCGCCATTCAGAGCCGGAACCAGTTCATCATCTGCAATCGTTGTTTTATCCTTTTTAGCTCTTCATCTAGCCAACCGCGATAAACTGCCTGAATGGAGTGTCCAGGAGATCTGCAGAATGCTTGGAGAGGCTGAGTGGTATGTTGGAACCCACGGCGGCGCTAACGACCAGACTACTATTCTCCGCAATCCTGTAAACTGTGTTCTTTATAACCGCCACTCCAAGCCTGAGCTTGATGCTACTCCGCTTCCTTTCCTTAAAGGCGTGCATGTAGTGCTTGCAAACTCCTTGTGGGAGGTAAATAAAGCTGCAAGCGGTAACCAGAGCTTTAATATGCGCAAGGGCTGGATGCAAATGGGTGATGAATTGACTCAGCTATTGATTGCAGAAGTCCGAGCAGCACAAAAAGCTGGGCACGCATCCGGTGAAGGTTGGCTCGGACAACTTGTTGAAGAAAAATTCTCTTTCACACCCGGTTCCAGCGTCCCGATACTCGAATCTCGGCCTGATTATTGGGAGAAAATAGAGCAGAACTACCATAAATTGGGCAGCTTCTGCGAAGATATTTTAGGTGTTCCCAACGAAGCAATCAACGAACTGATTATGCTTCTTCCTGTAAAGATAACCCCGCAGGAAGCTGCAGCTATCTTTGGAAAAGATGTAGATACCATTGAACGGCTGTACACTCGTCCACGGAGGGACATTGGAGGCTATCACATTCGCACCACTGCCAGGTTCTTCCATAGAGAAAATATGATTGGACGAGCACTGGAGCAGATATTCATTGAAGCAGATCACCGCGTATCAACTGGAGAACTTAATCCTGATTCTCCTGAATACGATCAGTACCGAATAAAAGTCGGTCAAATGGTAGATGAACTGCAAGATGCCATTTGCTTTGATTTCAGAATATCAATTCCGCAGCTCGACCTGCTGCTGACAATTGCTCGGCGGGGACCGGGATACCTGGGCGGCAAGCTTACCGGTGCTGGCAAAGGCGGATGTGTCTCTCTGCTTGTACGAGAAGAGCAATCGGAAGCCATGTGCCAATATTTGGATAAAGAGTACTATGGTAAACCTGAGCGGTTCGAGTTCTATAGACAGGTGCTAAACGACGAAATCCGTCACCACGAACCTGGTACCCCCGATTACGATTCGGCAGTTGAAAGATTGAATATTCTGGATGCTGCACTGGCATCCATAGAAGACCAGCGAAGAGTCATTACCTTCAGCAAAGGAGCATGCGTTCTGGAACTGCCAATCATCTAGGATTAATGGAAGTGGTCAAATCAAACGGCCCCGATGGATATACTGTCGGGGCCGTTAACTATATATAAGGCTCAAATCACATCACCTTATAAGGATTATCCCAACGATTATCAGGATATTGGCAATCGTGCCGAACTTGGCATCAGGCCACCAGATGATGATTAGCGTCTGCGATATTACTAATGCAGCGATTGCAAATATTAACCATCCAGACCAGTTAACAGCTAAACCAATTGCAGCAACCAGAAACAATACTACAATAATCAACCAGACAACACCAAGCACTCGTCTCGTATTGTCAGATATTGGAACGATAGTTCTCCCTGTTATACCTTCAGGTTTTGCAATACCAAGCTCGTTGAAACCTCCCATCGCGTGAATCAGTCCATGAACAGCCATAATCACAACTAAGACCCATCTAATCATACTGGTCACTCCAAATGGTTATTTAAATGCTTCGAGTCTTGTGTATCAGACAGTCCAAATTACCCATCTTTGACTAGATTCTTTGCTGAATCCATGTTACGACTTCCGCAGAGGACTCATCATCCATATTTATCTCATAGCGGTTACCTTCGACATCGGTAATGAAACATCTTCCGGCAGCGTTTTCTGATAATGACTCATGCAGGCTCTTTGTTATTATCAGCTTGCGGCCGCGATCGGTTTCAACATCCAAGACCATACCTCCGTACCGTTCCTTTGCGCCATTTATCTTGAGCACCCTGGGAACGAAGTATCTGCGGTTTAGAAGCTCGCGTATGATCTGCTGAGTGCCCTTGTCAAAATCACTGAGATCCCTAATCATACCGATTTCATCCATATCGCTTCGAAGAGAGATATACTTCTCAGGCATGGATAATGGAAATGTTCTATATGCAGAAAACTTTAGATAGGTACGATCATCAGGTAAGGTAAGCCGAAATACGCCATCCTGCTCGAAGACAATAAAGTCTCCAGGATTTAGATACCGCACATGTGCAGCCTCATCAGCAGCTTTTCGTCTTTCTTCAGCTAACTCCTGTGAGGAAAGCATTGACTCGTCCATTATCCGTCTACCACCTTCATTTGTGCAAGTTCCCGCTGAGTCTCAACAAGCTTATAATAAACGCCTTTTTTCTCAAGAAGCTCATCGTGCGTACCCATTTCGGCGATCTTTCCATGATCCAGAACCAGCAGCCTGTCAGCATTCCTGAGTGTCGACAGCCTGTGTGCAATAGCAAACGTTGTGCGGTTTTTGACAAGCCGGGATAACGCTTCCTGTATCTGCTTTTCCGTCTCAGTATCGACTGAACTGGTTGCTTCATCCATAATCAAGATTTTCGGATCATGCAAAATAGCACGAGCAATGGCAATCCGCTGCTTTTCGCCTCCTGAAAGCCCCTGCCCTCTTTCCCCTACCTGTGTTTCATAGCCATCTGGGAAGTTCACAATAAAATCATGCGCATTTGCTGCCTTTGATGCTCGTATAATGTCTTCTATATCAGCATCGGCCTTGGAATATGCTATGTTTTCTGCAATAGTCCCGGCGAACAGGTAAGGCTCCTGTGGGACAATACCTATCTGGCTTCTAAGATCGCCTATATGAATGTCCTTGATGTTAACACCGTCTATCAGCAGTTCGCCTTCCTGTACAGTATAGAACCGGCAGATCAGGTTGATTGTGGTCGATTTGCCAGCTCCAGAATGACCTACAAGCCCAATCATCTCACCAGGTTGCACATCGAGAGTGATGTTATGCAGTACTGGGTTATGCGGTTGATAACCGAAAGTAACATCCTTGAACTCGATATGCCCCCGAATATCCGGCATCCGAACTGCCTTCTTTTCATCCGGTTGTTCTATCGGCGTGTCCATTATCTCGAACACTCTTTCAGCAGCAGCCAGCACGCGGCCAAGCCAGTCGCTCAGCCTTATTACAATCGTCAAAGGTTGAGCAAGCATAGCCGAATACATCAGGACTGCCATCAGCGTTCCGAGCTTGATCTCATCATCTATTACTTGAAGACCTCCAAAATACCAGATGAAGAATGCGCCTGAACCCATTACAAACAGGAATGACGGCACAAGAAGCGCCCATGTGGCTTCAGCTTCTGCTGCGGCTACCATCAGATCGCCACTCTTTGCTGTAAGCCGTGCAGCTTCTCGTTCTTCCTGAGCAAATGCTTTCACTGTACGGACGCCTGAAAGCGAATCGTTCAAGACTGCCCCAAACCTGCTCCGGCGATGCCAGAACCTCCGCCAGACTCTCCGCAGCCCTCTCATTACCTTCAAAGTCATAAACGCTGAAATAGGCGCAGGGATCAGCGCAACAAGCCCCAGCTTCCAATTCAGATGGAGCATCATCGCCAGAATCCCGATCAGATAGAAGCAGTTGCCGATGAAAAAGTAGATATCATCAGCCAGAAATCTCTGCAATTCTGCTGTATCTTGATTCACTCTGGCCATTACTGCTCCGGTCTGGCGTTTATCGAAATACGACACAGAAAGCTTCTCCAGATGCTCGCAAAGTGCCATTCTGATGGTATGAGTGATCCGCGATCCCATCCAAGCGCCAAGTCTTCCATGAATCATCGAAGAGAACATTGCCAAAAGTCCGGCACTTGCAAGGGTAATGACAACCGGTAGCAGTAGATCCGACTTGCGGGGGATTATGATGTCATCAACCAATACCTTCTGAAGGTATGGAGGCAGTAGTCTAAGCACATAATCACCTAGGATGAGCAATAAGACGAATAAACCAGTCTTCCAGTGCGGTTTTGCGTACTGAAGCAGCCTGATGATCACCTGATGCTTTCTTGTGCAATTGGCGCAGACTGTCGAATCCTGCTCCAGCGGGAAATTACATTTAGGACATCGCTTAGGAAGCGCTTCAGGGTCTGGTTTAGGCTCATCTCCTTTAGATAACGCATCCAATTGTTTTGCTACAGCGCCAAATTTCCGCATCTGAGCACTGGAATAACGCAGCAGAGTAACGGTTTGTCCATCTACAACAGCATCTAGAAATCCATTACCAATCTGACTGTCACAAGTTACCTGTTTTATGGCAGACAGGTCGTAGTCATGCAGGACATCAGGACCTTGTCCGTTGCATCCAATTACTACCAATCGTTTATCAGTGGCCAGGAGCCAGGTTTCGGTCAGTTTTCCATCTATGCTCAGGTCGGACGAGGCCGCAATCCTGATTTCGGAGCCGTCAAGGCGGCGTCCGGCTTTATCATTGATTTGTTGGGGAATCGCTTCTTTGACCAGCACTTCTGTCTGCTCCAAAGTCTATAAGAAAATTGCAGTACATTAACTGCACCTGCGAGTCACTTTACCGCAACGGCTGGGTATTTACACTTCTGTGCAACCCATTATATGAGGAAGTCAGTGCAGCAGTAAGTTCTCTGTTTTCTTCTACATCAGACGTAGATTATCCTCCCGCGAGTTCCTGAAAAATAAAGATAAAACAAATATATCTAGTTTATTTATATGATTCCTGGAGGAAGTTGTGCTGTCAGAATATAAGGGAGATATAAGCCTGTTTGCTATCTCAGTAAAATGGCAACCAATTGAATATCGGCGGAAGCGTTATTATCCACAGTAAGCAAAGCCTGAGATACTTTGAAAGTATAAATCAGCCGAATGGCTATTGCAAGGAGGATGGAAAGATGAACGATTTTGCCGGTCGCGCAACAGTAGATACCGCTATTCAACTACTGCGCGAGGGAAAACCCCACGAGTGCATCGCATGTGCAGAAAAGGTAATCTCTGCTGATCCAGATAATGCAAAGGCCTATTCTGTCCTGGGTGCTGCATACGCTCAGGTAGGTGAACGAGGAATGGCTATTGCAGCATTTCTGCAATCACTCAACATCGAGCCAAATGCCAGGGCTTATTTCAATTTGGGCATGGCATACGAAAAATCCGAAAGGCTCAAGGATGCACTGGAACAATACGAGCACGCAGTCGATATGGACCCATCGTACCGTGCCGCCGCTGAAGCAGTAAACCGATTGACCAAACAACTAGCCGAGGAAGCAAAGGCTGCTGCAGCTGCTGCATCTCCACATATGCTTGGCGGCGATGATTCTTCTGATGACAATCCCTATGGAATCACTGCCAAAGCTGGTTGGGAAGTGCACGATTACACGCCAAGTGATGGCTCGACAAACGCTGGAGCGCATCTGCTTGGTGGTGACGATTCTGAAGATAATTCTGAATAGGAATAATTTATGCCCTACATACGAAAGTGGCAGGAGTTCTTCGATGGCCACGCACCAGACTATATGAGGAACTGCTTCACCAGGAACACGTCTTTTGAAGTTGATTTTATAATTGAAGAACTGAAACTCAAGCCAGGGGCAAGTATACTGGACATCGGTTGCGGTACCGGACGCCACAGCATAGAGTTTGCCAAGCGTGGTTATAAAGTGACTGGAGTTGACCTGTCTCCAGGTATGCTCGCAGAAGCAAAGAGTTCGGCAGATAAAATTGGTGTGCAAGTGGAATGGATTCAAACCGATGCCGCACAATTCGAAGCAGATAAGCAATATGACGCAGCAATCTGTCTCTGTGAAGGTTCATTCGGTCTCTTGAATGTTGATGACGATCCAATGGAGCATGACCTGGCTATACTTCGGAATATTTCCGCTGCCTTAAAACCTGGAGCTGGCTTCATCCTTACCGCACTCAATGGGTTTGCGAAAATAAGGAAGTATAATCAAGAAGATGTCGAATCTGGCAAGTTCGATCCCATCGCCATGACAGAGCTGATAGAAGAGATAGAACTGCCGGATGGGTCAACAGTTAAAGCCCAGTTAATGGAACGGAGCCACTTACCACAGGAATTAAGTTGCCTGATGAAACAAGTTGGGCTTGATGTGATCCACATCTGGGGCGGAACTGCCGGCAAGTGGGGCCGCCGTAAGATCGATCTCGACGAAATCGAGATAATGGCTGTATCAAAGAAGCAATAAGGCCGGGCAATCTGCTTTAAAATTACCCGGCCATCTACTTCTACAGCCCGAGTCGTCTATTTGTTATCATCAATTAGCTTGTGTCATTATGTGCCGCCGAGTATAAAGGAACACCAGTCCAACTGGCAGCCAGAATGGAATGTATACTCCTATCCAAATCAGTGCTGATGCCAGGAAATTCGCTGTTTTTACCAGGGAGGCTATGGCATCCTGGAAAGACCGGCCCAGTGACGACTGCGGCAGCGGCTTTGCCTTCTCGTTTTCCTTCAGAGTGACGTGGATTGTTGCCATTGCAGCCGCAGTTCTCAGATACTTTACCCGACCTTCTATAGTCTCGATCTCAGAACGCACCCGATAGAGTTCATTCGACACCGCTACGATATCCGGTATCTCTTTTGCTCTATCCATCGTCTCTCTATACTGTGCTTCCTCAGCGCGAAGATTCCGAAGCCTTGAATCGAGATCTACTACTTCGGTAGTTACATCCTGCCCGGATATTTCGCGTGATTTTAACACCCCAAGCTTGGTCAACCGCTTAATAGTATCGTCAAACGCATCTTCCGGCACGCGAATAACTAAACTGCCTGATGTTGGCATCGTTTCCTCAGCCGAAGCAGATGAATCAGTTATATACCCGCCTATTGACTGACATATCCGAGTTGCTTCATCATAGGCCTGTTGGAAATCCTTGACCTCAAGTGTTAAGTTCGCTGTCCGAATGACAAGCAATGAAGCAA
>JAKPFN010000076.1 GCA_029551395.1 Armatimonadota bacterium | reverse complement strand
AAGCGGGATGTGTTTGACGGACAGTTTCATACCGGCAGCCTCCTGCGGTCGAGCAGCCTAGAGACAAAGCTTCGGAAGTATTCGGTCTGGACGAAGCAGATGATTATAACTGCTGCTGCTTTGACGATCCTCGCGTATTCCACCCCAAGGCCTTTCATCAAAATGCCGGTTGCGAGCGCTTGGATTAGCAGCGCTCCGGCAACGGTTCCTGACAGGTTGAACCTGCCTCCGGAGAACAGCGTTCCGCCGATGACAACCGCAAGGATGGCGTCCAGCTCAAGATACATCCCCACATTGCTTGCATCGGCTACTTTGATGTCCGCAGTTGCGATCATCCCGGCAAGCGCAGCGCATAATCCGCAGAAAGTGTAGACAAAGAGCTTGATATGGCTGGTATTTACTCCGCAATAGTCCGCAGCGGTCTGGTTTCCTCCAACAGCCTCGATATACGTGCCGAGGACTGTCTTTCTGGCCAAAAATGCAGCGATTATGAAGACAACAGCCGAGATGTAAATAGTAGCAGGCAGACCGAGTATACTGCCGGTTCCTATGAACTCAAAAGCCTTGCTTTCAAACGTTACCTTCTGCCCATCCGTCAGCAGTTGAGCAATGCCTCGTCCGGCAACCATTAGAATAAGCGTGGCGATGATCGGCTGGATTTTGAGATAAGCCACCAGCGAACCGTTCCACATACCGCAGATTGCTCCGACGACCAACCCTATCAGTATAATCGCAGGGACAGGCAGGGCAGTCTGGGTGAGAAGTATCGCTGAGACAGTTCCGGCGATTGCCATGACTGCTCCGACCGAGAGATCGATGCCCTTTGTGGCAATAACGAGCGTCATTCCTATAGCCACGAGCAGGACAGGTGTTGCTCTGTGGAAGATATCTATGATGGAGCCGTATAACCGGCCGTCTTTTATCTCAATGGCCGCAAAATTCTTTACGAACAGGGCGTTGAGTATGAGCAGGACTGCCAGCGCGATAAACGGAGCAAGCCCCTTGAGCCATCCTTCCCTGTTCTTGGCGGTCTTATCGAATTGTTTAGTTTTCGGTTTCTGCATCCACAGCACCTTTGGCTATCAAGTTCATAATATTTCGCTCGCTGCATTCTTCTCCGGAAAGTTCCGCTATCTTGGCGCGGTCTCTTAAAACGGCTATCCTGTCGCACCGCCGGACTACCTCATCAAGCTCTGAGGAAATGAACAGGATAGACACACCTTTTTTGGAAAGCGACTCTACAAGCGCTTCTATCTCGGACTTCGCGCCGACATCTATTCCCCTGGTAGGCTCGTCGAGTATCAACAGGTTGGGTTCGCTCGCAAGCCACCTGGCGAGGATGACTTTCTGCTGGTTGCCTCCGCTCAGGTTCTTGATAGGCTGCTCTATGCTGGAACACACTATTCCAAGCGCTTTGACATACTTTTCCGCTATCTGCGCCTGCTTTTTCCTGGAGACGAATCCGAACGGAGAGATTTTTTTATGTATTGCCAGAGCGATGTTGTCCCGCACGGACATATCAGGGACTATTCCTTCAGTACGGCGGTCTTCTGGAGAAAACCCTATTTTCGCATTGACAGCACGTTTGGGAGTCATGCGAGAGTAAGACTTACCGGCGAGATTTATCGTGCCTGTGCTGGGCTTGTCTGCCCCGAAAAGCAGCCGAGCTATCTCTGTCCTGCCGGAACCAAGCAGGCCAGCCAGACCTAAGACTTCACCTTTCTTGATGTCGAGGTCGAACGGCTGGATAGCGCCTTTGCGGCTTACTCCTTTTATGGACATAAGTGTTTCTTTATTTGCATCATAGTCTCTAGCTTCTCCGCTTGCAAAGAGCGCTTCAACGTCCTCAGGAGACTTTCCGAGCATGTGGGCTACCAGTTCGAGCTTCGGCAGCGATTCGGTGTCGAACACCCCAACCTGCTGGCCGTTTCTCAGGACTGTGATGCGGTCGCTGATGGCATATACCTGGTCAAGAAAGTGTGTGATGAAGACTATCCCGATTCCCTGGGCTTTGAGCTTGCGGATGATGTCGAACAACCGGGCTACTTCACCTTCATCGAGGCTGGATGTAGGCTCGTCCATGACTATAATTCTGGACGAAAAGCTGACAGCACGGGCGATGCTGACCATTTGCCGGATTGCTACGGGATAACTTCCGAGCGGCGCAGTGACATCTACATCTATTCCCAGCCGCTGCATCAAGTCCGCAGCCTGATGGTTGAGTTCCTTCCAGTTAATCCTGCCCCATTTCATAGGCTGGCGGCCGATGAATATGTTCTCCGCCACTGTCAGATACGGCAGGAGATCGACTTCCTGATAAATTGTGCTGATACCGCTTTTTTGCGCGTCCAGCGGGACTTGCGGCGCAAAGGGCTTGCCGTCCAGCAGTATCTGGCCGGAGTCCTGAGGGTGAACGCCGGTCATGACCTTGATGAGAGTGGACTTGCCAGCGCCGTTCTCGCCCATTATCGCATGAACTTCCCCAGGTCTGACGTTGAAATCAACATCTGTCAGAGCCTTTACTCCGGGGAAGGTCTTGCAGATTTTCTTCATTTCCAGGATGTAAGTGTTGTTGTTCATCCTACCGTACCGATTTTCTGGTCTGCTGCATCGGAGAGATTCCCCGATGCAGCATTTAGTCATTGAATTAGTATTTGCGGTCTTTGATGACGTTCTTGGCGACGTCCTGAGTGAAAATCTTGTCTTCGACTACGATTTTCTTAGGTACCGACTCGCCGTTTACCAATTTCTCAACAGCATCGAACGCCAGAGGGCCAAGCAGCGGGTTGCACTCTACGGTAGCGTTCAACTTGCCGTCAACCATAGCCTGGAAAGCGGCCTTAACGCCATCAATGGAAACAACGAAGACATCCTTACCCGGTTTCATGCCTGCGGCTTCAAGTGCTTGGATAGCCCCAATCGCCATGTCGTCGTTGTGAGCATAAACAGCCTGGATGTTCTTGCCTTCAGACTTGATGAAAGCTTCCATGACAGCCTTGCCGTTTATTCTGCTGAAGTCGCCTGTCTGGGATTTGATAATCTTCATCCCAGGGTACTTCTTGATAATCTCTTCGAAACCTTTCTTGCGGTCGATTGCAGGAGCAGCCTCTGGTGTTCCCTGAAGCTCGACTATCTTGCACGAGCCGTCTGTGGCCTTTGCAAGCCATTCGCCGGCCATCCGGCCTTCTTCTACGAAGTCTGATGCAATAAGGGTTGCGTAAAGGCTGTCATCGGCAACATCCACACCTCTGTCAACGAGGATTACAGGGATTTTGGCCCTCTTAGCTTCTTTCAATACCGGCTCCCAGCCTGTTTCAACGACCGGAGCAAGGATGATTGCGTCAACCTTCTGTGCGATGAAGGTCTTTATGGCCTTAATCTGGTTTTCTTTCTTCTGCTGGGCATCGACAAACTTGAGATCTATGCCGCGAGCCTTGGCTTCGTCTCTGATTGACTTGGTTTCGGCCCTTCTCCAGTCGCTCTCAGCGCCGATCTGCGAGAAACCGACAACGATGTCCTTCTTCGCACCGGTCTTGGTAGTATCCGCTGCCGGGCTTTCAGGTGTGGTTCCGCTTGTGGTAGTGCCCTGGTTAGAACAACCGCCGATTACAAGCGCTGCAATGCAGAGAAAGACTACCAGTAAAATGCCTTTCCCAACTTTTTTCATTTTTTTGCTCCTTTTAATTGGTAGGATTCGATCGATATTACTTACATCCAATTTGCAGGGCGAGATTAGTTATCAATCCTCGGAAATGCCGAAATCCGAAGTCTGGCACATCCCATGGGTATCAAGGTGATTTCCTCTACAAGCTCATCTGACTTTACAGGGCTTTGTATAATCTCCCCGACCAGTCCGTTGTCTTCCTGCTTCCATTCTGGAATCCGCTTGCCTTTGGCAATGATTGTAACAGGCGCATTTTCCGGGGTGAAAGGCTGGTCTGCCAGTTTCTTTCTCCATTTGATGACATCGAACGATGCAGCCGGATCAGCCTGGTCGATAATCAGTCCATAGTTCCACGGAGTAGTTGGGAAAACCTCGAATGCAGGCCAGTTGTCCGTACCGCCATACTTCTCCCATCGCTCGCCGATCTTCAGAGAGTACGCAAGCGGGCCTCGGTACACCGACACGCTGTTCTTGTTCTTCTCCCACACTTTGACTTCTATGGACATCGGAAGCTCAAGGTAAACGGTGTCGCCGTCTTCCCAAGTGCGGTTGATGACTATCCAGCCGCTTGCATCAGCAGGAATGGTTACGGGCTTGCCGTTGATAGAGACTTTCGGCTCAGAGCACCAGCCCGGTATGCGCATCAGGAACGGGAACTTCACAGACTTCGGAGTGGAGAGCTTGAAAGTGATTTTTTCGTCAAACGGGTAGTCCGTAGTTTCCGTAAACTGGACAGTAGTGCCGTCACCGACCTTTGCCTTGACGCTCGACGCTGCATAAAGCACTGCTGCAAGGCCGTTATCCTGAGTTGCCATCCAGAGGTGTTCCGCGTAGTAAGGCCATCCGAAGGCGGCGTTATGCTGGCAGCACCTGTAGCTGTGAGGGTTGAACGAAAGCATATCGCCCCCGTTCTGGATCATGGGAGATTTGCTTTCTCCGTCAAGTTGAATCATATTCGGGGCAGTAAGATAGTGAAGCCCTTTGAGATCAGGTGTCATGGATGCAGGGAGTGAGTTGAACGCAACATCCTCGCATCTATCAGCCCAGACAGGATCGCCTGTGATGCAGGTCAGCATCTCGTGGCTATACATTATCTCAGTCATCGAGCAGGTTTCAGCAGCCTGCCTGGGGCCTGTGTAGCCTTCCCGGGCGTTTTCATCAGCACCGAACATCCCGCCGGGAACCTGGCCGTAGAGGTCCATCATCTTGTCGTAGTTGCGTTCGGTAGCATTAAGGTAGCGCGGGTCTTTGGCCTGCTGATAATACTGCGCAGGTTCTCTGAAACCCTGGCAGAAGTTGACTCCATGCCAGTTGGCGATGGTTCCTGACCAATCGATAGTCCTTTCGTGGGTAAGCCTGCCCAGGTCCAGCAGCCAATCGTCTCCGGTGCGGTTATAGAGCCAGTAGATGCTATCCAGGCTGTCTCCACCGCGCACTTTCTGCCAACTGCCCGGCAGGAAGTCTTCAAGCGGGATGGTCATCTGCCACTTGAAATAGTTGGTCATAAACGGCAGCACCCGCTTGTCTCCAGTGGCCTCATAATGAGAACGGAGTGCGTAGAGCGCGATCATATTCGGCCACAAGTCCCGCTTTTCCCAGTTTTCCTTTGGGCCGAAATATCCGTCTGGTCGCTGGCTGGCGAGAATAGCGTCAATCCATTTCTGTGCTTCGCTAATAATCCGCTGGTCCTGCAGTATGTAGCCTAAATCCGCGTAGCCTTTGAGCCAATAGGGCATCTCTTCCCAGCCGCCAGGTTTGCTGGTGTTTACGTCTACCCAGGCGTTGCTTTCGTAGTTGCACCACGGGCTGATTTCCGTAAGCCGACCGCTGAAGCCTTCAGCCTCAAGCTCCAATTGGGTACGAAGCCAACCTTCAGGACGTATGCTGCCGACTGGAAGCTTGATTAACGGGTTTGGAATAAGCGGCGAACGGTTACTTGCGTAGTGGTTATTTTTTGATGAAGTCGCTGGATGTTGAACAACTTTGACGGCTTCTTCAGCGCTCGCGCCATGAGCGGGCAATGTGGTCATACAGGCGGCTGCAATCGTTATCAGGATCACACAAGCCGACCCAAGGTCTATCCCCTGGTGCATTTCTTAATTACTTCCCCCTACCTCAAAAGTTGCCTTGACTGCGTCTTTGTAGTCTCAGCTATTGCAGGAATATGTTAGCACGCCACACAAACGTGGTCAATCAAGCAAGTGCGGAACCTATCAAATGCGGAATGCGGAGTGCGGAGTGCGGAATGAAGGGAATTAACGAGTATACCGTCACCCTGAACTTGTTTCACTACCATCCCACAATTTTGGGAAATGACCTATACTATACTCGGGCTAAATTTGCAATTTCCTATACTCGGGCTAAATTTGCAATTTAGCCCGGAATGGTTGAAGGAGGGATTTGCAATCCCGGTTATTGATGTTTAGATAATTGTTCGGAATCACAGATTCCTTAGCAATATGTTCGGGAGAAATTGCAAATTTCTCCCGAGGTTGGAAAATTTCTCCCGAGGTTGGTTAAGTCTCATAACTGGGCGTCGTCGCGAAAAGCACGCGCCGACGCATATAATGCCGATGCAAATAATTATGCACAATCTTTGCTTAACAGTTACTCATACCTCATACCCCATACCTCATACCTAAGATTCCGCATTCCGCACTTGATGGAGTTAGTCAAGGTCCCAGAGGGTGTCGTCTTCTAACTGGCTGATTCTCATTGTGGTTATGTGACCATCCATCCAGACAACATTGGTTGATCTATTGTGCCGCTCGGCTATTATTCCACCTGGAATAGCCTGCCACCCGCCGTAGTTCCACTTCGAGTCAGACCTCCGACCAGTTGGAGCCTCGATTACGAAATAACCGAAGGAAGCATCACCACTGTCAGCAAACATCACTGTTTGGGCAGGTCTGGCAGCGCTCGTAACACTTCTCGGCATAGGATAGCCATCTTTATCATAAGGAGACAAGTAAACGTGATTGTAGCCCGGTGTTATGAGAAGCCCCCAATTCCACCACCAGCAATATCCGCTGCCGGGCTTCCAAATGCCAAGTATGTCCTTGCGATCAGCAGACGGACACCTTGCTATCTTCCACATCAGCGGATTATTATTGCTTCCCCGGAAGTACGTGCAACAAGCATTAGCCCACAATGGCTTTCCTCCTGGATCCTTAATGTTAGCCATAGCCGGAGGCAGCCTGTTGTTATAGTCATCAGCATATCTCATCACCGCAGTCCATATCTGGTGATGGTTTGAGGCACATGTGCTCCTGCGAGCTGTTTCTTTAGCTATAGTGATAATTGGAAACATAATGGCTGCTAAAATGGAGATGATAGCAATCACTACGAGAAGTTCAATAAGCGTGAAACCGCCAGATTGTTTCATCTATCTTCCTCCAATTCGGCAGACATAGGAGCCTGTATGCCTGCTATCTATCCTTCATATCAACTCTTGCCGAGTGCTTCGATCTTATGCTTTTCAGAACGGTGTCTCACAAGCTCAATCACCTAACTCCAACAGTCCGATCAATGCCAGGAGTCCTCCCCAGAAATAAACCGGTTCGGAATAACGCGCATCGTCTCCTTCGCCGGTGGCTCCATTGTAGTTTTCATGCACATGAGACTCCTCGAGCCATTCTGCGAGGAATGTTTTCAGGCATTTTTCTCCCATCTCACGAGCCACCAGGTCGAAATTATATGCTTTCAATCCTTCGTAAACCAGCCAGTTCATCGGGCCCCAAATACGTCCGCGCCAGTATTCCTGATCTGCAAATGCAGGATCGTTGCGGGCAATGCTTGGGGTAACATGCTCTCCCCAGAATTCTTCTTCCGAAAGCAGGTGATCTCTTACCATACGCTTTGCACGATCAGGTTCGGCAATCCTTCCTATGAGCGGGTAGAACAATGTCGGCGCAAGCCTTTTATAAAACTCCCCATTCCACCGGCGATTGAGGTAAATGCCATCTTCCTCTGACCATAAGAGTTCATTGACCTTTTGCTTGATCTGATTGTGCTCTTTTCTGAGCTTTTCTGCTGTTTCATAGTCTTCAAGTTCTACAGCCATGTGAGCAAGTGCCCATGCATCCATAGCATAAGCGGAGTTCAGTCCGACATCGGCAAGTCTCATAGTGCATTTTTCCAGGTCGAACTCTACATCGTCATACATCGGGCTGTTGTCCAAGCCAGACTCATAACGCGCAGCCTGAAGTGTATAAGCCTGCCACTGCGGATGTGGAGATGGGAAATTGTCAGAACCCCACTCAAGAAGTCCGTCTCCGTTGCCGTCTCGAGCGGTCATCCACCAGTTATGCCAGCCAAGAAGCGCCGGAAAGACCTCAGCAAGAAAATCCTTGTCCTGATACTTCTGGTAGAGCTTGTAGACGATCATCGAACCGACCGGCAGCATAGACCTGTCGCGACTTTTTCCAAGTCCGCAGTAGATGCTCGGCACGAAACCACGCTCCGTGATGCCGGAAAGAACAGCCCGGACGTTGTTGTAAGCGAGTTCTCGGCTTCCGGTGCTGGCCTGGAGCGCTGAGAAGAACGTATCCCACTCGAAGAGAACGAAATCGCCGTAATTGCCGTCCACGCACCAGTCTCTTGAGACCACTGTGACCGGCCTGCCGAGTGATGGGGCATAGATTGTGTTCCAAATGACCGAACGCCACATCCCTTCATAAGCTGCCTGCAGTTCAGGTTTGTCGTAATGCTTTTCCCAGACCTCAGCTTCGGCTTTTTTGCGGTCGATGAACTGCTCAACCTCATCCGAAGACACTGTTCCTGACTGCCGCGATGCCCAAATCAGCAGGTTTTTCCCAATACCTGCGACAAATGTAGCTGCTCCAGGGAAAGAAAGCTGCTCTGCCGGGCCTCCACCGGGTGAACATATAGAAAATTCTCCGTTTTGCGTTGAAACCAAAGCATAAGGACCGGGAGTGACCTCGCCATCGAATCCCGAGTACATAAATACCTCAGCAAACGGGCGAAGCATTCCGGAGTTGCGGGTTGGAGTTGCTCTTACAGCCAGTGTATCGCCTTCAGAGGCAAACTCCACAGCAAGCCTGCACTCAGGAGTCTGTAAAGTGACAGCAGCATAGGAACAATCAGGCATGTGAGGGCCGAGCCGGGCAAGCTCCGGCCAGCGGAACTCACGGTAACGGATCTCGCGGGTGTTGGACATCAGTCCGATCTTGATCTCTACACCTGATGGAAAATGAACAGCCGCCGCAAGCGACCTCACATCAAAGGTGTTCCACCCATTCACGCTGAATTCATGCGAAGATGACATTTGTTATCCTTCCAGTGAGACAAGCGTTGAGGAGCCAATGCTATTATAGCGAAGTTTGAGAAGTACAAAAAGAGCGCCCACCGGAGATTCCCGATGGGCGGGCCAGGGATCTCTGCCCCTGGCAGTTCAGGGATGCTACCACAACACTGAAAGGAGAAAAAGATGCAGTATGCTCAACAAGCGCCGAGCAAACCAGCTATAAGATTCCCAAGTTAGACCGCCTGTAAACCAATTTCGACAATTTTCATGTAGAAAAAGGGAATTCTCTAACCGGACGACGACAGGTAGGAGTCTGATAAAGCAAAATAGAACAGTATTTATATAGGTAGAGCACATGAAACGTGTGATAATAGACACAGATGCAGGCGTAGATGATTCGTTGGCTATTGCACTTGCGATGCTCTCTCCAGAGTTGCAGGTAGAGGCAATAACCACAGTCAGTGGAAATGTTGAAGTCCACAAATGCGAGCGCAACGTCAGGTTGGTGCTGGAAACGCTTCAGATTGAAGTGCCGCCGCCCGTTGCTAAAGGTGAAGCCGCTCCGCTGGTTCGTCCTCTGTTGACCGCGCCGGAGGTTCATGGCTCGGATGGAGTCGGCGGAATTACGGAAATCCTGCTTTCAGACGGTTCTCGCAAGTATCCAGAGCCTGAGATGCCTGTTGATCGACGCACAGGGTCCCAGTTGATCTTGGAACTGGCTCGAAAGTACGGACCGGAGCTTACCATCATCACGCTTGGGCCGCTGACGAACATTGCTCAAGCAATTATGGCTGATCCGGTTGCAATGAAGACCATAGGATCGATTGCCATGATGGGTGGAGCGTTCAGAGTATACGGAAATACGTCTGCCGTGGCTGAGTTTAACATCTATGTAGACCCGGATGCGGCAAAGATTGTTTTCAACCTCGGAGTGCCGATAACCGTATTTCCTTTGGATGTAACGGAGCAGTTAAGATTGATGAGACAGGACGTCGAAAGTACGTTTTTAGCCAATCCTTCTCGGATTATGGAGTTTATGCGGGACATTTCTTCGTTTTACATGGATTACCACCGAAAGCATGATGGATTCGATGGCTGCTACATGCATGATCCGCTGACTGTCGGGGCTGTTATAGACCCTAGTTTTGTCCGAACGATAGAAACCTGGGTGGATATAGAGACCGTAAGCGACCTTACCAGAGGGATGACCGTTGCAGAACTCCGAACAGACCGGCTGCCTGTAAAAACCAATGCTCAAGTAGCAGTAGAAGTGGATGCAGAAAGGTTTATCAGATTTTTCCTGGACAGAATTGCTAAAGAATAAAAGTTTCTCATCTCGTGCATCCGAGCTGGATTGAAAATCCGCTCGAGTGCTAAAAGGGATTGCAAATCCCGACTATTATTCCGGGCTAAATTGCAAATTTAGCCCGAGGTTAGTGTACCAAGTAAGCGAGGTAAGTGTAGGCTCAAGTGTACCGAGTAAGCCTTCTGTGTTTTACTGTTCAGCATGATGTCGCATCTGTGAAAATTATTCATGGCAACAACATTAAATAGCTTTTCCTCCTGTTTGAATGCTGGCACGGTAGGGAAAACGTTGTTTAACAATGAATGGGAGGAGACCCGCAGATGCGACGTATTGAGACGCTGGAAGAGGGGCAAGCCCGTGGGCGGGTCAAAGAAATATACAAGGAAATCGAGCGTGCTTTCGGAGTACCGTTTGTAGGAGGAGTATTCCGCGCGCTTGCTCAATATCCTGATGTGCTGGAGTCTGCATGGAACCAGCTAAAGCCCAATATCAGCACTCAATCTTACGTTGATCTGTCTAATGATCTCAGGCAGAGGGCTGATGCGCTTGCTGAATTAATCTTCGAGCTTGATGATCTTTATACCTGGATGCTGGACCATAACTTCAGCAGGGAGGACATCAGAAAGGTACTCTACACGCTTGAAGTCCTGCATTATATAAACCCGAAACTGTTGCTGGCTACTGCTGCCATTACTGCAGGGGTAATGGGGGTCAAGAACCCGCAGATTAAAAGGCGAAGGGAGTCGCCAATTACATCACAGGAGCCTGATTATCCGAACAAACTGCCGCAGGTGATGCTCGAGCAGGCATCAAACGAGGTCAAAGAGGACTATTACGACATCATAGCAATTATGGGACTGCTTACGCTTCCTGATGATATACAGGCGCTTGGCAATTGGCCGACTTTCCTGCGTAGAGTGTGGAGTAATCTCAAACCGGTAGTGCGTTCGGCAACGTTCCTCGAGGAATCGCAAAATCTGGAGTCTGTCGCCATAGAGTCAGCGCAGGAATTGCCGTATCCGGTCGAGGTAAAAAGCGACAATCCCGAAGTCCGGCGGATACTTGAGTCATTTATGAGCATGTATGCCCGGATGTGTATAGGCATCTCGGCTATCAGGTGGATGGTTATGGAAGGAGAACGTACCGCCCGACTGATAGGCCGCGCTGCAGGAGAAAGACCTTCGGAATTATAAATCCTGTTTCCTTGCCTCTTGGGGGGAATTTGCAATTCCTCTCGGACAAGTACCCATCTCTCGGGAGAAATTTGCAATTTCTCCCGGACATATTGCTGAGGGATCTGTGATCCCGGATCATGATCTGAAACCTAATGATCGGGATTATAAATCCCTCTTCCATTTTCCCCGGCGCGGATTGCAAATCCGCCCGAACATAGGTAATTTATGTCCGTCCTGAATGAATATCCCGAGTGATCACAGATCAGACAATTCTACTTCTCTCCGACACTAAGAGGTCGGTAGTTGACTCCTCGTTCACTCAATCTGGTCAGGTGGTGTATCAGCCGGGATTCGAAGTCGTTCCAGTCTCTTTTTTCTGCAGGAGTCCAAGCTACCTCGGACAAGGCGCAGGCTCTTGGATAGGCCATGTATTCCAGATGGCTGAGATTCGGAATGTACTCGCTCCACAGGTTGCCTTGAACGCCTAAAATGTGCTTCTTCTGGTCTTCTGTCAGTTCTTCAGGCACTGGTTCTAATGAGTAGACCGTCTCAATAGGCAGAAAACCACCTATGGCTTTTGGTTCATTGCCTTTGGCTTGATAGTAATCCAAGTAACAGTGAGATGTAGGAGTCATTACCACATCATGACCGGCTTTGGCGGCAGCAATGCCTCCAGACATGCCTCTCCAGGACATCACTGCAGCATTTGGAGCCAGCCCGCCTTCCAGAATCTCGTCCCAACCGATGATTGTTTTGCCTTTGCTGTTTAGGAACCGTTCGATCCGGCTGATGAACCAGCTTTGCAACTCATGTTCGTCTTTCAGTCCTTCATCTTTGATCCGCTGCCGGCATTTAGGGCAGTTTTTCCACCGGTCTTTCGGACATTCATCTCCTCCGACGTGGATATACTTGCTAGGGAATAGCTCTATTACCTCTGCAAGCACGTTATCGAGAAACTCGAAGACCTGATCGTTCCCTGCACAATAAACATCTTTGAATATTCCTCCGCCGCATGCAACTTCAAACGGGCCGACGGTGCATGAAAGCTCCGGGAAAGCAGCAAGCGCAGCCAAAGCGTGTCCGGGCATCTCTATCTCTGGAACTACAGTTATATACCGCGCAGCAGCATAGGCAACAATCTCCTGAATGTCTTTCTGAGTATAGAACCCGCCGTAGCGGCCTTTTTCATCGAAGAAACTGAGCGCCTTGGGATCAAGCCCGAAGCCGTCTTCTTTTCTCCACGCGCCGACCTCCGTTAACTTAGGATACTGCTTGATTTCGATCCTCCATCCCTGGTCATCAGTCAGATGGAAATGGAGCACGTTGAACTTGTGCAAAACCATCGTGTCGATGAACCGGAGCACATCTTCCTTCTTCTGGAAGTGCCTTGCAGGGTCGATATGCAGTCCGCGCCAACGGAAACGCGGCTTGTCTTCTATCTGAACGCATGGGACAGTCCATGATATGCGCTTGTTTGTGTGGTCCTGGCTGAAAACCTGCGGCGGAAGCAGTTGCAGGAGCGTCTGAACGCCGTAGAACAGTCCTGCGCCTTCCTGAGCGACGATGCTGATGCTGTCATCGGTTACATTTAACCTGTAACCTTCCGAGCCAAGCCTGGCATCTGCTCCTTTAGTGGTAAGGACAATGGCGTCTCTGGTGCTGATTCCTCCGGTCAGTCTGCCTACAGGAAGGTTCAGACCAGTGCCTCGGTAGAACATCCCAGCCAGATATTTTCCGGCTCCGGCAGCATCTGATGAGTCGTTTTCTACCAGAATTTTCGTCTTAGCTGTTATGGTAAAATCCCCACCGGTAGTCTCAAGCATTACCGGTTTGGGAACAATGGCTATCTGATTCATTTCAGTTCCTCCACACGAAAAAACTGCAAAAAGCAGCATAACCGCTGCGTAAACGGCTATTCTCAAGTTATTTATCCCAACTTGGCCTGTTATTCTTTTATTCTCCACATTTCACTGGTTCTGATTAATCAGAGATTATGCAGGACATATAATATGCAATGGAGAAGCAATAAATATGAAAGGCCGCAGACTTAAACCTGCTTATATATTATCTTTCGCATTAATACTCGCTTTTTCCTGCGCGGCAGCATGGACGGTTATCGACCTTGCGCCTGAACCTGTTGATACGCCTAATGCTGTGGTATACGAGTTAATCGACTTAGGAGTGCTTCCAGGTGATGTGCGAAGTGCAGCGTATGATGTAAATGATGCCGGATTGATAGTAGGAGTATCGATAGACCAAGATGGCGCTGAGCATCCTGTAGTGTGGGAAAATGGAAAAATTAAAGCTCTACCTGTACACACTGGTTGGCGAGGCCGCGCCAACGGAATCAATGAAGCTGGTCAAATAGTAGGGTGTATAGGACTATCACTTGATCGTCCAAAGGCAGCTATTTGGGAAAAATTAAAACTGCGAGAACTAGTTGCACTGAAAAATGCCGCTAGTGAGGCAGAAGATATTAACGATGCCGGAACAATTGTCGGATGGTTAGCCGAGGATCAAGGTTATTCCCAGGCATGCATATGGGAAAGCGGCAATCAGAAATTATTATCAGGCGTTGAAAGCTGGGCCCAGGCAGTAAATAAGCACAATATGGTAGTCGGCCTCAGATTAAGCAAAGGCGCAGAGTATAGTGCATTTTTGTGGCAAGATAGTAAGGTAAAAGATTACAAAAAAACTAACGAGTCCTGGACAGAAGCTAGTGACATCAACGATACTGGACAGATAGTTGGTTTCGTTGACACTCATCAAGGAAAGACATATCCTGTGCTTTGGGATAAAGATAAGAGTATCTACCTCGATAAAGAGCAACTCTATAACGGACATGCTAACGCTATTAATAACAACGGCCAGATTGTCGGATATTACATCTCTGGTAAACGCAGAGCGTTTGTCTGGGAATCTGGACAAATAGTTACCCTTGATTCATTACCACCTAAGGATAAGGCCCTATCCCAACCACCAGACACAGCTTATGGCATAAATAACAACGGCTGGATAGTAGGTGTCTCAGGTGAGCATGCGGTTTTATGGAAACCACGCACAAAGTCTAAGATATAACAAGGCCACAGTTTCTACATTTCTACAATGAAGCCTGATTCACTGCTCACAATCGAAGATTTACATATTGAATTTCCCACTGATGATGGGCTTGTTATTGCTGTCGATGGGTTGAGCCTGGAAGTAGGCCGAGGGCAGATAGTTGGGCTGGTCGGAGAAAGCGGATGCGGAAAGACTGTCACAGGATACTCGATTCTCGGGCTTCTTCAGTCTCCGGGCAGGATAAAAAGCGGGAAGCTGATCTATCGGCCTGAACTTGAAGGCAAGGGAATCAACCTCTCTGAGCTTTCTCCCAAGTCCGAACAGATACGCCGGATAAGAGGTAAAGAGATCTCTATGATCTTCCAGGAGCCTATGAGTTCGCTTACCCCGGTTTACACCATCGGCTGCCAGATAGAGGAAGCAATCCATACCCATGAGAAGGTCAGCCGGGCTGAAGCCAGGAAACGAGCAATCAATCTACTGCGCAGAGTTGGCATACCAGGGGCGGAATCGAGGGTGAACGATTACCCTCATCAGCTTTCCGGCGGAATGAGGCAGCGTGCGATGATTGCTATGGCGCTTTCCTGCAATCCAAGGCTTCTCATAGCCGATGAACCGACCACCGCGCTCGATGTGACTGTTCAGGCACAGATTATGGATCTTCTTCGAGAACAGCGAGAGCATTCAGATTTGAGTATTCTGATCATAACCCACGATATGGGCATAATTGCCGACATTGCAGACGAGGTTGTGGTGATGTATGCAGGTGTTGCGGTCGAAAGCGCGCCGGTAGAGACGATATTCGCCAATCCGCTGCATCCGTATACTCGTGGGCTGTTGGCATCGATTCCAGGAACCAGACACAAACAGGGAGAACGGCTGACTTCTATAGAGGGAGTGGTCCCGGACTGGAGAAACAGGCCCAGCGGCTGCCTTTTTGCCCCGCGCTGCCCCGAACGTTTCGAAAAATGTGATGAAAGACCGCCTCTAACCAGAATTGCAACAGACCATGCCGCTGCCTGCTGGAAAGCGGTTGAACAAACGGAGGTTGTCGATGCCTCGTGACATAATCCTCAAGGTCGATAACCTTTCAAAAGAGTTTCCAGTGCGTTCGGGGCTTCTTCGGAGACAGGTGGGAACTGTGAAGGCTGTTCAGCAGGTCAGTTTCGAGCTGGAAAGAGGAGAGACTCTTGGGATAGTCGGCGAAAGCGGGTGCGGGAAGACAACACTTGTCCGTTCCATAGTCCGGTTGATAGAACCAACCCAAGGCAGCGTGAAACTCAAGGTCAACGGTTCAGAGATAGACCTTGTGAGTTTATCCCGCCGGGAGCTTCGCAAGAGCCGAAGACACGTCCAGATGGTATTCCAGGACCCGGTTGCATCGCTTAATCCAAGAATCCCCGTGCTGGAAGTGGTCGGCGAGCCGCTTATCGTCAACAGGATATGCAAAGGAGAAGAGCTTAAACGCCGGGTAGGAGAACTGCTGGAGATGGTTGGCTTGAGGGCGATAGATATGCACCGGTATCCGCATGCATTCAGCGGAGGCCAGCGTCAAAGGATAGGAATAGCGCGCGCGCTTGCACTTCGGCCTGAGCTGGTGATTGCAGACGAGCCTGTTTCGGCGCTGGATGTTTCCGTAAGGGCGCAGATTTTGAACCTGCTCAGCGACCTCAAGGAGCAGCTTAGGTTATCTCTTGTTTTCATAGGCCACGACCTGAGCGTAATCAGGCATATTTGCGACCGGGTTGCGGTTATGTATCTCGGTCGCATTGTAGAAATCGGTAAGACAGAAGCTATCTTTTCTCAGCCAAGCCATCCGTATACGGAGGCGCTGCTTTCTGCCGTGCCTATACCCGATCCTGAGCAGCAGCGCAAACGTCAGAGGATAAGGCTATCCGGCGAGCCTCCAAGCCCAGTCGATCCTCCGCCTGGATGCGCGTTTCATCCCAGATGCAGGTATAAGGTAGATTCATGCGCCGTTCAACAGCCTGAGCTTGTAGATACAGGTTCAGAGGTCAAGACTGCGTGTTTCAGAGCAGATGAGATAGAACTCAAGGGAGTTACGGAATGATGAGTGTGAAAAGACTGTTTGTTTTGCTCTTTGTCCTTGCTGTTCTTTCTTTACTGCTGGTATTGGGATTGTCTTCTTCCAACAAGCGGCCAGAGCAAGAAGAAAAGATCGATTTGAGCAAGTATCTGACAGGAATCGAGGCAAAGGAATCCCCGATGCTGGCAGCGCTTGTTGAACAGGGCAAGCTGCCTCCGCTTGAAGAACGGCTCCCTGATGAACCAATCGTAGTAAAACCGTATGAAAGGCCGGGAATCTACGGCGGAACCTGGCATATGATTCACGACGGCCCAGATTTGGCTTTTCTCAAGATAACTCTCGGTTATGCTCCGCTGCTCAGATGGAAGGCCGATTCAAGCGGTGTCGAACCTGGGCTTGCAAAGTCCTATGAATACAGCGACGGCGGAAGGACACTCACACTACATCTTCGCAAAGGGCTGAAGTGGTCGGATGGGCATCCGTATACATCAGCAGACTTCAAGTTCTGGTATGAACTGTGTGAAGATGAACGTTACAAGCTGCAGCCCCCTGGATGGAGCTATGTAAACGGCAAACCGATGAAGGTCGAGGCACCTGATCCATATACCATCGTAATGCGCTTCGCGGGGCCAAACTACTTCGCGCATCTTCAGCTTGCCACAGGGTTCTGGAATCCTGAGGAATACAGCATCCCCAAGCATTATATGATCCAGTTCCATCCGGACTATAACAAGCGTTACAAGGATTTTGTCACGTTTGAGCGGAAGAACATCACCCATCTGAACCCAGACAGGCCCACGATGTGGTCATGGAAGCTCAAGAGCATCGAAGCAAGCGGAACCAGAGTCATATTCGAAAGAAATCCATACTGCCCGATGGTGGATACTTACGGAAGGCAACTGCCGTATATAGACCGCGTGCAGTCTACTCTGGTGCTTGATTCCCAGCTAAAGGTGCTCCGAATGCTTGCAGGTGAAGTCGACTGCCAGTGGAGAATGATAGAACTCACAGACCTGGGGCTTTTTATGAGAGGCCAGAAGCGGGGCGGTTATCATATAAAGCTCTGGAACGAAGGCAGCGGGGCTAAATCTGCGGTTGCGATCAATTGGGATCAGCGTGACCCGGTGCTTCGCAAGATTGTAAGAGACAAAAGGTTCCGGCAGGCGCTGGCTTATGCTGTGCCAAGAGATAAAATCAACAAGGTCATATTCAGAGGAATGGCGCGGCCCCAAAACTCTGTCATAAGCCCGCAGTCATGGCATTTCAAACACCCTGAAGGCAAAGAACTCTACGAAAAATGGCGGAACCTGTACTCGGAATACGATCTTAAAAAGGCTAATTTACTGCTCGATGAGATGGGGCTGAAGCGGAATAAGTCCGGCATACGCTTGAGGCCGGATGGCAAACCTCTGCAGCTTATATTCACGGTTGTCGCAGCCACTTCTGCCGTCCCGTTTGAGAACGATGAAGCTTTAATGATATCCGAAGAATGGCGCAAGCTAGGAATCAAGGTGTTGATCAACACGCCGCCAGGCCCGGAAATATCAAACCGAATAAGACTCGCAAAGTATGATGTCACAATGCTTGGTCAATCTGAGATGGACTTGTTTACCTATCCAGAATGGGTGTTTCCTACGGGCATTACATACTGGCATCCGCTGACCGGCAAATGGTATCAGACCGCCGGCAAGGAAGGTTGGGCTCCTGAAGGGCCTGCAAAAGACCTGATAGATATCTATGAGAAGATAAAGTCCGAGCCTGACCTGGATAAGTGCCACAGGCTGATATGGGAAGCGGTTCGGATACACATGGAAGAAGGCCCGTTCTGTCTAGGGACTGTCGGGGACACTCCAAGTGCGGTTATCATCAAAAACAACTTCCACAACGTGCCTGATACCGGAGTTACCGGCCCGTGGGCAGTGGCTCAACCTGCTGCATCGTATCCTGAACAGTTCTTTATAGACCCAGGAGGCGCCAAATGACAGCGATGATCATCCGTAGAGTCCTGCTTGCAATCCCTACGCTTATAGCAATCTCGATGATATCGTTTTTCATCATTCAGCTTGCACCGGGAGACTTTCTGGATCAGAAAATAGCTGAACTGGAGCAGAGATACGGCGATGCAAGCTCGATGGCGCGTGCTCAGGAGCTAAGAGCACGTTACGGGCTTGATAAACCGGTCTATGTGCAGTATGGCAAGTGGGCATGGGGAGTGCTGCATGGGGATTTCGGCGAATCGTTCAGATATGAGCGCGAAGTCTCAGAACTTATCTGGGAAAGACTGGGCTATACGCTGCTGTTATCGATGGGAGCGCTGTTTTTCATCTACTCAGTGGCTATTCCGCTTGGCATCTATTCAGGAACGCACAACAGGAAGCTGACGGACAGAGGATTGATGCTTGCCAGCTTCTTTGGCATGTCTATGCCAACGTTTCTGGTGGCGCTTGCGCTGATGGTGATGGTGTTCCACTGGTGCGGTGTGCCGCTTTTCGGATTGTTCTCGCTTGAGTATGAGACAGCGCCGTGGTCATGGGCAAAGGTAGTAGACCTGCTCAAGCATCTATGGATACCGATTGCCGTAATGTCGATCAACGGGCTTGGCGGACTGATCAGGATTATGCGCGCGAATATGCTGGATGTGCTTGGCGAACCGTTTGTCCGGGCTGCAAGAGCAAAAGGGCTTAAGGAGCGGACGGTTGTTTACAAACATGCAGCAAGGATAGCGGTTAACCCGGTAATCAGCATAGCCGGAATGAGCCTGCCGGGGATTATCTCAGGTGAGACGATCATCGCGATAGTCCTCGGGCTGCCGACAATAGGGCCGCTCCTGTTCCGAAGCCTGCAGGACCAGGATATGTATCTTGCAGGCACGTTGATTCTAATGACAAGCACGCTTTTGATTATCGGGAACCTGCTTGCTGACATCGTACTGGCCTGGGCAGACCCCAGAATCAGGTACGACTGATGCAAATGCGGAATGTGGAATTGAGAGAGACGCGGAAAATTAGAAAGTAAGAAAATTTGAAATGGAAAGAGAATAGGCTTTATCTAGTGGGATATTTGCTATGCTTTGCACCAGACGGTGATACGTCATGCTGAACATAATCCGACATGCCGAACTCGAGCCGTCATGCTGAACTTGTTTCAGCATCTCTTAACAAGCCATGAGACCCTGAAACGAGTTCAGGGTGACGAGGCACCTGGTGCAAGAACTATCATAATAAATAATCCTAGTCCTTTTCTTGCTTTCTTAAATTTCTAGTTTTCCGCGTAAGAATAATTCTGGTTGATTTGTTATGAAAAACGGTGATATAGCATATCTGAATTATCGTCAGTTGGTTTGGCGAAGGCTTAAGAAGAACCGGCTAGGGATGTTATGCGGAGTCATATTGGTCGGGATGTATATTGTCGCTATCTTCGCTGACTTCTTTGCGCCGTATGACTTCACTGAACCAAAACCGACAGACCGATATGTTCCACCTCAGAAAATCCGGTTCTTTGCGCCTGACGGGTTCCATCTAAGGCCATTCGTCTATGGGCTGACTGTAGAAGCCGATCCGCTGACCAAAGAAGCCACTTATCGGCCTGATACCGAAAAGATATACGAAATCAAGTTCTTTACACGGGGGCATTCATATAAGATTCTTGGAATCATCCCGGCGAATATCCACCTGATAGGCTCGGACGGGCCTATGTACCTGCTCGGTACAGACAGGATGGGACGCGACCTGCTCTCAAGGATTATCCACGGTGCGCGGGTGTCTATGACAGTCGGTTTGATAGGCGTGCTGCTCTCGATTATGATCGGAAGCATCCTCGGAACTGCGTCTGGTTATGCCGGTGGAATGATAGATACAGGCATACAGCGAGTAATTGAGCTGCTCTCAGCATTCCCAAGCATTCCGCTGTGGATGGCGCTCGCTGCCGCACTGCCGCCTACCTGGTCCAGCATCCAGGTCTACATCGGGATAACCATAATCCTGTCGCTTTTGGGCTGGGGAGGGCTTGCAAGGCAGGTCAGAGGAAAGGTTATGAGCGTTAGAGATGCTGACTATGTCCTGGCTGCAAAATCAGCCGGAGCAGGAGATTTCTACATTATTCGCAAATGCCTTCTTCCAAGCTGTTACGGACATATCATAGTGACAGCAACGATGGCTATTCCGGGGATGATCCTCGGCGAGACAGCGCTCAGCTTCCTCGGGCTGGGTATCAGACCTCCAATGACCAGTTGGGGTGTTTTACTGGAAGAAGCCCAGCGTGTTACGGTAGTCCTGCAGCACCCCTGGCTCCTACTCCCTGCCATTCCGGTGATTATAGTCGTTATCTGCTACAACTTCCTTGGAGACGCCCTGCGAGATGCAACCGATCCATACGGAAGCTAACAAATGCGGAATGCGGAGTGCGGAGTGCGGAATGTTCCGAGATTACAAACTTCAATTATTACCTACTACTTCCTCTTGCTGTTTTTATTGAGGCTATAGTGATTGCAACTAACTCATGTGCTTCTTTTACTAAGTCATCAATATCTGACTGTTTTATAACACCAGACTCAACTAAAAGTTCCATCCAATATATGGCTTCATCAGTTTCTTCTTCAACTATAGTCATTTTTGATATGAAATCAGCAGTTGATCTCGCACGACAAGCTGCCCTATAGTTAGCACCAACCGATGTACCACAGCGTAGTAACTGTTTCCCAAGCACATCTGCCGTTCTTGTCTTTGGTAACGAATGCACAGCTTCTATCACATCAAGTGCAAAACGCTTCATCCGTAACTTCAAATTCTCATTTCTCATTCCCGCTCCATATTCCCCCTATTCCGCACTCCGCATTCCGCATTTCTCGGTTGGCATTTGGTTATTTTGATGGGGATTGTTTTTGTCAGTTTTGCTGATGATGGAGCTAGTTCTAGAATGTAGATGGCGCTTTTGTCGGTGTCTTTTAGAATCGGGTCCCAGATAAAACCACCCATGCTGTAGATAATCGGTTTGTTCTTGTAGGTATCGACAGGTTGGAGGACATGCGGATGATGGCCCAGGATGAGGTCAGCGCCGTTATCGATTGCGAGCTTTGCAATCTCCTGCTGGCGCTCAGTGGGACGCTTCATGTATTCAATTCCCCAGTGAAACGAGACTACCAGCACATCACATTCGGCTTTAGCAGACCTGATCTGCTCAGGGAGTTCATCGAGATTGATTCCAGCAATGGTAGGTTTGTCGTTCAGCCTCACTACACCGCAGGAAGGTATATCCGAATAGCCGATAAAGCCGACTTTCAGCCTATTTTTCTCTACTACTCGCACGCGGAGAGCGTCTTCTCTGTCTCTTCCAGCTCCAATTGCCACCATTCCGGCTTTTTCGACTGCTTCGATGGTATCCAGCATAGCATCACGGCCATAGTCCAGTGTATGGTTGTTGGCAAGACAGGCGACATCGAATCCCGCCTTTTGCAGGTTCTCTGCAAGCCTGGGATCAGCCCGGAACAGGTAACGATGCCGCTGTGGAACACCTCGGGTCGATAACGTGCATTCAAGGTTGAAGAAAGCAATGTCTGCGCTGCTGATTATGCCGGTTATATGCTCAAACGGGTAGTCAGGGCCATGATTTTCTATCTCCTTACCAACGTAGCGGGCAAGCAGGACATCGCCTACTGCAGCAAGGGTGACGGTCGGCTTCTCATCCGAGTGGGCAGCATCGGAAGGACCGGCTGTATTGCGGCAGCCGGTCCCGATTATGCATAAGAATACCAGAATTACCAGAATGTCCCGGTTCAGAGCTAGCATCCTCCGTTGAATGACTCGAATTCAAGCGGCGGCATGTTCTTTACCGGCACCAGGAAGTTTTTGGTCCAATCTACAAGCGGAGGCTGCTTTCCTGACTGAAGGATTTCCTGCCATTTTTCATCGGTCAGCCGGTCGGATGATGGATGCATAAACTCATAATGAGTATACACAGCACCTCTGGTGAGATACAGCTTGCCTTCAATTGGCACTACTACATAGATAGCCCCTGCCCGACCTGTGCCTTCCTCAAGGCATGTATCTTTCGATGTGTGGACATCTGCGACGATGGCCATGTCTTTATCTGTATCCGACCAGACATCTCCACCTGCAAATGACAGTATCATTGACTCAAGCGACGCGCCGTAGATGCAAATTTGCTCGTATTCCTCATCCGTTATCTTCTGGTTTGTGAGTTCTTTGATGGTGATCTTCCGGCAGAAGTCTATCCAATCTCCCAACCTTTCGAATTTATCCTTCAGTTCTTCTGTCAAAAGGTCACGGCTGGATAGTCCCTGCATTGTGCTGTCGTTGAGCCATTTCATCTTTGTCCAGAACTCAAGGTTTGGCTCTACATAGCCTTTAGGTGTCTTGGGTTCGTCCCCATCTCCGCCACATTCAGCCACGCTCTGTTTGGCATAGAGGATAGTATCGTGCCTGAGTTCCGTCCATGAGCCAAGCGCAGTAAAAAGCGATTTATCCTGCCATGTCTGGTTGCGCATAAACGATGGATATCCTTCAGGCACAGGTTTGATTACGGACTGCAGCGTCCAGAGCCATCCCCAGTAAAGGTTGGACTGCCATGTCTCGCGCGGTGTCTCCTTCATCTCCTTGCGCATCAGTTCCATCTGCTTATCAAAGCCTTCGAACTTATCAGCTTTATATGATGTACGTAGAAGCTCCAATGCCCTGTCGGAGCCTATAGCGCTGAATACATCCATCCCGGACGGGAAAGCTCGCCATGCAACTTTTGGATGGCTCATTTCCTGCAGTATGCGCGAATCCGGGATGAACCGCTGGCCCATAAACCTGAACTGCCTGCCAGTAGGAATTGCACCACCAGCTACAAAGTTTTCTATACGCGGCCCCGGAAGTTTACCGACCTCTTTAATAAATGCTTGCAGCTTAGCCGTATCATCAAACGCAGATACAGATGGAGATTTGCCATACACTTTTTCTTTGAGTGCGCTGTAATCGTAAACGGTGTAGTCATCTGCCTTGCCTACGTAGAAGGCGGTTGGTTCATAGATTTTATCCCACAACTGCATAGCACGCTTGTCTTTCTCAAGGTTGCGCACAATAAGCAGTGCCTGTACTGTGGGACGCTCTTTAGCGCCTTGTTCACCTGTTGGAAACGGCATTAGGCCATACCACATCAGTCCGTGGAAGTATTTCTTGAGCTTCTCTGTTCTTGTGTAGTGGCCTCTGGGGACAAATTGAGTAAAATCAACTCCATAACCTAAAACACTGGATTGGTCTCGCTTTAGATGGTTCTTAATCTTCTTTAGATCCGCTTCAGCAATATCTGCAACACTTG
>JAKPFN010000049.1 GCA_029551395.1 Armatimonadota bacterium | reverse complement strand
CTCCTCCCCGAAGCGTTTCGCCGCTTACTGCGCCCTTCATCGGCTCTTTGCCCCTAGGCATCCACCATACGCCCTTTATAGCTTGACCATTATAGCTATGCCTAAAGATGTCTCTATATGCAGCTTTCAATGTCCTGAACTATCAGCCACTATCAACTTAGATCAAGGAAGTCCGGCACCGAGGCCGGATTTGCTTAGATCACTCAAGTGACCGAATTGCACCTACTGTGTGGTGCAAAATCTAATTATACCAAATAGTACTAAACTTGTCTATAGAATTACGCGGATGCCTACAAGAAAACACTGAAAAAGTAAATTGTTAACCTTTCCTCACTATTCTTGTAGAGTGCAAAACCATGCACCGCGAAAAACCGTTCTGATCTATTAAGATTACAGAACTAATCTTGGTGGAGGCTAGGGGATTCGAACCCCTGACCCCTTCCGTGCAAGGGAAGTGCTCTCCCAGCTGAGCTAAGCCCCCGTTTTGGAGGTTGGAAGTTCGACACTGAAAGTTGGAAAAGCTCAATTCATGATTCCCAACTTCTAATATCTAACTTCCAACCTCCAAACCTGGTGGGCCTGGTTGGAGTCGAACCAACGACCTCACCCTTATCAGGGGTGCGCTCTAACCAACTGAGCTACAGGCCCTCGTTAAAATCACAACAAAAAAGGAAGACGAATGTCTTCCTTTAAGTAACATTTCGCCTTATGAGCCTTTATTCTAGCTATTAATAATAATAATCAGCATAGGCTCCACTGCGCAATCGTGGTTCAACGCGCAAGATATATTATAGACAGAAGACTTCCTCAAGTCAAGGGTAATAAAGCAACTTTTTTGGATATTCTTCAGCTAGTTTTACCTTAATTCAGTCTTTAGCCGCCTGCTTTCGATGATGTAAGAATCCTATAGCCATCGAGATGATGCCTGACTCGGTATCTGGAATACTCAGACCTGGTTATCATGCTTAACAAACTATACCAGGCAATACATCGGATATGGTATAAGAACCGCTTCCGCCACCAAACTTTATACCTGGGGTAGGGGAGCCGTTTCTTATACATGATCTTTTCGCTGATAAATAGATACTGATCAATGTCTCGCGGCTTGACCTGTCCGCAGCTTGCTCTGCATAGATGCTTTATGCTGTGGTTTGTATCATAAACGATCTTCCAACCAGCATCATACATCCTCCAGCACCATTCCACATCTTCATAGAACATAAAGAAGTCATCATCCAGCATCCCAACCTGGTCTATTGCCTCTCGTTTGACCATCATGTAAGCTCCCCAGACCAGCGCACATTCTACTAATCCATCCTCTGGTATTGTTCCTGGATTACCAACAGTCGGTCCGAAAGGATATTGGTGGTTGAAAGATTCCTGTATTTTGCCATCAGTTCCGATCAGCTTGCATCCAAGCACTCCTATCTTTGAATCACTTCTAAGAAGCTCTAGTGTTTCCTTCATTACATCTGGATTTACAATGGTATCACTATTAAGCAGCAGGACATTTTGAGATGATGACCGGCGTATGCCAAGATTGTTCGCACGAGCATAGCCAACGTTCTCAGAGTTTCTTATTAATATGACCTGCGGATACTCCTGCTCGACCATATCTGCGCTGCCATCGCTCGATGCATTATCGACAACGATCACTTCTAACGCTAACTCGCTCGGTTTCGAATATAAAGATGATAAGCAGGCTCTAAGCTCATTTTTGGTATTCCAGTTTACGATAATAATGGATAGATCCTGCTGTATTACGCTGCTCAATGTAGTGGTCCCATTCTGCCGATCAGCCCATCGATTGTTCCGCGGAGAACCATCCAGGATTTGCGGATTTTATTGCCTTCCAGCAGCAACATGAACGCCAGTTCTTTAGTCCTGGTGATGATAGATTCCTTCACCCAGGCTGGCTCTTTGAAAAAATACTCTTTGACTAGCGTTATGTGGTTCCTTGCGATGTAGTAATGCCTTTCCGGCGGATTATTTGGAGTCAGGATCTTCTTGCCTAAGAATCTGCGAAACTCAGGTGTTCCTATACCGTGCTCCATCAGCGGTTTATGCGTAATCAGGACCTTCAGCCCATTTGCTCGTGCTCTAAGACAGTATTCGAAATCGACTCTATCAATAAATAGGTCTTCTCTGAATAGCCCTATGGTTTCATATGCCTTCAGCGAGACCAGGCTGCCGGAGGTTATTACTGCAATAGTTTCGCTTGAGGTTTGTGAATCATCTCCCGAAAATAAGGGCTTTTTAAGGCTGCGGTCGATGAAGTTGGCGCCGATAATGGCTACTTTAGATTTGTCGTCGAAAGAGTCATAAGCTTCAATCAGTCCTTCGACTAGGGAATCGTACGTAAGAGTGTCTTGATCAAGCGTCAGAACCCATTGGTATCCGCGGGATTTCGCCCATTGCACACCTTGATTAAGCGCTGCAGGAATGCCAAGATTCTTATCGTTTTGGATTAAGGCTGCTCCAGTTGATGCGGCGATATTTTTCAGCATATCAAGCTCGGCAGAGGTGGAACTGTTATCAATGAATATCAAGCTATCGACTTGATTGGTGATGAATTTTATTCTATCCGCAAGCGAATCGTCAGGATGAAAAGTAACGATTACGCAGCAGATATTCTCTTTGCGAGGTGCCGCCTGATCATTGACTTTTAATTGGTCAATCTGGCTCATGTAAAGACAAATAAGAAAAGGCCGGACGAATCCAGCCTCTGATATTTTGCACTTTAAAAACTCGATAGTGAGAGGGGAAGGAGAGTATCGACCTGGGATACTCCGGCTGGGATAGAAGGTCATGTTCTGCACATTGTGCAACCGCCTTTACCCAGCGCTCTTATCCTTAGAAAGGAGGTGATCCAG
>JAKPFN010000033.1 GCA_029551395.1 Armatimonadota bacterium | reverse complement strand
CTCGATAGCGCTCAACGTCGCTGACAGCACCTCGTCCAGCCTGTCATACGCCGTTTCAGATATCCCGACTCCACCCGGATGAGCATCATAGATAAACACCGCTGGCAGGTTGTGAGTGTCAGGGTGAGAAGGATGAGAAACACCTCCTATATCCTGCCTGTCGCACATCGCAAAAAGCGGAAGGATGCCGATAGCGGCGTGTTCGATGGCGTGTATGCTCCCTGCAAGGTCGAAACCTCTGCCGATAGCCTTGTCAGCCAACTCCTGAGGGATCTCTATCCAAACAGACTGCGTCGGGAAGTCCATCTTTGGTAGGTCAAGCGGAACATATTCAATCATTTGATCGGTAAACAACTGCTTTTTACGGAAACCTGTTACCTGGGTCGTTACCTGCACATCTCCCAGATAGGCCGTAGTGCGAGCAAACGGCTTTTGGTCCAGTTCCTCGCTTTTGGCTATCCATGTCTGCGAGCTGGGAACCGTGTAATAAGACAAGTCAGCCTGAGAAACATACGCCGCCCGCTCTTCGATGTCCAGTTTTTCGACAATATAAGACTCCCCACCGTGAAGATAGACCGCTCCCGGATGCACCATATCAAACGCAGTAGTGGAATCAACTGTCCCGAGCAATGCGACATTGTCCACACTGATGATGCTGTAGCTGTCGCTCGATGTAGACCGGATGTTGACGTCTTTAGCCGGATAATTCTCACCAGACCAGTACCATCGGCCCCGATAGCTCAGTTCACCGGCTTCTCCAAGCGCAGCAAGGACATCGTAAAGCCTTTCGCCAAAAAGCTCGACTTCCTCGTTCTCGATGGGGAACTCATAAGCAGCACAGAGTACGTGAGCAGCCAGCAAGTAAGGGTTTTGAGGGTCTACAATCGCTTCCTCATGATTGTGGCCGAAGAAGTAGTCAGGATGTCTCATCAGAAACTGGTCTATAGGGTTATCGATGGCTACAAGAACGGCAAGAGATGTCTCGCCTGTGCGTCCAGCCCGTCCGGCCTGCTGCCAAGTGCTTGCGATGGTGCCAGGATAACCGGTTATGATAGATGCATCCAGGTTTCCGACATCTATACCCAATTCCAATGCGTTGGTGCTCGTAACACCCAGCAGATCACCTTTGAACAGCTTTCTTTCTATCAGCCTGCGCTCTTCCGGCCTGTAACCGCCCCGGTAGGACATAATCTTGGCAGCCGCTGGCGATTTTTCCTCATCAAGCTGCTGTTTTGCGTATCTAAGAATTAGCTCGGCGCTTTTCCGGGCAAGCGTGAAGACAATCGTCCTCACTCCTCGTTTCACCAGGCTGGTAAACAGGTATACGGCCTCGCTGTTTGTACTGCGGCGCTCTCCATTACTGCCGATAAGCGGTGGATTCCAGAATATAAAGTATTTTTCTCCTGAAGGCGATGTGTCTTTATTTATTACCGTTGCATCCAGCCCGGTCAGAGCGGTGAAGTGCTTGTCTGGATTAGAAATAGTCGCAGAGCAGCAGATAAACTGCGGGTTTGCTCCGTAACGGGCAGCAATCCTTCTCAACCTGCGGATGATATTTGCAACATGAGAGCCGAAAACGCCCCGGTAAGTGTGTATTTCGTCAATAACTACATATTTCAGGTTCCTGAAGAAGGTCGCCCAGGTAGTATGATACGGCAGGATGCCTATGTGGAGCATATCCGGGTTTGTCAGGATGATGTGCGAGTTCCTGCGTATCTGCCCTCTGAGATAAGTAGGGGTATCGCCATCATAAGTAGCTGCTCTCTGGGCTGCATCTACAGGGTATTTCTTGAGTTTGCCAAGCTGGTCCTGGGAGAGCGCTTTAGTCGGGAAAATATAGAGCGCACGAGCGTGACGGTTTTGCATCATCGTTTCCATCACCGGAAGATTGTAAGTGAGCGTCTTACCGGAAGCTGTTGACGTGACCACAACGACATTTTCTCCCCGTCGAGCGGCATCGATGGCCTCTGCCTGGTGGGAATAGAGCTTGAATATACCTTCCTGCCTTAACGCGGCTTCCAGTTCTTCTGGCAGAGGGCAATCCAGTGGCGCAAACTCTGCCTGCCTTGCCGGAATATGCTGAATGTGGGTTATCTGCCCTTTGTAGCCTTTGTCACGCCTGATATCTTTGAGAAATTGCTCTGCTTGCACTGAAAAACGCCTGTATCGCTCTAAAAATTGAAGTTTCTATGAGAATATTATCCGCTCAAGGTGCCATTCAGTCAAGCAGAAGGGGATGATGCAACTTCTATGGGACAGCACGATTTAGTTTCAAGTAATCCACGAGTTATTGCCCATAATAATAATGTAGAGGCGATGCACTTACTGGATGTTCCGAAGGTTTTACCTTCGGGCTTGGACGGTGACACGTGCTATCGCCTCTACATCTACGCCGCTGTGACCTTATCAGGAACTTGTTATCACCGAGCCGTCCGAGCTGACCTCGGTTCTTGTTCCCTGTCAGTCACATCCAATCTACTTCCCATTTCCTTTGACTTTATCGGGTTTATCAGGTTTGTCAGGCTTGTCCGGTTTACCAGGTTTATCCGGCTTTTGAGAGTTGCCTTTGGGTACCGTAATCAATGCCTGGACCGAAGCAGTGTTCCCGGCCGCATCTGTGCCAGTCAGAATCAACGTATAGACGCGCCCATCGGAATCGCTGCTGTCTCTCGATGCCACCAGTGGAACCATAACCTGACCAGGTGTAACATCCATCTCAGGCTGAACAAGCCCATACTCGTCCACTACTCTCAAATGCAGTTTAGCAAGCCCTGAAGTCAGGTCAGTGCCATCAACATAAACCGGGATTTCTACTGTCTTGCCATTAGGTGTGTTGATAGCCGTCACGGACGGAGTCAATGCAACTGCTGGCGCTTGTGTGTCGATTTTGACCTCCATCCACTGGATCTCTGACCTGTTACCAGCCGTGTCTTCTGCACAGAATCCGAGCCAGGTCACACCTTCAGCAGAGATATCGACCGGGCCAGTATACTCCGTCCAACTGGCGCCATTAATCGTGTAGTCGATACACTTCAGACCTGAACCGTCAACCTCATCTTCTGCAGTTACTTTCACCTGTACTGGCGAGATGAACCAGCCTCCATTTCCGGCTGTTGCAATAACATCAGCCCAACAGGTCGGAGGCACAGTATCAGCAGTCTTTTGATGAAGCATGACAACAAGTCCATACCATGAACTGGCAAGGACCAGGTCAGGACAGCCATCCGAGTTGACATCACCTGCTGCAAGCGCACCAGGCTGGTAACTGCCCACAGTAGGAACACTGTAGCAAATGCTGTTGCCGAGCAAACCTTCAGGCGTTTGGTACATGACTGTTATTGCTTCGTATCCTGCATGTACGGCAGCGACATCTTTCCTGCCGTCCCCATCAGCATCAAGGACAGCCATTACCTGCGGATAATGATAAGCCGGATACATCACAGGTATTCCGATTCCTTCCTGTGTATGCATACCGACCGCAGCATCCGGTTGGCTCCAAGGCACAGAATACAACAGGTCATCTCGTCCATCTCCGGTCACATCACCGGCTGCAATGGAGTAAGCCCATAATGCCTGCAGTTGGACAGGTCCATCGAACCCGCAAGATGAGTTTTGAAGCAGACAGCAGATGGTGTCGTCGATGAGCAGCGCCACATCTGCGCGTCCATCCGAGTTATAGTCCAGTTTAGTCAAAGAACGGGCGTTGGCTCCGCCCAGGGAGTAAAATGAGGGCAGTCCGAAGCTGCCATCGGATAATTGATAAAAGACGAATACCACTGGATAGTCAGAACTTGCCGCAACCAGGTCAGCGTATCCGTCTGAATTGAAATCTCCAATAACAAGGCTGTTTGTCAACCCATAAGCCCAGCAGATAACCGGAAGTCCCAAATTGCCATCCGGCTGTTGATAGTACAGCCATATCTGGCCGCTGGTTCCGCCTGCTGCCAGGTCAGCAAGCCCATCCCCGTTTATATCGCCAATAGCAAGCCCCAGGGGCATCTGTGGAGCAGAAAGCTCGACGGGACTGCCTGCAGTTCCATCAGACTGCTGGTAAAGCACGTAAATCGCTGAAGGCCAGGCTGTAACGGCGATATCATTGAGGCCATCGCCATTCAGGTCACCAATCGCTGCTGTTTGCGCCTCCTGGCCAAGCGGCAGCAGCATATACGGCTCAAACTCATCAGTAGATTGGCCTGTTGAAAGGCCAACAGTGGCTGCCATGAAGAAAATGACCAGCACGAGTGTCGATCTCGTCACCGCTTTCCCCTCCTTTAGCCTTGCTCTTGGGGCTGCAGCGGGAGGCTCTATTAGTATTCTGCCATGTCCTGTATAAACTGCGGACTGGTTGAATTACTGTCTCCAGTCAAACTTATTGATCTATAGGCTGATAATCCTATTGTTAACAGGTGTCAGGAGTAAGTATCGGCAGCCAGGTAGAAAAGCTTGTATAGGAACAAACAGTTCATAGATAAACCAAGCGAAAGTACGGAAGAAACATCTGTAAATAGTACAGGCAGCCTCGCAAGGAAAACAGAGGCGCTAGAAGGAGACGGCTACGAGCTATGTCTAAGCAGTGCGGACGCGACATAATACACCGCTGGGAAGGGAATCCCATGATATGTGTGGACGATATTCCATTCAGGTGTAATTCCGTGTTCAATGCCGCCGCCGTAATGTACAACCATCAGTACTTGCTGTTGCTGCGTGTGGAAGACCTAAAAGGCAGGTCAGTATTCGCCCTCGCACGCAGTGACGACGGCTTCCACTTCACTGTTGACCCTCGTCCGGTGATGGTTCCGGCAGAAGAAGAACCATTTAAAACTTATGAAAGCCGTGGTATAGAAGATCCACGAATCAGCTTGATTGACGGCACTTATTACATTATGTACACCGCATATTCTGCGTATGGAGCCTGTCTGGCGCTGGCCAGTACTCAGGATTTTGCTACCATAAAGAGAATAGGCGTTGTCTCCCAACCGGAAAACAAAGATGGTGTCCTCTTTCCAAAGAAGATTGACGGAAGGTATGCGCGTTTGGACCGTCCCATCGGCGGCGGAGTCGGAAATATTTGGATTTCCTACTCGGAAGACCTGATTTACTGGGGCGATTCCAAGGTAGTCATGACCACCAGACCTGGCTATTGGGATAACGACCGTATTGGAGCCTCCGCACCACCTATTGAGACTCCGAAGGGCTGGTTGGAGATATATCATGGCGTAAAGCACACTTCGGCTGGGCCTGTTTACAGGCTGGGAGCTGTTTTGCTCGATTTGGAAGATCCGTCAAAGGTCGTAGGCCGCGCGCCGGTGCCGATTCTATCTCCAAGAGAGTATTATGAACGGATAGGGGATATAGGAAACGTCGTTTTCTCCTGCGGTGCAGTCCGCAGTGAGTTCAACGGCGGCCTGAAAGTATATTACGGCGCAGGTGATACCTGCATCTGCGTCGGAACTACCACGGTGAACGCACTCGTCGAATGCTGTCTGGAAGATGAGGAGATGGAGGTAGAACTACCGATGTCTGCCTAGCATCAAGATTTCAATTACTCGTGGTATCGCCCCGGGTTTTGATGGAAGCTGATGGATTTGATGATATGAGTTGAATCCATCAGCTTCTTGTTTTCTGTCTTTCTTCGCCTACCTAACTCCACACTCCGCACTAGGAAGGCGGCAACTGCTGTTCTTCGGCTTTGGCAGCCTCCAGTGCAAGCTGCGTCAGGACTTCATCTGTAAGCCCTGCGTTCAGTTCCTCCCATCGGCTCTTGCTCCAGATTTCGACCTTGTCCGAAAGGCCGATAATCCAAATATCGCCTTCCATTTCTATTCCGGCGTGAGCGAGCAGTTGGGCAGGGATTGGAATTCGGCCTTGTCTATCCGGGGTGCATTCGACTGCTGAGCCTACAAAGAACCGTTCCAGCATAATCCCACGCTGGTCAAAGAACGACTTGGGGATGAGTTTCTGCTGAACCTCCGGCCAGACGCGCTCGGAAAATATCCACAGGCAGCCGTTAAGCCCCTTGGTGAGAATGAATTTCTCGCCAAGCTTGGCTCTGAACTTCGCCGGGATAACCGTTCGCCCTTTATTATCGACAGAGTGTTCGTAAGCTCCGGAAAACATCAGCTATTAATGCAACTCGACCATTGAAGTCGTTATATGGAATTGACGCCGAAAGCCCGATGATTGCTCAGCTTCACCAGTTGAGACATCGGGCTTCTATGTACTAGAAGGTCCAGCCCAGGATTGAGATTATCCGGCGCTTGACCTTATCTTGTAACGGAGATAGTGGCTTCTGGCGCGAGACCTGACAAGCTTCGATCGATCCAGCGAACCGAAATCATGCCGGTCTGCAGAGAGCAATGAAAGCACAAAATCTTTATTAGTCCGGTCCATAAGGCTGGCAGTGCAGGTGCTGCAGTAGCATCGGGACATCATCTGCTCTCCATTGTCATCAGCGAGCGTGATGACCGTATCTGGGAACGGGTCAGGCCTGCCGCATATATTGCAATGAGGGATGCTCAGCAGTTTGCTGCCTGTATCAGCACAGAGTTCTTTAACTACACGATAAATAACGGGGTCGAATGACCTCTGCATTACGACGAATGCATAGTTGCTCTTTAGTACCCGCTCCAGTTCGTCCAGAATAGTTGGATCCTGAGTCTGGACTGCGTAAGACACCAACCTTCCTCTTGAAAGCTGTGCTACGTTGATGTGCGGTTTCAGTTCGTCGAACAGTTTGCGAAGCGACCGAGTGTCTTCGTCGGTTGCAGTTTCTACTAGATAGACCGCAACAGTGCCGCCTGGTCCCGGATCGACCGAGATCTCACTTACGTATTTGTCGTCTACCCCGTGGTCGTGCATTTAATCCACCCTCCATGGAACAATCTACCATTGGCTACCACTTGCCACCACTTTCTACCCCAGATTATAGTTTACGCCCCACTGGCAGTCAAGCTAACACCGCGCAATGATAGGGGGAGTTTTTACCCAGCCAGAATAGTGCAGAATGCGGAGTGCGGAGTGCGGAGTGCGGAATACTGTAATTACACGGTTTTTGCAAAACGAAATTGGTATGGAATGAGCGTGATTTGAGCTTGGGATGGAGGCTCATGAGACTGGAAATCATTTCGTTTTGCGTAATTTTTGTTGCACTCCTTTCCTCCTTGCTTTTGAACCGCAGATTCCGCAGATTTTCCGATTCCACAGATGGTGGATGGATATTGGTTGGTGCCTTTTGTCGGACATTGTTACTTTGTTATTGGATTTCCTTTTATTGAGTTTGTTCTCTTTCTGGCTCTTGTTGATATATATTGTACCTTCGG
>JAKPFN010000031.1 GCA_029551395.1 Armatimonadota bacterium | reverse complement strand
CGCACACTCGAAGTAATACCTAGTCTAGCCTTGATCAGGTCCAGCGCCCCATGTTGTACAATCAACGGTTGCGCTGCAGACAAGAAACCGTGCTGACTCACTGTCCCATCGCCTCCTTAATGGCGGCGATCATGTCCGCTGTCGTATCCATGCCATCACCCCTCGGCCCTAGCCACCACGGTCGTCTTGCCGGCCGCCTTCGCCAGCCCGCCTAGTGCCACCTCGGCGATGATGATGTCTTCGCCAATGGTAGCCGCGATGTCAGACTCGCCATCCCAGTCATCCCACTCTGAGAGATCATCGTCAAGCGCGGGCACTTCCAGCCCAGCTCCGGTCTGATACTTGTATGTGCAACCCTCGGTCAGAGGCTCGGTTACAGTTATCGCCGTGTCCCCGACCTCAGTGCCAGCTATCGCGGCTACGGTCAGGCTTTTGAGTGCCCCGTCTTTGGTTACCATCACTCTGTAGGTCTTCTGTGTCGTCCCACGCTTAACGTGAATTCCTACAATGTTGGTACCCGGTAGCCAGGTAGCTGTAGCACCGTTTTCATGCGCCAGACCGTTGACTTTGATCGAAATAACCGCCTCGGGTTTCAGCGCCGTAGCGGTTATCTTGTTACTTGCGTTTGCAGTTGTGGCTGTGTAGCTCGTCACCGACGGATCAAATGCCGGATCGAGCGTTAGCGTCCCTATCGCCAGCCCCGATAGGGACGCGTCTAAGGGTTTGCTATGTCAGGAGCAAAGACTACGTCAGTAGGATCAGGAGCAGCTGCCCCAACGCCCTGGTCGATGGTTAGGCCGACAAACGCCTCTCCAAAGACCGGACGCCCGTCGTATCTCGCCGTCCCCTTGAATACGGTGTTATCCTGGATGAACTGGACGTGCTCGGACTGTGCGAGCTTCACTCCGGCTCTCTCGGCCAGGAGATACAAAGAGCCGTAGCCGCCAATTATATGGTTGTTGGGGATGAAATCGAGCAGTACGGCCTCGCCGCCAATAACCGGCACCGTGTTTTGCACGCCCGCGACCACCATGCCCGCTGCGTTGAAATTGATCGCCTTGGACTGCAGTATCCTATAGGTCTGGGTATTCATTGCCCAGAACAGCTGACCGTCGCTGTAGTTAGCTTGCACTACACCAAGTTTTAATATCAAGTCTGCAAAAAAAGCTGCAGGCGATACAGCCGTCGGATCAATTGCCAAGAGGTTAGTATCGCTCAAGTCCGTCCATGGTCTCTCTCGGTTGCCCCAATATGCCGGCTGCTGTACTTCGGCTAAGCGGGTAACAATACCAACAGGCATCTTTACACCGGTACCGTATAAGATAGCTTTATCAAGCGCCAATCCAATCCCCTGGCTAATGGCGTCTAACACTTCACCAGCAAGATTAATGTCGCTGTCCTCCAAAATGGAGTTGGGAATGGCCACATAGCCGCCTACCTTGTAACCGTCTACTTCCAGTTGATTAAATACAATATCCATCTCGTTGAGGGTGCCAACCATCTCGGTCCAGATACCTTCAGGAATGGCACCAACAATATTTTGTCTAGCAGTCCCAGATACTCTTCTTAGGTTTACCTTAGTTATTAACTTACTATAACGATGCAAATTATCTCTAAGTAAACCTAATAACACATCAGGAATTAATAGATCCCCACCTGTTACAGCCCTTTTCTGCCCTATCAAAGTACGAATATTTTGGATAAAGTCTTTTACATCTTCACGAACAATTAAGTTTTCTACTGCACTTCTGCTCATGCCTTGGAAAAAGCCTCTTTTAATCATATAATCTCCTCCTTGTACCTGTGGTTCTGCTAAGCTCCTTTTTTGATTATTTTTTGGCTCTTTACTATTAAGCTGTTCAAGCTCTCCCTCTAACTCCGCAATTTCTGCTTCCAGGCTAGCCTTCTTTTGTTTGAGTTCTTCCTTTTCAGCCTCAATCTTGCCGATTTCTTCCTCTACTGCTGCAATCTCCTCATCGGTTTGAGCCTCTGCCAGCGCTGCTTCTATTTGTTCAGCCCTGGTTTCTAGTCCCCTTTCCTGTTCTTCCAGCTCTGCCAACGCCGCTTTACGCTGTTCGATTTTTTTGGAAATCATTAACTGCTTAAGCATCTTCTCATCCTCTCCCTTAACTTATTTTTCTTGGCCTCAAGAAGCCTTTGTCGATGCTGTTCCACTTCAGCCTTTCGGGCCTGCACTCCGGTCT
>JAKPFN010000030.1 GCA_029551395.1 Armatimonadota bacterium | reverse complement strand
CAAATCATCGCAGAAATGGGACTGCTGGGCATTCTGTCATTCGTCTGGCTGGTTATTGTTGGAGCCAAAGTCGGGCTGGAGGCAATCCGAAAGACTCCCGCTGACCTCAAATGGCTGTCTGTAGCAGGCACATCAGTCTTTACAGCTATTGCAGTCACGAGTCTCGTTGGGGATTACCTGTTCCCAAGCAGGGTTAACGGAGGTATCTGGTCTTTTGGGACATCCGTAATTCCATGGGTGCTTCTTGGGGCTGCTGTAGCAGCATCTCGGGTCGATGACAATTCTTTACTCATTGAGGAGCATAATCAATGAAGCTTTCTATTGCCATCGTCAATTGGAATACAAAAGCTCTACTGAATCAATGCCTGACTTCGGTATATGCAAATCTGGATGGGCTGGAAGCAGAGGTCATTGTTGTAGATAACGGCTCCTCAGACGGCAGCGCTGAGATGGTTCGGAGGGAATTCCCGCAGGTCAAGCTTGTTGAAGCAGGAGAAAACCTTGGGTTCACTAAGGCCAACAACCTTGCCTACGATATATCTTCTGGTGAATATTTTCTGCTCCTTAACAGCGATACGGTAGTGCTTCCGGGAGCGCTTTCGGCCCTGGTCAGCTTCCTCGATGAGCATGAAGAAGCTGGTGCTGTCGGAAGCAAGCTGTTGAACCCGGATGGCTCGCTGCAAAGGTCCTGCAGTCCATTTCCTACACCACTCAGTGAGCTTTTGGATGCGCTGTACCTGAGCAAACTGTTCCCGAATAACAGGTTTTTCGGCCGTTATGCGATGACTCACTGGGATTTCAGCGTTACCAGAGAGGTAGACTTTGCCGGCGGCAGTTGTCTTTTGGTCCGCAGGAAGGCTTCTGACCAGGTAGGGCTGCTGGATGAGGACTTCTTTATGTACAGCGAAGAAGCAGACCTCTGTTACAGGCTGAAAGCTGCTGGCTGGAAGGTCTTTTTTCTGCCAACTGCGCAGGTTATCCATTACGGAGGGCAAAGCTCCAAGCAGGATGTCAACCGCACCTCTGTGGAACTCTGCCGGAGTAAGTATAAGTTCATGCTCAAGCATTATGGCAGAGTTTCAGCTCTCAGTTACCGCGGTGTTGTCCTGCTTTCTTCAGTTCTGAGGCTTGCAGCCTGGGGGCCTAAAGCTCTTGTAAGCCGAAACAACCGTGTCTATAAAGCCAGACTGTCAATCCAAAAGAACCTGCTTTCGTGGGCGGTGAGCGAGCGATGAGAATAGGTATCGATGCAAGATTCCTGACACATCCTCAGGATGGAGGCTTCAAGACATACACTCAGAACATAGTGCATGGGCTGGAGGCGCTGGATGACCAGAACCAGTATTTTCTCTATACAGACAGACCAGGCGCTGAATCTGCTTATACGTCAGACAATTTCTCAGTAAGAGCAATATGCGGACCTGCGCCTGTTCGTGAACAGTTCCTGCTTCCGGCAGCTATGTCGCAGGATAAGATAGATATAGCCCATTATCTATGCAATACAGCAGCGGTTAAAAAGAATTGCAGCCTGGTACTAACAGTCCACGACCTTATTCCTTGTATGCCTCGTCAAAGAGGCAGTCAGAAACCAGGGCTGAAGGCACGGATGCTTAACTCCTACTGGCGCTCTATTATGCCTAAGGCTGCAAAACGGGCGGATGCGGTAATTACGATATCTCAAGCTTCAAAATCCGATATCTGCAGGATGCTTCACGTTCCTGAAAACCGTATTACGGTCATCCCAACCGGACTTCATCCTGATTTTGCCCCTATACGCGACCTTGATGAGATTCAAAGGGTAAGAAAAGAGCATCATCTGCCTGAAAAGTATGTATTGGGGTTTGTCTCATCAGACCCCCGCAAGAACTGTCAGGGGATAATCATGGCCGCAGAACTGGCTGCAAGGATACTGAACGATGTTGTCCTGGTGCTGATCTGCGCATCCCATGAGGCAAAGGAGATGGCGCTCAGCTTTGCATCTCAGTACGAGACTCCAAAACTTCGGATGATCCTGCTAGACCCGGTTCCAAGACGCGATCTTGCAATCATTTACAGCCAGGCTGAGGTATTGTTATTTCCATCGTTCTACGAAGGCTTTGGACTGCCTGTAATAGAAGCAATGGCCTGCGATACGCCCGTGATAACATCAAATATAAGCTCGCTTCCTGAGGTAGCTGGTGATGCGGCGCTTCTTGTGAACCCCAATGATCCGAAACATATTGCGGAAGCGCTCGTTCAGGTACTGCAAGACCAAAAGCTTCAGGCAGACCTGATAGCTAAAGGCAGGCAGCGTGTTACTAACTACGGTTGGGAGCGCACTGCAAGGGAAACGGTAGCAGTCTATGAGAAGGTCTACGCTCAGGCAAGTGCCAAAGCTTCGAACAACACTATACCCGGAGGTTCTGCTGGATGAGAATACTGTTCCTGACTCAAATTTTTCCGTACCCTCCAATCTGCGGCGGCACGATACGCAGCTACAACATCCTTCGGCATCTTGGGAAGCATCATCACGTTACGCTGGTGTCATTTGTCCGGGAAAACCCAACTCAGGAGCAGTTGGACACACTGTCAGAGCTGTGCCGGAATATCGTGACCATCCCTATTAAAAGGTCGATGGCTGCTAATCTGAAGTTCGCTGCCTTAAGCTTGTTTTCTGGTAAACCGTTCATTGTCGCGCGGGATTATGTACCTGATATGCAGGAAACTGTTGATGAACTTCTCCAGACAGGAAGGTTTGACCTGGTTTACGTAGACCACCTGCAGATGGCTCAGTATACAGCCGGATGGGGTAGGTGCCCAAAGATTCTGGATGAGCATAATGTTGAGTATAAAATCATCGAGCGCATTGCAAAAAGTGAAGGTCTATCCCCAAAAGGGTTGTTTGCCCAAATCGAGTGGCGGAAGTTGCGACGATGGGAACTTGGCACTTGCGGGAAGTTCGATATGGTCTTTACCGTAACTGACAACGATAAACAGACATTTTCAACCGAAAATCCCGAGCTTCAGAACCTGGTGTGCATACCGATAGGAGTGGATTTTTCAAGCTTTTCTCAGGTTGAGCTAGACCCGGATGCAAGAGACATTGTCAGCATAGGTACAATGTCCTGGCCTCCCAATATCGACTCGATTCTGTACTTTGCTAACGAGATCTATCCTCTTGTAAATACAAAAGTTGACGGAGTCAGGCTTATAGTTGCAGGCAGCAATCCTCCAGATGAGATAAAGTTGCTTTCAGAAAGAGATAATTCAATAGAGGTCACAGGTTTTGTTGAAGATATCCGAACTGTAGCATCCCGTGCGGCTGTTTTTATCGTCCCGCTTCGTTCGGGCAGCGGCCTCCGGGTTAAAATACTCAATGCTCTTTCAATGGGACTGCCGGTGGTCAGCACTTCAGTTGGCTGTGAGGGGATTGGAACCGAAGCGGGCAGACATTTACTTGTTGCAGATACTCCTGATGATTTTGCTGAAGCTGTAATACGCATTCTGTCAAATCACAAGTTGCGTGTTGAGTTAGGTCAGGAGGGAAGGGAGTTTGTGCTTGCCAATTACTCATGGGACTCTATCTACAAACGGATTGATGCTGCGCTGGACTCTCTTGTTCCTGATAAGCAGAGCAGCACTCAGAAGATTACACGAAGGACTTTTCCTCCTCCTTCACGCATCCGCGCAAAATAAACTCAGGTAATTGGGAATCTTTCCCCATAAATATGCTTTTATGATGGTTGTTATTTATGATTGTTGGGGTAATAACACGGCGTGTGACATTTTCTAAATAATTGTTGAGCTATTGTCAATAGATAAAAACTGATACTGAGAAGACGGTGCGGTGTGGGGTAGATTGGAACTTAGGGACGCACCTTGAGATGTTTCTGGAAAGTGTGGTAGCGCCATGCGAGTGCTTTACATTACGCCCTACGTGCCCTCTCGTATTCGTGTAAGACCTTACAATCTGATAAAAAAGCTGGCAAGGCATCATGAAGTTGTGCTGGTGCCGCTTGTTCAGACTGACCATGACCGTCAGGCTCTTGGCGAGATGTGCAAGGTGTGCTGCAGCGTCAAGCCTATCCGCATGAGCAAAACACAGTCGGTCGCAAGCTGCGGAAAGAAGCTTTTTACCAGGATGCCGCTTCAGGCTGCTTATACCTATCAGCCGATGCTTACGAGAACGGTCGATGAACTGATAGCCAGGCAGTCGTTTAATATAGTCCACGTAGAGCATATCAGAGGTGCTCATTTTGCAGCACACGTTGGGTCGCTGCCCAAGGTGTATGATTCTGTAGATTGCATTACTTTACTTCTCAGACAGTTCCTGAAGACCAAAAAGAACCCCGTATCCTGGTTCCTGGCTTTAGAAGAGTGGGCTAAGATGCGGGTCTACGAGGCTATGATATCGGAACGCTTTGATAAGATTGTCATCACCTCTGCACATGACCAAAAAGCGCTCGATGGGCTTCTGTGGGACAGGATTCGTAAGCGGGTCAAGCTGAAAGAGATGCCTGCACGGCCGCCTGAAACACCTGAGGAGCTTGAAGAATGGCGTGTAACCAGACAGTTGGCCGAGTTATCTCAGGACAGTCGTCTGGCTGCGCTCATGCCGCAGGGAGGCCGAGTTTCAGTTGTCCCAAACGGGGTAGACCACGAGTATTTCTCTCCAATGGACATACCTGAGGAACCGGATTCCATCGTTTTTTCAGGCAAAATGAGCTACTACGCAAACGAAGCAGCGGTTTTGCACTTCTATGAGAACATCTTTCCTATTGTAAAAGCTCACAGACCGAAGGTCAGGTTCAACATAGTAGGCGCTGATCCTCCGCCAGCCATCCGCAAGCTGGCTGACGATCCTTCAGTTACGGTTACAGGATATGTTGATGACATCAGGCCATATATTGCCAAAGCTGCCGTTGCGGTATCGCCAATTACTGTTGGGGTAGGAATTCAAAATAAGGTTTTGGAAGCAATGTCGATGGGCAAATCGGTTGTAGCATCGGCGAGGGCATGTTCTGCCATCGCTGTTGAGAATGGCAGGGATGTTTTAGTTGCCGATGAACCGGTGGAGTTTGCAGACCATGTGATAAAGCTGCTTGACTCGCCTGGTAAGAGGTATGAAATAGGTCGCAATGCGGCTAACTATGTAAGACGAAATCATGACTGGGGTGAAATTGCCGAAAAACTCGCGAGCATTTATCAGGAGGCTGCAGAGGTTTTCGGAGCCAAGAAAGGTCGGTCCAGCCTGTAGGCAGCCATCAGGCTCCCTTGGGAAGGTGGGAGACCGAAAGCAATAAGACTGCCGAGTAAAGGAGTACGCTGGATGGGAAGCATCAATGGGTGTGCAAAACCCGGCGAGCAAATAATTGTAAGCGGTATGCGCCGCGTACCTGCGCTTTATGATGTGGAAAAGAGGGTGCTGGACATTATTATTTGTCTACCTCTTGTGTTGATTCTCTTGCCGTTATTACCTGTTCTGGCTTTAGCCATTAAGCTGGACTCACCTGGCCCAGTGTTCCATCGCCGTAAGGTAGTGGGAAAGGGCAGGAAAGCATTTATAGCTTACAAGCTCCGTACGATGGTTGAAGGAGCTGAATCTTTGATATGTGAAGACGAAGAAGAGCGCGGAGAGTTCGAAGAGAACCATAAGCTGCGCTGTGACAAGCGGATAACCAGGGTAGGGAAGATACTCCGCAAGACCAGCGTGGACGAGCTGCCTCAGCTTATGAATGTGCTGTTGGGGCAGATGTCACTCGTTGGTCCGAGGATGATCAGCTTCCCTGAAATCGAGAAATTCGGCATCTATCATGAGAAAATCCTCTCCGTAAAACCTGGGATAACAGGTTTGTGGCAGGTGAGCGGGAGGAGCAAGCTCTCGTATGAGGACAGGGTACGGTTGAACGTTTATTACGTCGACCACCGATCTATCTGGATGGACATCAAGATACTATTAAAGACGATTCCCGCCGTATTAACAGCTAATGGGGCCTATTGACAGGTCGCTTGCCGCGTAGGCAGGTCAAAGTCGCGGCCCGAGGTAAAACCCTCGGGCCGCCGGCGGTTAGGTTCAACACAACATTCAAAAGCAATACAAGGAGCAGTTAATATAAAACTCGCTCCTTGTATTTATGGTTATCGATTATCTATCCTGGCTGTCAATCTGAATCAGCCTTGACCAACACTCTTATAGTAATCATCTCACTTTGTCTTACACCATCGGTCACATACAGCCTGTACCTCAGTTCTCCAGGGAACCATTGGTACTGCCAGTTGTTCAAGTCTTCCGGGGCAGTAAGCGTGAGAATCGGAGAATCAGTATGCAGCGGGTCGAAATCCCTCCAGTCGTTCTTATCACGCCACCAGAAGTAGTGTAGCGGTTTGCCTTCAGGATCATGACTTGCGGAGGCATCTATTGTGAATGTCTCACCAGGCCGAACTGTCTGCAACATAGGGCTTGCAACTACCACCGGTCTTAAATTCGTACCCGTTGCGGGGACAATTTCCGGCATGGGTGTATCGCCGCCATAGACCAGGCTGGTTTTAACTGGGTAAATGCCTATAGTGTGCTTGCGGAACATCTCACAGGTGAATTCTGTCTGGTTCAGCACCGCAAATTCGACCTTATCGCCGCTTGTTATCTTTACAATCCAACTGTTCCCCTGAACTCCATCAGACGGATACCAATCGTCATCCAAAGCAGGTCTCCAGAATGGATTATCATGAGGATAAACATACGCGCCTTCCACAGGGTCGGTTTCGGGATCATCCCAGCAGGCTGCCGTTACACGAGGCAATGTCCAGTAACCGTCAGCGCTGGTCTTACCGATGAACTTAGGCACGTCAGGCACGAAGTGGCCCAACATGCCACTTACAACCGGATATATGGTAACGACAGCATCTTTAAGCGGCTCATCATTCCTGTCCAACACAAGTATCTTGTTGGTTGACGGTATTTCATCAGCATACGTTGGAGGCCAAGCGGGGCGTCTTGTGCCGTAATACTGCGCTACACCGGCTGAATAATAATCCAGCCAGGCTCCCATATTCGAGCCATAAAGCTGCCCCCAGCCGCTTACTCCCAGGACATCAGGATGTCCGTGATATACAGCCGGATACGGAGCATCGTTATACTTGTTTACAGCAGGGAAGTATTTTGAGCCTGCGTAATATTTCCCTGATGGGTCTGTCAGCATAATACCGAATGTGGAGAACAGGTTTCCATAGCAATCAGGATTGGCAAATGTAGTGTGACCCCACTCGTGAAGAATGCCGGATATGATTACATCAGTCTGCCAGTTGAATCGTTGGCCGAACTCGTTGTAGAAGTCCCAATCCCATCCGCCGTCATAGTATTCTGCCTGACGGACAAAGTGTTCGCTGTCATCGATGATAAACCCACCGCAGGTAATGGGCGATGTTTTCTCGAACGCATAGTAGTTGTCTACTCTGGAAGCAATTTTTGCGCCGATAGGGCTTGTTGTAGTGTAGATGGCGTTTCGCAGCGCTCCTTCCCACCAATCCGTGTGGGCATTAGACCAGTCGAAGTTGCTGAAAGAACCGACAAGGTTGATTTTCTTCTCTTTATGGTCCTGGTCAAAATACTGCTTATGGTAACCCCAACGTGCTGCTTTGGCGTAATTCAATTCGCATCTTTCGTTGTTTACTTCGCAGATTTCATCTATCAGGCCATCCGGGTCGACAGCTGTACGAATAAAAACGTTAGGTTCTCCCTTGGAATAGTTCGGCCATCTCCAGGTAAAGGTTTTCTCTGCCTCAGCGCCCGGTTTTAGAGATGAGATTGTCTCTTTGAAAGTTTCTCTTACCGTATCGCCTTTGTCGTAGACATAGTTGTCATTGTTATCCGAGATTACTTCCAGTTTGACGATAAAGTCTTTTGCGTCAGTGTAGCCCCAGTTGCCGAAATGCACTACGGAAGTAACAGTTTCATTGTCTCCAGGCCATTTTTGACCGTTGCCGGCTTCAGGTTTGTAAGGATCACCTCCGTGAACCCACTTTTTGGATCCATCTCTGCTGTATCTGGGGTATCTCTCGACATACATAATGTTGAGATCGGGCTTTTCGTCAGAAGTGATGATTATGGTCTTCTGGTCAGTCAGTGTTACTCCTCTATCCCATACCACTTTAAGGTCAAAAGTGCCTGAAGCATGCTCGTTTGCGGTTACCATGCCCCGTCTCCACGCACCGCGGTCGTTGTTGACGGTTACGTTATCGTTTTTGAGGACTTCGAAGTTAAGGTAAGGTTTGACATCAGCCCAGCCGGAACCGTAGTCGGTCAGCTTTTCATAGACTCTGGTATCCGATCTCAGCGCTTTTACGCCAAACTGCTTAGTCTGGCCTCTTACTACTCTGGGATCGGTTTTGACACCTTCGGGATAAGGGCAGGTGTCTACTTCTATGCGGCTGTAGGGAGCTGTCATAAAGTAGTCTCTCCAGACTGTATGCATCTCTGTAGGCCGCTCGAAGCCGGTTACGTTGTTTCTAATCAGAAGCTCGTCTATGTATGCCTGGGTGGTTGAATCTCCTATCCATATCTTTTTATCAGCCTGAGGAAGTGTTGTCCAGTCGAAGAATTCGTCACCGCCGTAGATAACGCTTTCGATTCGCGAATGGTCTATCCAGAGGGCTATACCTACAGGCATATTTTTATGACTGGACCAGGTGCAGGCTACATGATGCCACTGTTTTGTGTCCCAATCGGATACATCTATCCTCACAACCGTGACTTTGCTGCTTGCGCTGTTATCGTTTCCGGCCATGACGAACCGAAGCATACCTTTGGCTGATTTTTCGATGAGGATTCCGTTCGAGTCCGGATTTCCTATCTTGATTAGTTGGTGTCTTTTATTATCCG
>JAKPFN010000025.1 GCA_029551395.1 Armatimonadota bacterium | reverse complement strand
TGTGTGGTCGCCGGTGGCGCAGACAGTGGATATTCCTGTTGGAAGCGATGACTCGTTCAAGATCTTCGTTAATGGAGTCGAAAGAGGCTCCTTCGAAGGTATCCGTGGTGCATGGTATGGTTCGACCAACGTTGCATCAGTCCCGCTTGTTGCTGGATTCAACAGCGTGCTGATCAAGATCGTCCAGGTCGACGGCGGTTGGGGACTTGTGACCCAGTTTGCACAGCCAGGATCATGGGCCGGCGAGGGCTGGGGTAATTCTACTCCGGTACCTGGACTGGGATATGTCCTGAACAAGCCATAAGCAGTTATCTACTGCTAATCATAAAGGCCAGGGGAAATCCCCTGGCCTTTTTTCTTTTTAACATAATCTGCGTTCTTTATTGAGGGATTATTCTAAGAATCCTATCATCACTGGAGATTGGGTTTCCTCTCGCACGATTGCTGGTAGAGACATAAAGTGCACCATCCGGGCCTTGAACAACAGCTCGCAATCGTCCGTAGCGTCCGTTTTGTGTGCCGGTCTGCCACCAGCGTTCGATACGGCTGATATTGCGCGCACCGGATAAGACAACTCTCTGCATATGCTCTCCTCTGAGCGATGTAAAGAAGAAATTCCCTTTTAGTTCAGGCATCAAGTCCGCGTTATAGAACGTTGCCAATGCCGGAGGAACAGCTTCATCAGGAAAGAATAAGACGGGATCGACTACACCTCTCCGATCTGTTACACCAAGCACGCGCGGCCATCCATGATTCCCTCCCCTACTGACGATATACACTGCATCTTTGGCTTGCAGTCCGAATTCACCAGTCGGGCCGTGTGTCGTTGCCCAGAGATCACCATTTGCCGGATTCCAGGCAAGCCCCTGAACATTGCGGAAACCGTATGCATAGACCATAGAGTCAGGAAACGGATTATCTGCCGGAACTGAGCCTTCTGGGGTAACTCTAAGGATTTTTCCCGCAAGAGACGACCTGTCTTGAGCCAATTCCGGTTGTCTTGAGTCACCAGTCCCAATGTAAAGCATTCCATCAGGGCCAAAACGGATGATTCCCCCATTATGGACACTCGACCCAGGAATACGTGTTACAACAGCCTTTTCATCAGTCAATCCGTTCCCTGTATCGGTAAACCGGCTGACTCTGTTGTAGATCTCTCCACCTGACTCATAGGTATACATAAGGTACACCCATCTGGGATTTGGATAATCAGGATGCAGAGCAATACCCATCAATCCGCCTTCGCCACGGGCTGCTGTGTTTATACGTGCATAAGGCTCGGTTCTGAGGATGCCATTTTCAATTAACCTTACTCTGCCAGGCCGTTCGGTGACGTAAATCCGGTCTTTTGATACAAAAGCCATATCCCAAGGCACTTCAAGTCCTGTTGCGACAGTCTCTACTCGGTAAGGAGGATTCGACACTTGCACAGGATCAGGCATTGGAGGTTTTCTTCCGACATCAGGATTGCCAGGCGGAGGAAGATCTGCATTTATTTGTGGAGATGCAGCAGATGAATTGTTCTCAGGCTCCTGGGCCTGTTGTTGTTCATTGCAACCAATTATCCCAAGAACCAAGAAAACTATAACCCACTGGATTGGCCTCATAATACACCTCATGAACCAAATAAGGTCAGGAGGAATACCAAATCATCCACAGATGAGATTGCGTGAGGCAGTCCGGCATCCATAAAGAACCAATCACCAGGTTTGACTCTGTGCCACTCGTCTCCTAACTGAAAATCGGCCTCTCCACGCAGTATAAGGACTGCGGCATCTCTTGATGATGTATGTTGAGATATTTTTTCACCTTTAGGCAGCATAAAAATGTCTGCCTCTCCGGCAGGTTTTTCAGCAATAGTCTTGCTCAGAACACCTTCCTTTGGAAACTCGATCATGTCGAACACATTTTTAATCTCACTCATCTTAAATAAACCTCCTGACATTGTGATTGGATTACTCACAGGATTATACCCGCGAGTAATAATCAAAACTTGAACGGTAACGTTTAAATGCTTCAGCTATGATGTTTCTTACCAACGAACTCCTGCCTGTGGACATGTACTATTTTCGCAATCATCCACCAGGCAATGGAGATTCCTCCTGCAAACAGCAAAAGGAATATGATTAAAGCGCTGAGTTGCAAGTCCATTGGTTTGGATGCCAGATTTGCATAAGGCGCGAGTTCTACATTCTGCAGCCACTGCCGGCTGACAGCGTTTAGCGTTATCAACCCGAATTGAGCAACTCCTGCAAGTGCTGCAAGCTTTCTGGAAGGTTGCTTCCATTGAAAGACGAGCAGAAGCCAAGGCAATCCAGGAGATATTGCAGTTAACGGGAAGATAATTCTCATAACCGGGTCAGCAAGAGCTGTTGGAAAAGCTTCAGACCTGGTTCCGAAGATATACCAACTGCCGAAGCCGACAAACCATAAAAGCCCAACTGTATACAGCACAGCAGAAAACCTGCCTGCGTAACGGCGGTAATCTTCGTTTTCACGACCTGACATGAAAGCAGCATCGATGATAACGAACACAGCCGTAGTCGTTAGCGCAATTCCGAACATGAAAAACCATCTTGGAATTAATGAAGCATCTGAAAAATTGAGTGCAAGTCCTGTTGATGCTCCTGCTACACTGGTGCGGGTAAACAGGTTCCACCAACCATCTACGTGCGTCAGTAGGCTCATCGCATTGGCAAAAATGAACCCAACTGCAATGAATACCAGGCCGGCAATCCATCCGCCTGCTTTACCTGCCCAAGGTTTGACCTTGCCAAGAATCATTAGCCTGTAGAGGTATGCACCCGTATATGCCATAATCACAAGCCAAAAGACAGCAAACCAGGGCCAAGCCATCAGAATGGTAGCAGGATAAAAGAACTGGTAGTACGCCGCCTGGATGAAAAGCAGCGGGACGATGCCAAAGTTGATACCAAGCGCTATTACGAAAGGCAAGGCTCGGGCAATGTGATGTCCTACCAGCCTGGCGTTGCCGCGTCCAAGCAATCCAAAACCGGCTGCCAGGATTGCCCCTGCATACCAGATGTTCATCATCATGACGTGAAGTGAAAAACCGAATACCTTTAATATTTCAATAAGCCAGAATGGCATCGGGTATCCAATAGGGCTTTCCGGTGGAATAAGTGCATTTGGGTCCATCTATCTAGCCTCCTCCAAACCTTGCTGCAAGCCTGCAGGATATGGGTGATTGATTTCCTGAATATATTCGGTCAGCAGCAATGCTTCAGCATCCGTTCCTGACCAAGGCGGCATGAAGTAGTGGAACCGATCCAGGTTCAATACCAGGTTGTAAATCATGTCATCATTCCAGCCTCTGGTCAGTTGAGCGACAGAAGAATAGCCTTCAACAGCGTGGCAGTCGTTGCAGTGATACATGAAGATAGTCTGACCGATAAGCCTGCGGTCTTCAGCAGGAAGGTTCAGGAGTTTTTCTCCGTCAATTTGCCCAATACGAGTGTCCGATTGAGGTTCATTCCCTTCTGTTGTCATGACCTGCGGGAATTTGTGGCTTATGTAAGCTCTGGTCCAGACACCGCCGTTCAAGTATCCGGTGTTGCGAAGCTGAGGAATCTCATCAGGGCGAATCTGGTTACCCAGCACTCTGTTATGAACAATGTAAGGCTTACGCACAGCTTCCCTGATGAACTCGCCAGTTCCGGTTGCGGCAAGTCCTGCTCCAAAGAAGAGGATAGTAAAGCCTGGGGTAAGCCATTTTGGATTGCGGATAGGGCCAAAATACATCATGATGACAACACCTGCAGTCAGAAGGAAGATAATCGTCATCAGGACGTTAAGCACAGCAGCACCTACAAGAGCAGCTTCACCACTTGCAGGAAGGTTGAGCAGCCATGCGAAACCTCCAATGATAGTCAAAGCAGCACCTATCATCGCCCAATTTGCGCTCTGCCGACCTACCCTCGTACGCAGCCGCTCATGATTACCTAAAAAGAGCGAAGAATGCAGGAAAAAGTATAACGCACCAAGGAGAAGCGAACCACCTGTTCTTGCAGCTATTTGGGGAATAGCCTGGGGATTGAACATAGCAGCCCAGAAACCATTTTCAGGACGCCAGTTTCCTGCATTGAGCTGAAACGCAGTGATAGCGGTGATTATCACAAGGCTACCAAAGGCTGCACCGGCGTAAATCCACCCAGTTTTGAGGTGGTCTGACTCGCTCAACCTGCCCCAGTAGTAGAAAAAGATAAATATGGCAAGGATTTCCAGGATGAAAGTGACATATTCCATCGCCCAGCCGAGTACAAAGATGTGAATAAGCTCCTCGGTTGCAAGAGGCGAAGCAAGTCCGATTGTCCACCATATCCCTATGCCAAGAAGCGAACCATAGACAACAGTCAATAACAAGAAGAACCAGGTATGCCTGCGGAGATAATCCAGATACTCCTTGTCTCGAGTTTTATAAGCGAGCCTGGTCTGGAAAACCAGCAAAACAGCTCCTCCAACGGCATACATTGCTACATAAACATGGATTACTGCGACGATTGCAATCCACATTGGCGAGGTAAGACCGGGAACATACCAAAACGGATAGTGCATAACTAGAAGCTCCTCTTAGCTCATCAGTTGACAAAATAATACCCAGAATCTGAAGCGAGCAATCATCAATTTCCTCTGGACCAGGATGATTTCTAAGATTATAACTCATGTGGAGCATCCAATAGCAAAGGAAGCAAGAAATATATGCAAATAAAAAACAGATAAAATGATGCCGGAGGCTGACATCAAGCCAACCTCCGGCATTTATTATCAGAATCTTAACTTATCTCGCAACGGGCTTCAGTTCCTTCTGCCTCTGTTTTCCTCAGGAAGAGGGATATCTATGTTGAAGCCAATGTTGCGCGGTTGGTCATCGAAGTAATATATAACTTCGTAGCGAAGACGATTTTTGCAAGACAGACAATCAGCAGTTGCATCCGGGAACCGCATCCTTAACTCTGCCAAGGCATCTTCAAAAGTACCTGCGGAAAGAGCACCGTTTTCGAACATATTTTCAGTCGTAATACTGTACTCGTATACCGGAACATTCTCTCTACTGCGCAAGGTGATGGACACTGGCATACGGATAGATGAATCTGTCATAGGTTTATCTGTCCTCAAGCCATCTTTGTAGGTCCCCACTTTCACACCATCGTAATCAAAGCCAAGAGTATGGGCTTTTGCCATCACCTTATACAGTTCAGCCAGTTCATCTGATTTCAGTTCCATAGTCATCAACTGGTCAGTGGACATCTTGCGCCGGTGATTCGAGGTAAGCGTATTATAGAACTTTAGAAACGGCTTATACTCCCCGCTTACAACTCTAAGGTTGGCATCATTAAACCCGAACATTGCTGGGTGCCCGCAAATCGAGCGAAGCTGCGGTTCGGGGAGAGCAGCAATCTCTGCAAGACCGTCAATACCTAAATATCCATACCGTTTAACAGCAGCTTGCCAGGGGCGAAGCAGGCGGTTAGGTATTTCAGCGGCATCCAGTTCTCCAGCATTCTTCCAACGGGTATACAAGTATTTGCCATCCCAGCCCCAGTCGGTATTGACTCTAATAGCTCCTAAGCCGCTATTCATCAACTCCTTGACCGACATCTCCTTTCCCTGCCAGTTCTCTACAGCCATACTAACCTCATACACACTGTAATGATCAGAGATAATCTGTGTACCCAGCTTGCGATGCAGAATGGAAAGGATATCGGACTTGTTGACAAAACTCAGCCCATGATCATCCTCCCATCCAAATGGTGCTGCTGTTGGCAGATTCTCCCCTTCCAGATCATTCATGCTTATGCTGATTTTTGTAGATGAAAACTCTTCATCATCTTTGTTCGGCAGACGACTTGCCTCCGTAACCGGTTCTTCTTTCAGGAGAACAGAAAACAGGTTGACGTTACGGTATACAGTCCTGATATCCTGGCCTGATTCATCAGCCCATCTGAAACAAATAACAGCACTTGACTGAATGAAGGAATCTGTTGTTCGCGCAATGAATCTGATGTTCGCGCCCTTTAGAGTTTTATTCGTATAAGAATAGGGAGGCACGATAAACTCTTCATCCAGTCCGGGCTGAGGAGTCGGCGGATTTGATGACTCAAACAGCATCCTGTTAGTCTCAATAGCAATATTTTCAGCTTCACGGAATGCAGCATCAAGCTGTCTTACTATATCGTCTGAGAGCTTCCATTCAGGTTCGGGGGATTCTGAATCGAAGCAGATTTCATGTCCCTCTACCATCAACTGATGGAATTTTGGGGAAAGGGAGTTGAAGGCCTTAAGACATGGGATGCGAAGCGGGTAATTCTCGCGCTCTATTATGACTGATATATTCTTTACAATTTCCTGAGCTACTGGATCATTTATAACACCCAGATTATCCGCTAATCGTGCTTGCCAGTCAGCCGGTGGTTGATCCAATTCAGCTTCAGTCTTCTCAGGATTTACAGCCATACGAGCCAGTTCAGATAAGAGCAGCTTTTGAGCTTCTTCCAGGCATTTACGCTTGCTCTCTTTGCGCTCTTCTCTGTAAGGGTCGTATAAGCCATAGACTGTTCCCTTATCGTCAGTACTTACATGCCACTGCCACTGGAATAGTGTGGTTATGCCCTCCATCACTTCCTTGAGGGGCTTTTCATCAACAAATATAGTGACCTTCTGGTCTGACACTTCTTTTGATGTTTTAAAACGCACTCCTGTCTGCTTGGTGAACAGCTTTACGACGTCCGAAATAGCCTCACCTTTCAATGCAAAGGTTACAGGCTTGTCTAAAGCGGGATCACTGGGCAGTGCAGGTGTGGAATCACACAATGCTGTAAAACAGCAAGTCAATAGGATAACAACAAGCAAAGTTAGACGCATGGTATTCTCCTTTGATACAATATACATCAAATGTAGCAGGCAGACATTGTTTATGTCAATAGGTTAAGCTATATCATAATCTGGCAACTTTTAGTGGTGAGCGTTAGGTTTGAGACACTGTTTGACTAATGATATGTGGTAAAATGCGAGTTTTAGACAAGTATTATTCCCTGTTGTTGCCAGTTTCTGTAGAATAAGAAAGACCGAATAAAATTGCAGGAGATCAGCCTAAAACCAATCTCCTGCAAAATTAGACATTTCAAATTTCCTCTACAGCAGCTATTTTCTCCTGCTTTTCTTATCATCAGGAAGAGGGATATCTATATTAAGACTGCTGCTTGACAGATCATCGAAGTAGTAATTTACTTCGTACTGAAGGCAATTTTTTACAGTCAGGCAGTCAGGGCTTGCTTTCGGATGCATCATCCGAAATTCTACTAACGCTTCTTCATAGGTATCTGCATAGACTTGCCCAATTTCTCGACTTGTTTCCGATGTAGCAACACAATACTCATAAACCGGGACATAATCTCTCCGGCGCATTTCGATTGCAGTAGGCAGCTTAATCAATGGGTCTGCCATAGGCTTGTCTACCCTTACACCATCTTTGTAAACTCCAACTCTCACACCTTCCAAACAGAAGCCGTAGTGTTCTTTCATATACTCACTCAGAGCTGCTAACTCTTTTGAGTTCAATCCCATTGTCATCAACTGCATTGTGGACATCTCATGCCGATGCCTGGAAGTAAGTGCCCCATAGAACTTCAGGAACACCCCATGGTTGAATGCCATTTGAATATTTTTCATATCAAACCCGAAGGCTGCCGAACAGTCCATAAGATTATCCATCTGTGGTTCTGTGAGCATAACAATCTCAGAAAGGTCGTCAATATCCAAATACCCCTGCCGTTTAACAGCAGCTTGCCAGGGACGAAGCAGGCGGTTCGGTATTTCAGCAGCATCCATTTCCCTGACATTTTTCCACCGAGTATACAGGTAATTGCCATCCCAACCCCAGTAGGTATCGACTCCAATATCTCTCAAACCACTACTCAACAACTGCTTAATCGGCATTTCCTGCCAGACATTTACAGCATAATCCAACCCATACTCACTGTAATGATCAGAGATAATCTGTATACCCAGCTTATGATGTAGAATAGAAAGGATATCAGACTTGTTAACAAGCTTCGGTTCCGGCTCATCATCAATCCAAAACTGTGAGTACGTCGGCAGATTCTCATTTTCCAAGTCATCCAAGTTGATACTGACCTTAGTATCAAGAATCTGGTCGTCATCCTTTTTGGGCAGGTGGTCTACCTCTGTGACAGGTTCTTCCTGCAGGCAAACAGTGAACAGATCGATATCACGACCTTCATACAAAGTATTTTCATCTGTTCCATCAGTCCAGCAAAAACCTAAACTGGCTTTTGTTTCAATGGTGGAAGTTTTTACGTTTGATGAGAAGGTAATGCTGACATTCTTCAAAATCAGGTTTTCATAATCAGGCTCATCGAAAATATGGATGGAGTTTTCTTCCCAACCTTCAAAATCCTCGAAATCCCACTCTTCTCCTTCAATATACTCTTCATTCCATCCAGGTTGAGGAGTTGGAGGATCTGACTGTGTTTGCTGCATTTCCATTTCCAACTGACGCTGGAATTCTTCCTCCATTTTATTAACTACACGGATTCCAGATTCCAGTTGCTTTAAAATGTCATCAGAAATCTTCCATTCTGGCTCAGGAGATTCTGAACTGAAGCAAATCTCATATCCCTCTACCAGTAATTGGCGAAGATTAGGTGATAATGTGTTGTAAACTCTGAGACATGGAACAAGCAGCGGGTATTTGTCACGCTCCATTCTGACTGCCATTTTTTTAATGGTTTCCAGAATCTCAGGTTCACTCTGGATTATAGGATTATCAGCAATATCTGCCTGCCAGTCAGCAGGTGGTTGATCCAGTTCAGCTTCAGTCTTCTCAGGATTTGCCGCCATACGAGCCAACTCAGATAAGAGCAGTTTCTGAGCTTCTTCCAGGCATTTACGCTTGTTCTCTTCACGCTTTTCTCGGTAAGGGTCGTATAGGCCGTAGACAGTTCCCTCATCATCAGCGCCTACATGCCACTGCCACTGGAATAGAGTAGTTAAGCCCTCCATCACTTCCTTGAGAGGCTTTTCATCGACAAATATAGTTACCTTCTGGTCTGATACTTCTTTTGATGTCTTGAAGCGCACTCCTGTCTGCTTGGTGAGCAGCTTTACGACGTCTGAAATAGCCTCGCCTTTCAATGCAAGGGTTACAAGCTTGTCTAAAGCGGGATCACTGGGCAGTTCAGGCGGGGAATCATCACATAATACAACAGTACATAAAACCAGCAGAACAACAACAAGCAGTAAACGCACGGTTTTCTCCTTTAAATGAAGTATATCGAATGTAGCAGTCTTGCAGTGTTTATGTCAACTGTTTAATCCTTGTGGTTATCCAGCACTTTATGTGTAGGTAGTTGGGCTGGAGCTGGACGATGGCTCCAGCCCAATCGTCATTGATTTTCCTGTATTACCTGGACATCAACTGCTGACCTGGTCCTTAGAACCTGATGACGGATGCCATTTTCCTTCAATAGACCGCATATTCCAACAACCCGGACATAGGAACCAACAACAGCGTTTCCTGTAGGGCCTAAAACTTTAATCGGACCAGAGCTGTCGTCTATGGTCATAGATGCATTCTTTTCAAGCGCAGTCACTCGTCCCCATGTTACCTGGAGCACGCCTACAGTGTTAAGCCCTGCTCCGCCATCAGGTCCCTTAGAGTTACCGTCTGGACCGCCGCCGACATTCTTGTTGCTCCTTCCCAAGGCATCAGGAACTGCCGCAGCAGCCACACCAGAACTCAATGCCACAGTACTGGAACTGATGACAAGCTCATCGTTGCTGTCGCGGCTTAAAATGCCCGTAACATCTACCAGCGAACCGACTGAAGGCGCTGCTGTATTTACAACTTTGATACCGCAAGCCTTGTGCGTGGGATCCTGACACTGGATGTAGAAATATCCTCCAAATACGCCTGTAACGACCTTGTCTGTCAGGGCAATCTGACTGCCGATAGGAAGTTCTTCATTGATCTTTATGCAGTTATCTCCTGTGTGTTCAATGCTTCCATCCGTTCTGGGCTGGTCAGGATAATATACGCCCATCGTTTCCGAGTAGGCAGTGGGAGCGCTTCCTTCTTCCAGTTGAAGGTCGCTGTAAAGCATATACTCACCAGTCCCGCTTGTCCAGTTGACCAGTTCGACCTTGCATCGAACCGTGTTAGCCGGAGCTTTTTTTGTCAGCTTGACCTGTTCCCAATCACCTGAGCCGCTATAGACTGCCTGGCCACTGCCAAGGGCATTACCATCTGCATCCTGGAACTCAAGGCGAACATCTGCCCTGATATCTTCAGATGAACCTTTGTACCAGCCGCTGAATGTATAGGTTTTTCCGCCGACCAGACCTGTAGCATACTGCCTGATCCACTTCCAGTTAGCAGGACACATAAACCTTAGAGCAGGATGGCCCGTAATGGGATTAATATCTCCTTCCAGCCGCATCAACGCCACGTTTTTCTCGTCTATATAAAGCGATCCTGGATCAGCGTGCCAATATGTAGTATTTGTATGACCTTCAACCGTGCCGTAGCGGAATGTCCCGTTGGTCAGTTTGTTCTTGCTGGCAGTAGTCGCAACGCTGGTGTAGTTGAGGCTGCCGATGCTCACAGGAGCCTGATATCTGACACCCGGCTGACCGAATGTAACTACCAGCCTTGGCCGGTATTTGTCGTACCAATCAGCCCTGCCGAACGACACATTCCAGATTTTGCCGTTGTTGATATCCCCAGATGAGCCTGCAAGAGCCATGCTTACCTTGGTGGAGCCGCTTTCAAACTGTTTGGCGACAACAACTGTTACATCAAACTCGACCCAGCTTCCAACCTGAGATGCTTTAACAAGTGCCCGAGAACCATTCTCGACCGGAAGCGGCGATGTGAGCATCGTGACAGTCGAAGGGTCATAAGTACCCGACAAGCGGATAACATGCAGATAAAGGTCAGTCGGGTCAGACTCGAAATGACCTCTGAAATGGTTCTGTAGTCTGGCTGAAATAATCTTGCGGTTTTTTGGAATCATAGAGAGGTCGAACTGCAAGTATTCTTTGATTGTGTAGTCGATAGGATCCCAATCATTCCAGTTTGACTGGGTGATGGCCTCATGTTCCCATTCATTTGTCATATCAGCAGCATTGCCTGCCCTGAGCGTGATTTCTTCTCCAAACCCTGTAGCAGGCCGAATGGTCAAAGTGGCCTCTGGAGAGACATCTGCAGGAGTATAGGCAGCTTCGTCAAAGGCAAGATAGCCCCATTGATCCGGTTGTGACGAGTCTCCAGGCGCCCAGGTCTGCCTGCGGACAGTTGAGGCTTTCAGGTCATCGGATGTCTGGTTATAGTTAACGAAATTGATTCTCCATCTTGAGCCTGGAGCAGGTGCAGAAGTACCCAGCGTTGACCACGGGATGCGGAGCGTCTGCTGGATAGTCTTGTCACCGGCATACCAGCCGCTGTGTGTCCAACCGGACAGTTTGTTTGTCTTAGGGTCATAGGCAGGAAACTCGCCCGATGCTTTGCGGGAACCCGGCGGATAATAGTTGTCTATCGCAGCCAGGATATAGAATCTGCGGCCTGAAGGGGTTTGTATCCATACTGCGTTGCTGTCAACCACATCGAGCGCTGTAGTTGTGTCTTTGGGATATATCACCGTAGAACGGTCTATGTTCATAAAGGCAACATACAACGCGCTGTCATCGTAGGTCACAAGCACTTCAGTATGGTTTCGGTCTCCAGTCTTTCCTCCACATCCAAACCATGTCGGGCTGGATGGATACCAGGCTGATGCTGTTTCCGGATCTTGCAGTTTTGCCAAGACAGATGGAGCAACAGACGTTTTTCGGAGATGCAAAACCGGTAGTTCAACAGCTCCAGCAGACGAAAGAGAAAAGAGCATTGATATACCTGCAATCACGCAGGCGATGAATCGACATTTGAGAACAATATCTGACCTTAACATAACACTCCTTTAGATGCGAAATGTCAGTGTATCGTTCCCTTGGTATAAAATCAGTTAATCCTCATCAGTAAGTATAATAGTCTGTTTTTAGGATTACTGCATTGTCTGAGCATAAAAGCACAGTTATAAATATCTAATCTTAACCTAACTGACCAGGCAATTGTTAAGTATTAGCATTTTTCAGGTGCAAAAACCCTAAATATCTAACAATTATTCGTCATATTTACCATGACCTAATATATTGGAGTAAAAATTCCAATAATCGGGATAGACCAGCTAAGGAGATTGATATCATGCAAGTTACCCTGGTGAATGTATACGTTCAACCAGAACATGTGGATGATTTCATTGAAGCTACATGCAGCAATCATAAATCTTCTATCCTGGAATCGGGGAACCTGCGTTTTGACGTTCTGCAATCTCTGGATAACCCGCAGCATTTCATTCTTTATGAAGCATACGCTACAGAGGAAGATGCTGCTGCGCATAAGAACACGCGGCATTATCTCAAATGGCGGGATACAGTCCAAGATTGGATGGTAAAACCTCGTGAAGGAATCAGATTCAAGGGAATATGCCCATAAAGCTACTCATTCGATGAACAATTCTAGACTATGAGCATCCCTGGAAGGTCTTCAGCAATATCGATTCTTCTACACCACTGGCAAATAAAAACATCGTGCAATTCTATCTGCAATAGAAAGCCATTGCCAGTAAAAGCTGTAACAAAACGAACTTACGGAGATTTGTAATGAAAATTGCAAGTTCTTGGTCAACTGTATCTGATACTGTTCTCGCAATAAAGGAAGCTTATAATTTATTGGTCAGCCGACTGGAATCTCCACCTGATTTTATTGCTGTGTATGCAACAGATACCTATGACCTGGATAAGCTCCTGTCATTATTAAAACAAGCGGCGCCAAATGCGCAGATTTTTGGAGGAACTACATGCCTGGGTGTAATGACGGAAGAAGGTTTTCACAGCAACAATGGCTCGGGGCTTGGTATGCTGGGAATCTGCGACAAGTCAGGCAGTTATGGTGTAGGAGCCTCATTAACAGGAGATGATCCTCGTGCATCCGCTGCTGCAGCTGTAACAGAAGCTCTCGAGCAATCTCAAAGGCTTGGACAGATGCCTGGACTTGTAACAATGTGCGCTGCGCCTGGATATGAAGAACTGATGATCCTGGGCATACAGGATGTAATTGGCCCGGATGTCCCTGTTTCAGGCGGCAGTTCAGCAGACAACGCTATCAATGGTCAGTGGAAACAATTTGCGAATGATAAAGTTTACAGTAATGCTCTGGTTGTAGCCACAATCTTCCCATCCATGCCAGTCGGTTACGCCTTCCACAGCGGTTATAGCCCAACTGAATTGAGCGGAACGGTTACACGCTGTAAAGACAGAATCATCTATGAAATAGATGGCCGCCCTGCATCTCATGTCTATAATGATTGGACCAATGGCGAACTCAGCGATATCCTGGCAACCGGAGGCAATGTGCTTGCAGCAAATACACTTCGTCCATTAGGAAAAGTAGTCGGCCAGGTTGAAAGCATACCATATTATAGATTGATTCACCCAATTATGATTCACCCAGATGGATCAATAACCTTATTTGCGACAGTCTATCCCGGAGATGAACTAACACTGATGACCGGGACAAGAGAAAGCCTCGTTTCCAGAGCAGGCAGAGTTGTACAAGCAGCGCTGGAAAGTAAATCTCTTGCTCAATCACAGATAAGCGGTGTTTTGATGAATTACTGCGCGGGCTGTATGTTGAAAGTAAAGGATGACATGCCCAAGGTAGTCGACGGAGTCAGCAGCACATTGAATGGAAAACCGTTCTTAGGAGCATTTACTTTTGGTGAACAAGGGTGTTTCCTGGGTGGCGAAAACTGTCATGGAAATCTGATGATTTCAGTGCTGGCATTCGGCAGTTAAAGTATTTGAGGAGTAGATGATGAGAGAAGAGGAGTTACGTGAAGCGCTAATCAATTCTGAACGGGCCAAGGATGCTGAGATGCAGCGGCGTATTGAATCAGATTGCATCCTTGAAGCGCTTCGCGTGCTTACCAAACCTATAGATACATCTGAGATGTTCTCTGAGCTTCTTGAGGTGCTTCGTAACATCCTTTTCTTTGAAGATGCGTTTGTCCTCAGCCTTCGTTCCAATGGATTACTTGCTCCAATAGCATCGACATCACCCAAATTTGCCCAGACCAGTTGGCGGCCGGAGGCTGTGTTCAACCGCGTATTAGCAGGAGAGCCGATAGTCGTATTTGACACAAGCCAAATACAGGAATGGAATGCCCAGCCGGAACATGTCCGTGCAGGTATAGCTTCTTCCCTGCTGGTAGCACTGCAGACCGGAGAGCATGCGCTGGTCTTAGTATGCGTTCACTCAAAACGGGCGTTTTTCGGTTCCCGTCACTTGAACCTAATGCAGAGATTCTCTCCACTTGCTGCTCATGCCATACTCAACATCAAAGCAAGAGAAGCAGCAGAATCAGCCAACCGCGCCAAGAGCGAATTCCTTGCCAACATGAGCCATGAAATAAGAACACCAATGAATGGCGTTATAGGTATGACTGAACTGCTTCTGGACACTGACCTTACTCCAGAACAGCAGGAATATCTGTTGGCTGTAAAAGATTCTGCCGAGTCTCTACTTGCAATTATTAACGATATTCTGGACTTCTCGAAGATCGAGGCCAGGAAGCTCGATCTGGAATCGATCAGTTTCAATATCAGGGAAATTCTAAGCACATCGGTCTCAGGGCTTGCGTTAAAAGCCCATGAAAAAGGCTTGGAGTTAATTTGCGATATTCCTAACGACGTACCGGATGTCATGGTCGGCGATCCGGCACGACTGCGCCAGGTTATAGTCAACCTTGTCGGTAATGCCATTAAATTCACTGACAAAGGTGAGATAGTAGTCCTTGCTGAGATCGAATCTATCTGCCACAACAGCATAATGCTCCACTTCTCCGTCTCAGATACAGGAATAGGTATTCCAAAAGACAAGCAGAAGGTAATATTCAACGCGTTTGCCCAGGCAGATGGCTCTACTACGAGGAAATATGGTGGTTCTGGCTTGGGCTTGACCATTTCATCTCTGCTTGTCCAGATGATGGGAGGTAGTATCTGGGTTGAGAGCGAACAGGGCAAGGGAAGCACCTTCCACTTCACAGCGCAGTTCGGAAGACAGGCTGAAATGGCCCAACCAACAGAAAAAAGATTAGTAACCGGACTGCAAGGGCTGCCAGTACTGATTGTTGATGATAACGCAACCAACAGGAGGATCCTTCTTAATATACTGACCAATTGGCAGTTAACTCCTACTGCTGTTGAAAGCGGTGCAGAAGCTCTGGAGGCTATGACCTTAGCCGAAAAAGCTGGTAAGCCATACCGGCTTGTCTTGATAGATGCTCAAATGCCTGAAATGGATGGATTTGAACTGGCTTGCCGAATAAAACAGACCAACAATCTTGCTGAAGCAACAGTCATGATGCTGTCTTCTGCTGGCAAGTATGGAGACTTAACCAAATGCAATGAGCTGGGAATTTCAATCCATCTGGTAAAACCTGTCAGACAATGCGAACTGTTTGATGCAATAGTCAGCGCTCTCGGAAAAGCGCCTGCTAAGACAAAGAAATGCACAGAAAGAGCCATCCTGCCTCCAACAAACAAACGTCTGAGAATCCTGATTGCAGAAGACAATGCAGTCAATCAGAAACTGGCAGCAAGTATTCTTCAAAAACGCGGACATGATGTAGTGATCGCAGGTGATGGTAAATTAGCCTTGATGGAGCTTGATAAAAACCGGTTCGATGTCATACTGATGGACGTTCAGATGCCTGAAATGGATGGCTTGGAAGCTACGGCAGCCATAAGAGAACGGGAAAAACACCAAGGCGGACATATTCCGATAATCGCTATGACTGCTCATGCGATGGCTGGAGATTCTGACCGTTGTCTGGCAGCAGGGATGGACGCATATATAGCAAAACCTGTGCAGGCGCGGGAACTCATCGAAACGGTTGAATGCTTGGGTGGACTGTCCGAGACAGCCCATACACATAAAACAGAAAGCAACATCCTGGATATAGAGGCTCTGCTTGCTCGTGTCGATGGTGATGTGGACCTGCTTAGAGAAGTTATCAATCTGTTCATAGAAAGCAGTCCGAACTTACTGGCTGAGATTCGCAGCGCTATAGAGAGTGGCAATAGTCAGGCATTACAGCATGTTTCTCACACACTGAAAGGTTCCGTTAGTACTTTTACAGGCGGAGCTGCTTACCAGGCTGCACTTACCTTGGAGAAAATCGGCAAAGAAGGCGATCTCAGCAAGGCAATGGAAGCATATGAGGCGCTTGCTTATCAGATTGAATGCCTTAATACTGCAATCGCAGTCCTGGATTTGGAGGAAGCTGCGTGAGAGTGTTAATAGCCGAAGATGACTCGGTATCCCGGCGGCTTTTAGAAGTTCTGCTGGCAAAATGGGGATATGAGGTAGTTGTTGCTCGGGATGGTCAGGAAGCTTTCAACATCCTGGAAAGCAGCGATGCTCCACATCTTGCTGTACTTGACTGGATGATGCCGGTAATGGACGGCGTACAGGTCTGTCGTGAGATAAGAAAGCGCCGGGTTGAACCTTACACCTATGTGATCCTGCTTACTGCCAAAAGCGGGAAACAGGATGTCATAGAAGGCCTGGATGCGGGTGCTGATGACTATATAACCAAACCTTTCGATACAAGTGAACTGCAGGTCAGGCTGAGAGCTGGCCGGCGGATTGTGGAACTGCAAAATGAACTGCTTTCTATCAGAGAGGCGCTTCGGGAACAGGCCACGCACGATCCTCTGACAAGACTTCCGAACAGGCTGTTGTTTGGAGACCGTCTGAGCCAGGGATTGGCTAGAGCGCGCCGTCAGGGCAAGCTGCTTGCGATTATGTTCCTGGATCTGGACCGGTTCAAAATCATCAACGACACTCTTGGACACAGCGCGGGCGATATACTGCTTACGCATGTCGCCAAACGGCTTACTACGGTGCTTAGAGATGTAGATACCATCGCGCGTATGGGCGGAGATGAGTTTACGATCATTATCAGCGAAATAGATTCCCCTGATGAAGTATCCATAATAGCTGAGAAGGTACTTAAATCGTTCCCAGAGCCGTTTTACGTTAATGATCAGGAGGTTTTCGTCTCGCCGAGCATAGGGATCAGCCTTTTCCCGACAGATGGTGCGGATGCAGAGACTTTGGTCAAGAATGCTGATACTGCGATGTACCGGGCGAAGGACTTTGGCCGGAATACCTATCAGTTTTACGCTCATTTGCCTAATACTACGGGCATTGAACAGGTTTCGCTTGATCGAGACCTTAGAAAAGCGATAGAACAACAGCAGTTGATGCCTTATTATCAAGCCAGAGTCGACTTGCGGACAAACGAGGTTCTGGGAGCTGAAGCGCTGGTTCGGTGGAAGCATCCCGGCCTTGGATTGCTGTCGCCTGCTCATTTCATCCCGCTTGCTGAGGAGACAGGGTTGATTGTCCCGCTCAGCAACTGGATGTTAAGGACGGTTTGTGCTCAGAATGTTGCCTGGCAGAAGCAGGGACTTGAGCCGATGGATATTGCGGTCAATATATCGGCAAGGCATTTCCTGCATTCGGACCTGGTTGAATCGGTCAGTACAGCGCTCGATGAGACCGGACTGGACCCATGTTACCTCGGCCTGGAGCTGACTGAGAGCACCCTGATGCACAATCCCGACACAGCCGCCGCAGCGCTTCAGAAGCTGAAGGATATGGGAGTGAAAATATCGATAGACGACTTTGGGACGGGATATTCATCACTCAGCTACCTGAAGAAGTTCCCTGTGGATGCTGTAAAGATAGACCAGTCGTTCATAAAGGACATCACCACCAATCCCGATGATGCCGCTATTGCCGGAGCAGTGATAGCAATGGCTCATTCCCTGAAGCTGAAAGTAATAGCAGAAGGAGTAGAGACTCTTGAGCAGTTAGAGTTCCTGAAGTCCATCAACTGTGACGAGATGCAGGGCTACTTCATCAGCAGACCCGTTCCTGCGGAGGATTTCCAGCAGTTACTCTGGACCCAGCGCAATTCTGTGCTGTCGAGTTCTCTGTTTGCGGCGTAGGTTATGATAGTGAATATATTTGATATTTAAGTGTAACGGGCGGAGGTCATCTCCGCCCGTTGTGTTTGTCTACTGCGACTTTGGCAGAACGATCATCACCGGTTGGTTAGCAATGTTATAGATACAGCTTATGTTGCTGTCCACTTCATTACCAAGCGCATCCCATGCCTTTATCACATTGCCACGCGCATCATAACGGATATGAGTAACATGACCGAGGTTATCTGTGATCGTTATTGGCTGACCAAGTTTTGCAGACTGGCTGTAACTACCATCGGTAGTGTAGTTGTAGGTTGTTGTGATTGTAGTTGCAGCGTTATTACCTGGTGCAGTTGCCGTTAGTATATTACCAAGGCTGTCATAGGTAAAGGTACTTTCGACGAATGTACCGTCGGTGGTACCAGGTTTAGGTGACTTAATAGAACTAACTAAACCTGTGGAAGTATATTCATATTGTCTTAGGGTCTTGAACACCTTCTCATCCATATTGAACAGACTTAATTTACTGATTCTACCAAGAGCAAAATCTGAACAATCATACTCGAAGAGTGTAGATGTTCCTCGTGGATCTGTTACAGAGATCACACTGCCAAATTGATCATAATCATAAGTTATCACTTTTTCATTTGGATCTTCAACTCTCGTCGGACGGAATGGGTTGCAGAGATCATCATAATAGAGTGTTACACGATTTCCAGATGCATCCTCGGTTCCAAGACTTCTAAAAACATCCGTCGTACCGGGTAGAGCTTCAAAATGCTGAATATACCAGCTTTCGAGCGTATTCTGTGGATTTTTCACTTCCACCTTCGTGGAACTGCTTGTAAGGTACGTGTAGATGCGCTGGTTGCCGTTGCCATCGACAAATGATGAGACTTTTCCTGAAGCAGCATCATAATTGATATGTTGCGTGCTTGTTCCGGTGCCTGTAGGGCTGGGAACACTGATTCCAGTCAGATGTGGTCCAGAGAAACTGCCGACGGTGTCATAATCGTAGGTAACACGCGCCGGTACTGTTCCAGCAAAGGAAGACGGTAAGATCTGTGAGACTGATAACAGACACGTGGTGCCGGCGTCCGTACCGAATGTGTAAGTAACCTTGCGGCCATAAGCATCTGTTATATAGTCCAGATGGTCGTCTATAGTGTTACCTGTATAGTAGAAGGTAAGAAGTGTGTTAGCGGGTGTCGAGTCATCAGTAACTGATGAGACTCGGCCGCCAATTCCTCGATTAATCAGTATAGACCTGCCAACTCTATTGCTGATCTTGCTCAACCGATAGCTGCAAGGATCACTGGGATCCGGAATGAATGTCCAAACGGTCTCGCTGCCTTTCCAGGTTACAGTCAAAGATTGCCAGTAGCCGCCTGTTCCTACTGTTCCCTCTACCATATATGGAGCGCCCATTTGAGGTGAAAAATTACCTGTCGGTGTGCTTCCATCCATCTCAGGAAACTGCGGCACGGCAAGGTCACCCGGATAGATCAATGTCAGAGATGGCCATGGGTTTTCTGTGGTTGGTATTGGCTGAGTCATTCGAACATCATAGTTATCCGCCCAGCCAACCGCTAGCCCAGTTGATTTCGTGCCTGCTCGTACTTTCCTGCTAAGATAGTTCCTTTGGTAAGCAGCCACTGGGCCGTTGGGATTATAAGCTACAACGTCGAAAGCAGGTGCGTAGAGGTGTTCGCCTGTAGACAGTTTAACAGGATCACCACCGCTTTGCCCTCCTCCTTGACCAGGGTCAAAGCCTGGATCACTTGGATCATACCCAATGTCATCACCGGGATAGGTGGGAATATAACCTGAGTTTATACAACTTAATCCACCACACTCGAGTGTAGCAATAGCCCAAACACCTGGCTCATAAGCGTCAGGTAAAAGAAGCTTAGCGTTGACAGTAGTCCGAAATTTAATTGGAACGAAAACTTTATATCCGTTAACGGTTTGCGTAATAGGATATAGTCGTCTACTATTGATGATTAGATAATAACTGCCATCTCCATCTACTTCTTGAACAGAACCATTAAGACTCGCCCACACGTATCCCTTAACAAATACATCATAGTATCCACGTGAGCCTAATTCCGGGACTGCTTTGATATCTACTCATAATTGATTCCCGTTTGGGATATCATTGGGAAAATGAGGGACCCATGTTAATGGAAAAGTGATTGTTCCAGATATATATGCCCATGCATGACCCGCATCATCTATAGGTAATCCTTTTACCCAATAGAGATACCATCCAGGACTCGGCCACGTTTCTTGCCTTTCAACATCATCAGGTGGATTATCTGGATAAGAATAATGAGACATCCCACTCCTTTCGCAATTTGTCATATCCAACGCCTCCCAATGCCCCGCCATAATCGGCACCGAGACTAAAAACAACATTACTACTATACAAGAAGCAAGTATTACTTGCGGTGATAAACGTAGTTTCATGTTAAGCTCCTTTCTGAGTTACATTCGTTAATAAATCCCAAGTGGTTATTTTAACTCCACTGTAATCACTTCAGAGTTGAAAAAAGTTGGATTCTTGCTGGTCCAGTATATGAAACCACCACATGATCTTAAGCAAATTACTCCGACTTCATATACAGTTGAGGTAATCGAAAAAGCTCTTTCCATAGCCTCAGGTAAACTAACTTTATCAATTACTGTTATCCACGGTTTTCCTCTGGCTTCTTTTATACATACCTCAAACAGTATGTTTCTTTCGGAAGCCTGTTGTACATCATTTTCTGGAGGCTTAATCATCACACCCTCGCATTATTAAGGTTATTAATGGGACAGGTGACCATCAGGCCTTACATTTATGTAAGGCTTTCCATTACTCCATGGCCCCTTTGGGTCACGTAATCGTACATCCCATTCGAACGAGAAATCAAGAGATGGATCACCATGATATGGACCTTTTACCCATTCATTGCCATGTCGGTCCATAAAACCTCCGTTTGGACCTTTGGATAAAGGATTACCTGGTTTATGTCCTTTTGGTGGTCTGTATCGATATGGCCCCGAACGTGATGACCCACCTGGCAAGCCTGCATTTCTGATTAGACCTCTGATAGAGCGAATTGCAGGCTTATTACGGGAAACTACCTTTACGCCACTAAGAATTAAATCATCAGCAAATCCACCAGTCGGTTGGCCGGCAACTTCCCAACCAATTGTGTTTATGCATTCATCCAGTGTTTCACTGATTGCTTTGCCACCTTCGCGATAACCTTCGTAATACTCCCCAACCTCAGGAATAGCTTTACATAGCTCTTCATTGCCTTGACCGGCACTTTGGAAGGTAGGGCCTTCATATACAGTACCGCGGCCAAGATAATGGACTATCTTGGATGGAATATTCCAGATCGATTCTGCAAACGGTTCTCTTCTTAATCCTAACGGATCAGCAAAGTTAACCGGATTTCTATGCTGCGTTAACGCCAGATACCAACTAACCGTTTCGACTATCCACAGTCCAATTAAATTCGGATATCCTTACCTGCTCGGATATAGGTGAGGGTTAGATTTGCTTTTTTGCATAATCCAGTCTTTTCTGTTCTAGTAAGCACAGATGATCAGCGAAGTTGCTGTAGATAGCTACTACCTTCTGGTAATCCTTCTTTTCCCAAGCACCTTGTGCCTCTTTACGTTTTTGTGCCAGGAACGATTCCTCCCGATTCTTCTCATCGATTGCTTTTTGGGCTTCTATCCACTTCGAGATAATCAGCGAATTGCATAGAGCATCAAGTAAATGCTCTCGCACTAATGACGCTACGGCATCAATTGATTTCTTTATGTCGGATTCCAAACGAGGATGCCAATAGCCAGGCAAATCGGTATCTACATCAGCTAATGAGAAAGCATCTTCCAGACTCAACTGCTGAAGGTGTCCATTAAGCCCAGGTTCTGATGTTAAAAGTCCCAGTTTAAGAGACAATTCAGCTTCCATATGTGTATAGAAGACGATTAGGAAGACATGCTCAGACTCGTACCTGACTTCAGTGAAATCACTTGACATGCCTTCGTGACTGTAACGAATGGACGGTGGCCCAAAGGCACATTTTTCTTGTAAGAATTTAAACGCACGTATAGTCTCTTCGATAAAAACAACACCCAAACTATTCGAAGGATTCATCATACTACCTACTTTGGAGGATACCAATATCCAGTATTTGGGTCAAATGTCCAACCATGGTTCCGCAACAGATTCCGTTCTGCTTTCAAAAATCCTGTGTCTTTGGTTCCGATGTCACGTATTGGCAGTCCTTTCGCCATTTCTTTCCGCAGTAGACCAGAATTCACTTTCCAATTTGCTTTCGGAGAACCTTGATTAGGCCATTGTAACCGATATTCTCCTGGTCGCAATGCTCCTGGTTGGTTTAAGTCATCTAGTTTCCCAATAACAAGACCTTTATTACTACCACCAGCAGCACGCGCAGCATCATCAGCATATCTGCCAACAAAAACTATGTCATCAGCAAATCCACCAGCCAATTGGCCGGCAACTTCCCAACCAATTGTGTTTATGCATTCATCCAGTGTTTCACTGATTGCTTTGCCACCTTCGCGATAACCTTCGTAATACTCCCCAACCTCAGGAATAGCTTTACATAGCTCTT
>JAKPFN010000020.1 GCA_029551395.1 Armatimonadota bacterium | reverse complement strand
TGCTGCACTACGAGAATATATTCGATTCATGCATCACTGATGCAACGCTTCGAGCTGAACTAAGAGAAAAGTTCAAAGCACTCAGGCCAAAAGTCCTTCCCAATACAGATCCTGCCAATGCTGGTGTTTGGAAATCAAGAGCGTATATCTTCAGGACTCTGGACTTTACCTGGAAGGATAAAGAGGGCAAAGATCATCATGCTACCTATACGTTCAGAGATGATGAGATAGAAGCAATCAAGGCAGCTATGCAGGGCTTCGCAGACCGAGTCTGGAAACATTCCTGGGGGAATCTTCGGATTGAGTATGATGTCAAGGTCATCGATGAGCCTCTGACCAGCCTGGATGGTGAAGATTCATTCTGGCCAGGCCCGGGATCCTGCATGAAATACTTCGATGACCTGAAATATGGTGAAGTCGATAATATTTTTGTCTATGCAAAGGTCCGAGGCGACAAAGACAAAGGTGAGGAAAGTGAAGAAATCCCTCTTATGCTGTTAGCTGGGGCTCTTGGAGTCTACTCTGATACTAAAGGAGCTGCATATATCGGCTGCAATAGCGGCGGCGGATGGTGTATGGACCCCAGCGGAGAAGTCCAGTGGCATGAGTGGCTTCATAGTGTTCAGTGGACACTGGAAGTACATCAGTGCTATCCACCAGGACTAATGGCCAGTTCCGATAGCGGGCGCAAAGAGGGACAAACCGGCGGTGATCCATGTTTCCGTTTGAAAGAATCGGAGAAAAACTGGCTGCCGTTTTACGTTCACATCATGGAAGAGCATGCCACCAGGAAGATGTGGAGAGAATTATCAATCAGAAATAAACCAAATAACCCCTGGCTTTCTTTGTACTGCCAGAACTTCCTAGTGTGCGGGCCATTTGATATCAAAGATAAGCCGAACCAGGGGCTGGATATCCCGTTCATTGACGAAACTGACCCACTGAAGTCAACTGATGTGAAATGGAAAGCTATCACCACTTCTGGCAGGAACCTGGACTTCTTCCAGGCTTTTGAACCCAGCGAATACAAGCTAGCTTATGCGCTCATAGTTGTAAAATCAGACAAAGATCAGCTCGCTCAGGTCAGGCTGGGGTCAGATGACGGCTGCAAGCTGTTCCAAAACGGAAGAGCAATCCTCTACGCACCTGTTCTGCGAGGCGCTGACACAGACCAGAACATAGTAGACGTGCAGCTTACGAAAGGTGAGAATATTTTCCTGCTTAAAGTAGCTAACGCGGGTGGCGATTGGGCTGCGATTTTCAGGATAACTGACTTGCACGGCAATCCGCTCAAAGGAATAGAATACGTCAAGCCAAAATAGGCAACAGAAAGCGATAATCAACATAACAACCAAGGCCGGCAATCACTCAATCGACTGCCGGCCTTTAGTTTATTCTTTATCAATTCCTATCCCAACCTCACTTGGTAGGGAGTTCTTTTCATCCAGGCTTTTTTGAGTCCAGGACGAGTTATTCTTTGCAAACGGGTATTCTGCGGGATAAGAATCGTTGCCGCCTGTGTCGATAAACAGGCCCAAACAGAGGTCAAAGTCCCGGGCACTTCCACGGCTGCCTATATTTGGCCTTCCAAGAGTAAAATTGCCGGTTGGCCTGTAGGTATCATCGCCTGCTTTATCCCAGAAAATACCGATACCATTAGCATTGCCTGCTCCTAGACAGATTCCGGCAGCCGTATAGCTGTCATTGCCAGCATCATCCAGCAGAAACCCTAATGAAAAATCATGCCCCGCGCCCTGTACCATACTGCAAGGCGCATTGTAGACGTCATTGCCATCACTATCATGCAGGATGCCGACTGCAAAGTGCGCTGCAGAACCTTGATTGTACCAGTAGCCAGTATAGCTGTCGTTTCCGGCTCCGTCTGATAATATGCCTATGCCGTACCAATAGCCCATTCCCTGAGCCATGATGTCAGATATGTATACATCGTCTCCAGCAAGGTCTACTAAAGCTCCAACGCCTCCGGCAAGCGAATGGCCTGTCGTAAAATCAGCCCGCTCGCCAAATCCAGCACCTTGAGACAGGTTCCCATTGTGTTTAGGGTCTTGAGCGCTTGGGAAGTCGATTAGAACATTTTCTGCAGTATAAGAATCATTGCCCGCAGCATCGATGAGCAATCCGAAGCCTTTGACTCCTCCAAAACCTTGAGAAGTAGTAAAACAGTGGTAACTGTCATTTCCAGCCAGGTCAGAAACAGCAGCAATTCCGAAGGTAGCATTGCCCTGACCCGATTGGTAGCAATCGTATGTATCGTTGCCTGCACTATCCAACAAAACGGCAACTCCGTATGCTGCGCTGGCCTGACATCTGTTGATTCCACGGTATCGATCGTCACCGGATGAATCCACCAGATAAGCATAACCCATAACTGCAGCACATGTGTTAGGTCGAGTTGTCCAACTTTTCCGATTTGAAAAATCCCGAACCTGGACATTATCAAGTTCTGGAGACTCAAGATACCGGTCATTACCTGATGTATCGATTAACACGCTAACGGGACACGCAGCAGATGTCGTCGCTGCGCCTGCGTAGTATGTATCATCACCAGCAATATCGATAATCAATGCATATGCCTGCTGCAACGAATATGTATCCGAACCAGCACCATCTAGCAAGACCAATCCAAAGGGTGTCTCAGCCTCGAATCTGAAATCCTTCACGTTTTGTAGCTTCACAAGGTCTGCGCAAGCTCTGTCTACAGCAGAAGCAAGCTGCTCCGCACCGACGACAAGCAGTTTGAGATCCGACTGGTTCATCAGATCTTCCCTTACGAAATCATAGTCTTGCTCACCAGGATCGAGGATGTGGTCATACAACTTCTGCAACTCATACTTGGATTGAAGCCGTTTGAACGCCAGATTGCGCCATTTCAACGCATCAGCTTCAGCATAAAGGAGCATTGCAGCGGGTTTTGCAACTTCTACAGGCACTTGCAAGGCATCGTTCCACAGTCGCTCTTTATACTCAGGCGCGGGTTCCTCTCCTACTGCCTGCCAGAGAGCAAGCACAGCATTCGGGAGGGCATCATTTTCCTCGCTCTTTTTGGCGTAGGCATCTGACGGATTTCCCAGAAGCGACCTGCGCACACCGGCATCTATACAAGATGATGCAAAACTCACTATATCAAAAACCTTGCCTGAGGCACGACCGACCTGATCTCTAAACAGCTTTACACGTTCAGGGGTCCGGTATGGATCACAGAAATACACATCGAAATACGGAAGCCGAAAATCATCACCTCCATAAACCTTGAGATCGAGTGTATCAAAACAAGCTGTCTGCTTGGTAAGACCTCCCACAGCAAGAGCATCACCTAAGACAGAACCAGAGCTTTCAGCCAGAACAATACAACAAAACTGTGAACATATTAAAATTATTAGCAGTAGTCTCATAGCATAAATATGTTCGGCAGGCAACGTAATGAATCCTTCTAAATTCAATTATCCCAAAAAGCATTTCTTAGCGCTCCACACCACAGCAGTTGAATATATTGGCATTGTTGAGCGTGAATATTATGTATTTAACAACTAATTGTAAATGAAAAAGTGCTGTTTAGGACATCGTAACCAAGGGTAAGCGTTTAAGCGAAGAAACCAGCAGCAAAACATAATATTAAGCAACCTGCCACATAATTTGACATATGATTTAATTATTTTTGGAGGAATAGCACAGCATGGGAGCTGGGCATAACCACATTCTGATAACCGGAACATTCTGCTCATTCAACAAAGGCGATGCTGCAATGCGTATAGCTCTGACAGATGAGCTAAAGCAGGCAATCCCTTCTTGCCACATAACAATGATGTCACCTTTCCCTGAACTGGATAAAAACGCGTATAAGAGCGATGTCCTGCTCCAGTGCAGCAGACGAAAGCCGTTCAAGGTCCTGGAACTTCTGATTCGTTCAGCAATATGGCGAGGAATTTGGACTGTTTTTCGGATTGATGCATCTTTTATCCTCAACAAAGAACTCCGAACGTACAAACAAAGCGACCTTGTGGTAGACCTGAGTGGAGATGGACTGACTGAGGAATATGGAATCAAGTGCTTGATAGCGCACCTTGTGCCAATTATATTAGGAAAACTGCTCGATAGACCGGTTTTTGTCTGCGCGCAGACTATCGGGCCATTATACAAGACTCAAAAGCTGTGCAGGTGGATACTTCGAAAAGCAGATGCCATTACCGCCAGAGAATCACTCACTCTAAACTACCTGAATGGCATCGGTTTGAACGGCACACACTTATCTCTCACTGCTGACATGGCATTCCTTGTCAAACCAGCACCACCAGATGCAGCAAAATCCATTCTTCTTCAGGAAGGAGTGACTTTCGAAAAACCGCTCGTCGGTTTATCCATCAGCCGATTACCTGGACATATACTTGGTTTGAATTATGATTCAAAAAAAGTATCCAGCTTTGAGCAGGAGATTGCTGAAACTCTGGACAGGCTGGTGGAAGCGGGGTTCAAGCCTGTCATTATCTCTCACACGGTTGGTCCGGGTGAACGGCGGGACGACCGTAAAGCGGCTGAACGAGTTGCTACACTCTCACACCATTCTGCCGACATTTCAGTTCTTAAAGGCGACTATTCGGTTGAAGAGCTAAAGGGCATCATCGGAGAAATGGACTTGTTCGTAGGAGTCCGAATGCACTCGTGCATATCAGCGATTTCCATGTCGGTACCAACCATATCGATAGCATATGGCCCAAAAGCATTCGGCATAATGCGCTCAGCCGGGCAAGAACAGTGGGTGATGGACATCAGACAGGTCACTGCTGACAATCTGACTGACAGAATTCAGGAACTCTGGCAGAACAGGCAGTCAGTGCAGAAGACTATTCAGTCTGAGATGATGCGTGTCTACGCACTGGCTAGACAGAATGTGAACATTATTCGGCAGATGCTGAATATAGCCGGATAAATACACCTTTACTATTGTCGCAAAGCATTTAACTGCCTAACAGTATACACTTGAGTTTACTTTTCAGTCTCGAACTGAACGATTGGAGAGAAAAATGCTCATAGCGATGCTTAGAGAAATGCACCAGCTCAATAAACAACAATGGATGAACTGTTGTAGGTTGGACAGTGTTATCCTAAGCAAGCTCAGACGGCAAATTGCCAGAGTCTGGAAATTCTCCCCATTCTACAGAGATCTGTTCCAATCAGCAGGATTCATACCTGAAAACCTCCAGAACCTTTCCGATCTGCAAAAGCTGCCGATCATCACCAAGACTGCAATACAGGAAGCTGGAAAGTCTTTGTTTTGCAGAGACATCGATCTCTCAAAGTGCGTTTGGTTAAAAACCAGTGGGTCAAGCGGATCACCGACCAACCTTCCATTCACCAGATATGACAAATCACACAGGGTGCTGAAAGAACTGCAAGCTTTGATAGCCAACGGATATAAAATAACTGATAGGATGCTTATCCTGGTTGAGCCAAGATGCGTCGTCGATAAAAAAGCGCTCATGCAGAAACTCGGATTGTTCCGCAGAGACTACCTGTCTATTTTCGAAGAAGAATCTATCCAACTAGAAGCAATCAAGAAGCTCCGTCCGGCTGTCATCTACGGATATACATCCAGCCTGCGAATACTGGCTGAGAAGCTTATATCAAATAATCTGGAACCGCCTTTTCCCAAGATACTAATGTCATCTGCCGAGTTGATGGATCCTGCAACAAGACAACTGCTGACAGAGGCTTTCGGAACAGTGCCGGTCGATTTCTATGGTTCTATGGAGTTTGGCTGGATAGCCTGGCAGTGCCCTCAGAAAAATGGCTACCACATCAATTCTGACTGTCTAATTGTGGAATGCTTGAAGGATGATGGGCAGCCGGTAGAACCGGGAGAAGAAGGAGAACTGGTAATTACCAATTTACATTCAGATGCTGCTCCTCTAATCAGATACGCCACCGGAGACAGTGCCATTTTTGCATCAAAAAGCTGCTCCTGCGGCCGATCTCTGCCTCTGCTGTCATCGATAAATGGCAGGCTTGCCGATTGTATTGTGCTGCCGGATGGCAGAAAGCTGTCACCTTATGTAATTACCTGCACTGTCGAGGAAATTCCAGGAGTGAGGCAGTTCCAAGTGATTCAAGAAACAGACGGCAGTATCAGAATCAGGCTTTTATCCAGCCGATTAAGCGCAAATCCAAATCATGTGAAAGCCGTAGTAGAAGAACAACTTGATAAGCAAGTCCGCGTGACAGTGGAGGTTCTACCTGAGCTTCTCAGGGAATCCAATGGAAAATATAAAGTGGTTGTATCGAGAATTGGAGCAGATAAGATAAGAACCACATCAACAGACAAGGAACTCATCTCATGAGTAACGCCGGTATTTCCTGTCTTCCTCATAGGCTGTTAACCGACCCGAAACCCGTGGAGTTATCTCCTCCGTCAAGGCTGTTCCAGGCTAAAGTAGAAGTTCGAAGACTAGGCTCACTTGCAAAACATACCACACTGGACACTTACCTGCTCGAAGGCCAGGTAGACGGAAACATGATGCGCGTATTGGTGGCTGATGACGGCTATACTCTTGATTACATCCATCAACTGGTCTATCCCGACGGTGCAGCAATCTCTAATCTTGGTCCTATTAGTGCTCTAATTACACCACAATTAGCTCAAAGTGAAGCTGATCTGGTAGTCATTGGAGCCAACCGTCTTCTGATGCGGTTATTCGAAGACAAAAAATTCTATTTAGTGCCGAGATGGATAAGGTTATTCCTGCCAATATGCAGCGAACCATCGGTTATGTTCTGTAATCCTGATCTGGACAGGCAGACCAGAAAATACTTCCGGCAGTTGCAGAGAAGAATTGCCGACGGAGGCTTTAAATGCGAGATCACCAAAGACCCTGACTGGTGCGAGATGTTCTACAGCAACATGTACAGACCTTTTGCCTATCAGAGACACGGGCAGATGGCTGTAATCCACTCTTCTGAAACTATCAAGCGCCGGTTTCAAAACGGAGTCGGCATTGCTGTAAGCCGTAATAGCCAAATAGTCGGTGGAATGGTCGTAGTTCCTCAAGGACAAACACTGCATGTGCCTCATGTAGGGATGGTAGAAGGCAATGTCACGGCTGCCCGGGAAGGTGCTGCTGCCGCTCTCGATTGGTATGCGGTCAATTATGCGTATTCGATTGGCTGCAATCTTGTTAATTTCGGTCATACAAGAGCGTTTCTCTCTGATGGAGTGCTCCGCTACAAACTTACCTGGGGTATGCAGCCTGTTGACGATGATGACGATGTCGCTGTCTTTGCAATTACCTCACCGGGATTCACAGAACCTGCTCGACAGTTCTTCAATACACATCCGTTTTTCCACCTTAAGGACGGGCAGTTAAGAATATCTACAACAAGCCAGAAGTAGAATCTGAGTATCAATTACCACAACTCATTTTGACTCAGCTTTCCCTCTATCTGATTTATTTTCATTAATTTCTGAAAAAAGTGCTAAAGTCCTCTCTAAGTCCTGTCGAGATATAATGCGGAGGCTTAGTAGAGTGATTAATGGATTTTATAGCTCGGCAGCAGGGATGCTCGGGCAGCTCGAACGGCAGGATGCTATCTCCAATAATTTGGCAAACGTAAATACAGCCGGCTACAAGCGAACGTCGGTCAGTTTTTCTGCATTCAGCAGGGACTTGGACGCAGCAAGCCGAAAAGCGTCAACCACCCCACCCCAGCAGGCTCGATGCGTGCTTCCGGTGCCTTTTGCGACGCAGGATTCATCTATGGGGGTAATCCAGGACACATCCAACCCCACAGATCTTGCTATTAATGGCCCTGGATACTTCGCCGTAGGCAGCAGGCAAAGAGCCGAGTTCACCAGAAACGGTAACTTTAGGCTGGATAACTCCGGAAACCTGGTTACCAACGATGGTAAACCTGTCCTCGGACAAAACGGACCTGTCAGAATCACAGGAAATGAATGGACAATCGAATCTGACGGCAGCATCCAAGTGGATGGCCAGGTAGTAGACAGACTTTTAATAGAATCCGAAATTACACGGGCTGCTCAAAGACAGGGAGTTCCCACCAGTGTAGCACAAGGCAAGCTGGAAGGCTCAAATGTAAGCGTGGTTGAAGAGATGGTCTCGATGATAACAGCCCTCAGGACTTATGAGGCAAATCAAAAGATAATGCAGGCCATCGACAAGACTCTTGAAAAGATTATCAACCTTCCCGGAAGGAATGCGTAGGAGGATTGACCTATGATTAGATCTCTATGGACAGCAGCAACGGGCATGGAAGCTCAGCAACTCAATATCGATGTAATTTCTAACAACCTGGCTAATGTCAACACTGTTGGATTCAAGAAAAGCCGGGTAGACTTCCAGGACCTGCTCTATCAGACGCTGCGAATGCCCGGAACAACAGAGTCAGAGGGGTCACAGGTTCCTACAGGAATCCAAGTTGGCCTCGGAACCCGTCCTGCATCCGTCCAGAAAATCTTTTCCCAGGGCGACTTCCAGCAGACGCAAAATCCTATTGACCTGGTTATTGAGGGAGATGGTTTCTTCCAGGTGCTTATGCCGAGTGGTTCGACAGCCTACACCAGAGACGGTGCTCTCAAGATAGATGCTCAGGGAAGACTAGTAACTTCTGACGGCCTGCCGCTGGAACCGGAAATCAGTATTCCGGCTGATGCCACAAGCATTTCAGTAGGATCGGACGGCACAGTCTCCGTCACTATCCCAGGACAGACTGAACCGCAGGCAGTTGGACAGATTCAGATTGCCAAGTTCCCTAATCCCGCCGGACTTGAGGCTATTGGACGCAATCTGCTTATACCGTCCGCAGCCTCCGGTGATGCCGTAGCTGACGTGCCAGGACTTAACGGACTTGGAACGATCGGCTCCGGTTTTATTGAGATGTCGAACGTCAAGGTAGTTGAAGAAATGGTCAATATGATCGTCGCACAGAGAGCCTATGAAATCAATGCAAAGGCTATCCAGACTGCTGATGAGATGTTGAGCATTGCTAACAACCTGGCACAGTAAGGTAGAACAATGGCAGCCCGATTCACTCGATTTTTAATAATTGCAGCCTTCGTAATGCTCTCAACCTGCGCGGCGGCAGACCCTAAAGCGGATGTAATGGTAAAGCCGACATCTGAGACCACTGCTGCTGAAGTCTTGCTGGGCAACGTGGCAACTGTTGTATCCGAAGATGCTACCCTGGCACAAAAGCTGGAGTCTGTTGTTATCTGCCAGTCTCCACTGCCAGGAAGAACCCGAAACCTGACAAGAGACCAGATTATCATCGCCATGCGTAAATATGGTATCGCAGACGGTACAGCCAATCTGGTCTGCCCTTCACAGGTTTCTGTTTCTCGCACTTCCTGCAAGGTTTCCGGTCAGGCTATTTTCGAGACAGCACAAAACCACATTCTGGCAGATACCCCTTGGCAGGGAATGGTGACTGTTGAGCCTGTCAGACTGCCTTTAGAGCAAAACGTTCCTACAGGTTCAATTGAACTCAGAGTCCGAGATAACACACAGATCAGAAAAGGCAGAAACAGCATCCCGGTTGAGATTCTGGTAGATAACCAGTTGCAGGCTACTGCATATGTATCAGTAGTTGTCAAAGTCTTTGCTCCCGTTCTTGTAGCCACTCAAGCAATATCAAGAGGAGAACAGGTGACAATGGTTAACTGCATTTTGCAGGAACGGGACATCACAAATCTGCCATCTGATGTAGCTCAAGAGTTGCCTTCCTCGGATGTAATAGCAACCGTACCTATCTCGCAGGGAGCTGTTATCCGCAGGGGATGGATATGTGAGCCGCCGGTAATTCGTTCAGGAGATACGGTCACGGTTCTAGTCAGCAGCAAATCCGTTCGGATAAGCGATAAAGGCACCGCTGCTATGGATGGCCGTGTTGGAGAACAAATCAAAGTCCGGCTGATGGGAGATGTCCGCGAAGTGCGTGGAATAGTAGTTGGCCAGGGACTTGTTGAGATAAAGCTTGCCGACAGGAGGAACTAGCATGGTATCGAAATACATTGGCTGCATAGTTGCAGCATTGGTTTTAATCTCTGTCCCAATAGCACAGGCCGATTCACTTTGGCTGCCAGTGTCTACCAGTATGTTTACAGACATAAAGGCCAAACAGGTTGGAGATCTGGTCACAGTGATGATCTCAGAAGGAGCATCATCAACCGTAAAGGCCAGCACAGACGTTGCAAAAGATATGGAGCACTCAAATCAGGCAGGCATAGGGCCATTCCTAAGGCTGATTCCTGAGCTTGGGTTCTCATCTGGACAGAGCAGTTCTGCAAGCGGCCAGACTACTATGACAAGCACGTTCGTTGCCAAAGTAACTGCCACTGTCACTAAGGTATTGGAAAATGGAAACCTGGAAATCCAGGCAAAGCGCACGGTAGTCACCAACGGTGAGAAACAGGAGATTACCCTTACAGGAATAGTCCGCCAGATGGATATCGCCGCAGACAACACAGTGATGTCCACTTATCTGTCTGATGTATCGATCACCTGCGTTGGAGAAGGCGCAGTCGGCGACAGACAGAAAGAAGGCGTGATAACCAGGTTAGTCAAGTTCATCTTCTAAGGGAGCAACTAAAATGCAGCTAAAAAAGCAGCTTTCGATACTTTGCTTAACGATAATCATTCTTTCCATTGCAGCTACTACTGTCACGGCGGGAAATGTCGCCAGAATCAAGGACATAGCCCGAATTGAAGGCGCAAGAAACAACCAATTGGTAGGTTACGGCCTGGTAGTTGGTCTGGATGGCACTGGTGATACCCAACAGGCAATATTCACAACTCAGTCTGTAGCCAACATGCTCAAGCGCCTTGGTATAGACGTCCCTGACGGCAAGCTCAAGGTAAAAAATGTTGCTGCTGTAATGGTAACAGCCGAACTACCACCATTTGTGCGGCCTGGAGCTGAGATTGACGTTATTGTATCGTCACTTGGCGATGCTCGCAGCCTGCAGGGAGGCACGTTGCTTCAGACACCACTTCAGGCAGCTAATGGAGGCATCTACGCAGTCGCTCAGGGAAGTGTATCAGTCGGAGGATTCACTGCCGGAGGCGGCGGAACCAGCGTCACGAAAAATCACACGACAGTCGGAAGGATTCCCGGCGGAGCAATCGTTGAACAGTCCGTTCCTGCAACTCTGTCTAGCAGCGGCGCAATCAATGTTCTGCTCAATAACCCAGACTTTACAACAGCCGTCCGAGTGGCCAGAGCTATAGAAGCCAAACTTGGCCCCGGAACAGCTTCCGCACTCGATGCTGCAACCATTCAGATCATGGATAACGGTACGCAAAGCATACCAGTGCTCATCGCAGATATCAGCGAACTACCGGTGGAGCAATCGACAGTCGCCAAAGTCATCGTCAACGAACGCACTGGCACTGTGGTCATTGGCTCTCAAGTACAGGTCTCCCCAGTTGCTATTTCACATGGGAACCTGACTATAGAAGTATCCACAGATTATCAGGTGTCTCAGCCTTCACCGATATCTGAAACGGGAGATACAGTAATTGTCCCTGATAAAGCTGTTACAGCCGAAGAGGAAAGGCCACACCTTATACACATGGATCCTGGAGTAACACTGGACGAACTTGTGCGAGCGCTTAACGAGTTGAAGGTGACACCACGAGACATGGTAGCAATTCTTCAGGCTCTGAAGCAGGCTGGAGCGCTTCACGCCGAGTTGGAGATCATATAAGCAAGCCGGGAGTGCATAAAATGGACATCAATAACATAGGGCAAGCTGCTCAGACAATATCTTCCAGCAAATCGACACGCCAGGTTGTATCAAAACCAACTGACAATACTGATCCGGCGCTCATGAAAGTCTGCGTCGAGTTTGAGTCGTTACTGGCAACACAGATGCTCAAGAAAATGAGGGAAAGCGTTCCCAAGACAGACCTGTTTGGCTCCAGAGACAAGGAAGAGATGTTCCAGGACATGCTGGACCAGGAGGTTTGCCTCAATCTATCCAAGTCTGGTTCCATAGGTCTGGCTGAAGTGCTTTATCAGCAATTATCTATGCAAAAAACCGCTAAAGTCTCAGCAAAACCTGTCGATAAGTTATGTGGAGCTGATCCAGCCGATCAAATCCAAGCCGACACCAAAGACAAAGGCTAGAATAAGACTGGATTCTATCAGCCGGAAAGGGTGCTTGAAGTGCACATAAACAACGCTCAGATTCAAAAAGTTCTGGAACTACACCTGCACAAGGTCTACTCGACGCAGACCAAGACTGGAATATCTGCATCAAGAAAAGCTGATGAACTAGTCCTGTCGAGTAAGGCCACAGAACTACAGCAGGTTAAACAGGCTGTTACTGAGATGCCTGACACCAGGGCATCACTGGTCCAATCTCTGAAGCAAAAAGTGCAATCAGGTACATACTGTATAGACGAGCAATCGATAGCAGACAGTATGCTGGACACTATCACTGAGTGCAGAAACATATAGGTTGAAACTCAATGAATAACACCATCCAATCTCAGATAATCTCTATTGCTGAAGCCAGACTTGCTAAATTCGAGGAACTAATCAAGCTTGCCGAGGAGCAGCAGGAATTGCTCATCAATAACAGGCACGATGAACTGGTCGAGAATCTAAGCAAGCATGATCCAATCCTCATAGAGATTGCTCAACTGGAGCGCAAGGAGCAGGAGTTATCTGCACAGACAGATGACAATAACAGGCAGAACCGGCTGGATGAGACTATTGCAGAGCTATCGAAAAGAACAACAGATGCCGCAAACCGGCTGCACTCACTGATACAATTCAACGCAGAACTGCTGATGAATGCAATGAGTTTTATGAATTTTTCTCTCGGATTGATTTCGAGACTGATAAACAATCAACCATCTTACAATCCTAACAGTGATGAAAGCGGCAGCCTGTCGCTAGTGCTGGACTCGAAGGTCTAAGCAGGAGGATACCCAAGTGCCGTCATTCTTTGCTCTAAACATTGCAGTAAGCGGACTCAGAGCACACCAGTATGCGATGAATGTAACAGCGCATAACATCGCCAATGCCGGCACACCCGGTTACCATCGCCAGGAAGCAATATTCAGGGGTGGAAGCACTATAGCTGGAACAACTGCCGTTGCTGGTCAGGGTATTCCTCAGTTGGGCACCGGAGTAGAAGTCCAGTATGTAAAACGAGCGCAAACAGACCATTTGGATAATCAGGTCAGGATAACTAATCAATGGCTGGGATCATGGGGCTATAAAAAGGAGGCACTTGAGCAGGTAGAGGCAGTACTGGCAGAGCCGACTGATTTGGGATTAGCAAAATCTCTGGATGACTTCTGGAATGCCTGGTCTGATCTTGCGGATACTCCAGCGCCTGAAAACTTGCCTGCCCGAGAATGTGTCATTCAACGTGGAGTAGCGCTGTCTCAACGAATACGAAATCTCTACAGAGATTTTAGAGAACTGCAACATGACGCAGATACATTTGCAATCGACAGCGTTAAACAGATTAATCAATACGCTCATGACATAGCTAAACTCAATGAGGAAATCAGAAGGTCTATTGGAAGCGGCGGGCAGCCTAATGATATGATCGACCGCCGAAGCGCTTTAATGGACGAGCTTTCAAAGATTGTAAAATTCGAAGCAGCCGGAGGACAAGGGTCAGACCTAATAATCAGCATCGGAGGTAAAGCGCTTGTCCAGGGAAATATAGTGACCGAATTAGCTATAGGTGAGAGCGAGAATGGATGGTCACAGGTTATATGGGCTGATGATGGCTCGGCTGCCAATATCTATGGCGGAGAACTGGCCGGTCAGATTGATATGCGCGATAGATTGCTGCAGAACTACATCGATCATTTAAACAGGATCGCTTCAGCCATAGTGGAAAGTGTCAACACACTGCATTCAACAGGTGTGTTACCTGATGGCTCTCCTGCCGGAAATTTCTTTATTCCTGGCAGTGACGCTTCCAATATATCAATTGATCCAAGCCTGACTGCAGCAAACGTCGCAACATCCACCAAAGCTGACATCAATAATGATCTTGCCGAAGCGTTGTCAGGGTTGCAAAATAAAATCCTTGTCGGAGATAAATCAATCAACAATGCCTATCAGGAGTTAGTCAGTCTTATTGGAGCACATTCTCGCGAAGCTAAATCCAGAGTGGATATGCATACATTGACTAAGCAGCAGCTTAATGTACAGAGGGAATCGATTGCGGGGGTATCTCTGGATGAAGAAATGTCAAACATGGTCAAGTTCCAACAAGCATATAATGCTGCTGCAAGAATATTTACTGTTATTGATGAGATGATAGACACTGTAGTCAATCGGATGGGAACTGGTGGGAGGTAGTTAAATGAGAATCACCCACGGCATGCTTACTGAGAGTGTAAAAACAAACTTGATGAATAATGCCAAGCTTTACATGGATGCGCAGAACAAATCATCTACTGGCAAACGCATTTTCAAACCCAGCGATGATGTCACGGGTGTTGGCAGAATACTCGATTATCGTTCAGCAATCGCCTCTATCGAGCAGTTCGAACGTAATTGCAACATTGGTTCCAGTCAGTTATCGACAACTTGCAGCACACTCGATCAGATAATCGCTCTGCTTCAGCAAGTCTGGAAGAAATCACATGAGGCAGTGAACGACGCTATGACACCTGAAGCTAAAGCATCTATGGTTCACGAACTGGATAAGCTGAGTGAAAGACTGGCAAGTTTGGCAAACACACAACACTTGAACGCATATATTTTCTCTGGCACGCTCAGTAACCAAGAAGCAGTTGTTCCAAATCCTGCAGGCAATCCGCCTTACATTTACCAGGGAAATGATACGAACTTCAGCATCAAGATTGCACAAGGCGTTCATATAGCCACAATGGTGACTGGTGACAAGGTCTTTAATATGAATAGTGCCGCTATGGCAGACGTTCCAGACGTCTTCACAGCAATAGCGGTATTAAAAGACCAGATAGAATCAGGCGCAACGGCAGATATCAGTACCCACCAGGATGACATACTTAAGCTCATGAACAATGCAATTGGAATACGTTCACAAGTAGGAGCCAGGTTGAAGCAACTGGAAGACAACGAGATAGCACTCGCAGATTCCAAATTACGCACAAAAGAGTTGTTATCCAAAACAGAGGATGCTGACCTCGCTGAAGCAATAATTGAACTACGAACCCGCGAGAACGTATATCAGGCGGCTATTTCCACCGCTAATCGCGTTCTGCAGACTACGCTGGCTGATTTCCTGAATTAACGCCAGATCTAGGGAGTGGAGTATAAATGCAGATTAATACTACCAGATTCGGAACTATCGAAGTAAAAGATGATTCGGTAATCCAAATGAGGGAAGGGATGTTGGGTATAGAGCACTGCAGCCAATATGTCCTGCTGGAAGACCGGCCAAGTGCCGTGTTCAAGTGGATGCAAGCGCTTGAAGATCCTGCAGTAGCATTTATGGTCATTAATCCAAACGATTTCTTTCCTGATTATGAGGTGGAACTGACAGATGAACAGGCAAAAGCACTGAGTCTTGATGATCCAAGCGAGTCTGTTATGTTTACCACAATAACTGTAGACCGTGATGAAGGTAAAGTCACTACAAATCTCGCAGGGCCGATCATAGTAAACCTGAAAACGCTGCAGGCACGCCAGATAATCGTTCAAAATGAACATTACTGTACTAAACACACTGTTGGAGAGAAAACACAAGCTCAAACCAGCCGTGAACTGGCAAAAGCAGCGTGATAATTACCTGAATCATATATAAATACAGCGATTCGCGGAAAGGAGGATGATCCAAAATGTAGGCCGGTCACCAGATAGCAAAAATCAACAGGTGACCACAAACGCTTTGTTCCGACTGAAGTCTCCGGCAGCGGAACAAAGATTAATAAAAACCGGGATAAATAATTTCTGGACTTGGGGCAGGAAGCCCCGTCGACTTTGACATTTACAGAAGTCGCAAGTCTCAGGGAGGAAATTAGACAGAATGGCACTTAGAATCAATCTAAACGCATCAGCGCTCAACGCGCATCGACAACTGCTAGGAACAGACACTGCTCTGGGAGCATCTATTGAGAGACTGTCATCCGGCTTCAGGATCAACCGTGCTGCGGACGATCCGGCAGGACTGGCAATCTCAGAGAACCTCAGAGCACAGGTCAGCGGCCTCAGTCAGGCTATCAGCAACTCCAGTGACGCTGTCAACCTGATCAGAACAGCAGAAGGAGCCCTTTCTGAGGTCCACACTCTGCTCCGCACGATGCGCAACCTGGCGCTTCATGCAGCCAACACAGGTACAAACGACGCAACAGCTATCGCAGCAGACCAGACACAGATAGAATCGTCACTTGCTGCACTGAACAGGATTGCATCGAACACGCAGTTCGGCACAAAGAAACTGCTGGACGGCACAGCAACAGGCCTGGTCTTCCAGGTAGGAGCCAATGCCAACCAGACTACCAGTGTCGATATCAGCGGTGTATCTGCTTCAGATCTTAGCATAGCTGGCATAAACGTAACTTCAGATGCACAGGCTGCAATAACAGCTCTCGATAACGCGATCAGTTCTATATCGACCTTGAGAGCCAAGCTTGGTGCAACACAGAGAGACCTTGAGTCCAACATCAGTTCTCTTGGTATTGCAAAGGAGAACATAGCAGCATCGGAAAGCTCGATTAGAGACGCAGATATGGCATCGGAGATGGTGACGTTCACTCGTAACCAGATCCTGCTGCAGGCCGGCACTGCTATGCTTACCCAGGCTAACCAGGCACCACAGGCTCTTTTGAGTCTCCTGAGGTAGTAGTTGACTAGCCAGTCCATACAGTGGCCGTCAAGTATAAGGCGGCCACTGTGCTGGCTTGTTATTAAGGAGTAACTGATATGTCGGTAAATGAATATACTGCAGGAGACAAAATACATAAGGCAGCAAGTAAGACTCTCATCAGGACCAGACCTGATAGCTCAAGGGCTGCCCAAAAGACATCAAAAAGGTTGAATGAAGCTGCAAGCGAAGTTATGGAACATTTAAGTAGGCTTGCTGTAAATCGCTCGACCAGTTTTCAGTTATCCGTACACGAAGCAACTGACCGTTTCGTGGTTCAGATAATAAATAATGAAACCGGTCAGGTGACTCGTGAAATACCATCAGAACATGTATTAAACGGGATTGCTTCTCTGCTGCAAAACAGTGAGCTTTGTGCTGACCATGCTGTCTGAGACTGCATTTTGAAAGTTGAGCTAAGGAGGCCGAGAAAATGCCGGGAACATCTTCTGTAAGCGGATTGGTTTCAGGAATGGATACTGATGGAATCATCAGTAAACTGCTTGAATTAGAACGAATACCCATCAGGCGTCTTGAAACCCAAAAACAAATGTTGAAGGCAAAGTTGACTGCCTGGCAAGATGCCAATACACGCATCCTGGCACTTAAGACCAAGGCAGAACTGCTGGCGAATAGTTCAACTTTCGATTCAAAGCTCATTACATCAGATGATGAATCGATAATAAAAGGCAAAGCCAATTACAACGCGCAGACCGGCACATATTTCATCAGAGTTGACCGACTGGCACGAGCACACCAGGAAAAATCTGATGGTTACACTGATATATCCAGTATTGTAGGCACAGGCAAGATTTCAATTACGTTTACCGGAACTGGCGCAACCAAGGAAATAGACATAACCGATGCAAATAACACGCTGGAAGGCATCAAAGAAGCCATAAACCAGGCTGAAATCGGCGTTACAGCAACAATAATCAACAATGGCAGCAGCACTAATCCTTATCAGCTTATTATAACCAGTGATAAGAGCGGTAGTGACAGTCAATTTACCGTTTCCACTACGTTGACTGGAGGCACTTCGCCAACTTTTACCGCTATGCAGACCGGACAGAACGCGCTGGTAACACTTGGAGAAGGCGCTGGAGCAATCCAAGTGGAGAAATCCACCAATCAGGTATCTGACCTTATTCCGGGTGTCACTCTCAGTCTGATCAAGGCAGATGCATCCAAGACCATCTCCATAAATGTCACAAATGATACCACGGACTTAAAGGTAAAGATCAAAGAGTTTGTGGAGCAATATAACAATCTAATAGACTTTATAAACCAACAGTTCAAATACGATACCACTACCAACCAGGCAGGGACTCTTTTTGCTGATTCTGACCTGCAGATAATTCAAGCTGATCTAATAGGCAGACTGTTCAGCCCTGTTTCGGGATTATCTCAGTCAATAAAACTACTATCCCAAGCAGGAATTACATCCACCACATCAGATAATAAACTGGCTCTTGAAGAATTCGATTTGGATGAAGTCTTAGGGCAGTCCAATGGCACTGAAATTGTCAAGAGGTTGTTTGCAGCCGTTGGCGAAACTACGAGTTCCTATGTCACGTTCGTCAGTTGTACTGATCAAACAAAAAGCACCACTATTGATTCTCTGGGCAATCCGAAGGATTATGCAATCAACATTACAGCGGTTGCCACTCAGATGGTTATGACTGCTGGAAGCGCACTGCCTGCAGCGCTGGCTCAAGATGAGCAGTTGATGTTAAATGGTCAGTTGATCCAACTGACTGCCGGTATGAGCGCTGACGATGTTGTGGCAAAGATCAACGAAAGTAAATCGAAAACTGGTGTAATTGCCTCGAAAACTGATGATGGTTATCTGCAATTCACGAGCGTTAACTATGGCTCTGCCCAAAAGATTATAGCCGTGTCTAACGTCACCGGAACTGGTTCTACAGGAATCGGTAACGCTCAAAACAGAGTTACTGCCGGCGCTGCTCAGACTCAGGACCTTGCACAAAACGAGACTCTAACAATCAATGGAGTCACTATAGAGCTAAAAGCGGGAATGAGCCAGTCAGAAGTAATATCAACAATAAATAAATACACTGCTGAGACTGGTGTTGTTGCAACAAGAACTGATGCCAATGGCTTCAACGCAGGCAATTATCTTACATTAACCAGTGCGTTACCCGGCTCAAGCCAGAATATTTCTGTTGTATCGTCCGTCAGCAATGGCGGAGGAACACCGGTAAACAATACATCGGGAATTGGAAACGTCACAGTCACCCAGACCAGTGCAGGCGGTGAAACAGGCACCGGTACGGGTGCAGTCGGATCTGCATCAGGTACGCTCGGTACCGATGTTGCCGGTACGATTAATGGTGAACCTGCTACCGGTTCAGGGCAGGTCCTAACTGGTAATACTGGCAACACAAATACAGCAGGACTATCAATCCGTGTGACCGCAAAAACTCCTGGCGATTATGGCAGCATCCGGATTACTGTTGGCATTGCATCGATGCTGAATAGTTACCTCGGATTTATCACAGAATCAACCACTGGAACTGTCAATGCAGCACAGAGCACCCTGGAAGCCCAGATGAAATACATCGATGACGATATTAAAGTTTGGGAAGAGAGGATTGCAGCAAAACAGGATAGACTTGTAAGGCAATTTGCAGCTATGGAAAGCGCTTTGAGCAAATTACAAGGCCAGGGACAATACTTAGCAAGTCAGTTAAGCGCAGCATCAAGTGGCTGGAAGTAACCTGAAACGGATCTGACAGCAAACTGCAGCAGCTAATTGATCAATAACAGAAACCAAAGGATGAATGAAAGGCAGGAAGCCAAATGATAAATAACCCATATTCTCAGTATCTCGAAAACCAGGTAACAACAGCAACACCAGGTAAACTACTGGTGATGACCTATGATGCAGCAATCCGCTTTATTAAACTGGCTGCTGAGAAGATGACGGAACACAAACTGGATGAGCAGAGCGCAAATATTATCAAAGCGCAGAATATACTCCTCGAACTGATATCAAGCCTGAACACAAAAGTAGACCCGCAATTGGCAGCGAATCTCCATAGCATTTATAACTATATGTTTGATAGGCTTACAGAAGCCAATCTGCACGATGACCAGCAGGCACTGGCTGAAGTGCTTGATATAATGACCGAACTCCGATCAACCTGGGCAGAAGCCGAACTCATGATTAGATCAGGTAACACTGCAGGAACTGAAACATCAGCGAGGGCAGCCTAATGTTACAAAGTGATGATCCTGCAACAAGAACACTTCTGGCTGTGCAGAGGTACGATAATCTGCTCTCACAAATCAATGACGTGACACTTGACCTTGCGGCAGCAATCGATTCCTGGAATCCTGAGACGGTTGAAAGACTATTGGAAGTCCGAAAGAACCTTGGAGAGCAGATTGGGCCTTGTGCCCGCAGCCTAGCACATGAAGTTCATAGTTGTAAGGCAAATGGCCATTATAACACTAGCTTGGAAGACACTCTTAGTCAATTGGAAACCAGGCAGAATATCCTTCTTCTAAAACAAATTGAGTGTGAAACTGCCCTGACTGAAAAGTTGAATGAGTGCAAAAAGTCGCTGTTGGGCATAAACCAGCACAAGGAACTGCGCCGCACTTATAACGGCTATGTAAAGGCTGAAGATGCTCGATTCCTCGACATCAAGCAGTAGATAAACGAGAAATCGGACATGTATATGGCTGCAAGGTTGTATCAACAGTGCTGTAAGTTACGGCAATCCATACTGTTCTGCCTCATTCTGCTAATTGCATCTGCCGCATGTTCAATCGCTCGCAGTCAGCAGGATCCGTATCATTACACCGTTCAGAAACTTGGAAGATTAAACCGTAGCGATATGGTTTTTCTCCATAAGATTGGTAAATCAACACAGGGCAGACCGATATTTGCAGTCATCATTACAAATCCGGAAAATCCAAAGAACATAACATCAAACAGGACTCGAGTGCTGGTGTTGTCTGGTCAACATGGAAATGAGCCTCTTCCAGTGCATGCTGTAATGGAATTGATCCACGAGTTATCGGCCAGCCGCCGAGATTTGGCTGAGAATACTGTAGTTGCATTTATCCCAACAGTGAATCCTGATGGACTTGTAAACAACAAACGATACAACGCTTCGGGATCTGACTTGAACAGGGATTGGAGAACACTGAAACAACCGGAGACTGCACTTGTCAATCATTTTATCAGGGAATTCAGACCTCATGTCCTGATAGATCTCCACGAGTGGACTAAGGACGACACATATCAGCCAAATTGCATCGAAACTCCCGGCTTTGGAACGCGTGCCAGCCACCGGTTTTCCAGATACTTGGGCAATCTGGTAGCTAGAAACACTTCATTCAGTCCTATTCCGCTTAAACACACTCATTATCGAGAAGTATCCGAACCTGGAATGGCCCACAGGGTGCATGTCAATAAAGGTATTTCGAGTGTCCTTATTGAAACAGCACCTGGATATCCTGCTTCTGAACGAATTGCCATATATAAAGGTTCTGTTAAATCTATCTTGGTTGCAGCAGCCGCACCATCTACCAGAATAAGTAAAAATGATCTGGCCGTAGTAAAACGCAGCCAGGGTAACTCAAGCGCCTGGATAGGTTCGTCATTCCTTAGCATTAGGAATTTCTCGCAAGATGACAGGCAAGCTGTCTGCTGTGCAATTGCGCTACTGGCTGGAGCAATTTTACTGCTTTTGGCAGCAACACCCAAGCCATTATCAGCCAAAACAGATGAACAATATTCCCACGGTAAATCGCATCCCAATCGATTGATTTCTCTTGTTCAAGTTGCAGGGTACGATCTGTCTATAAGAGAACGCCTCGAGCTAATCCAACAAAGGCCCAGACCTTCAGACCGCTCCAGAGAAAATAGTCAATCAAACCGCATTGCCTCATAAATATCCACATCTAGCGGCATTATACAAAGCTTCTGCCGACAGAACCATTCCTAAGGAAACCTGAAGAATCAATAACATTACCAATATATTCAGCATAAATTGTTAAAACCGGTAATATTACCAGGTTGGCTGCTTAACTTTATAAGGAATGAAAACACAGAGGCAAGATGCCTCTAATGTTCCGTATCATGCGGAACATCCATTTATCAAGGAGGAACAAATATGGCGCTCCGAATCAACATGAACACGTCGGCGCTGAATGCACACCGACAGTTGCAGGGAACAGACACTGCACTAGGAGTATCTATCGAGAGACTGTCATCCGGCTTCAGGATCAACCGTGCAGCAGACGATCCGGCAGGACTAGCAATCTCAGAGAACCTCAGAGCACAGGTCAGCGGCCTTGGCCAGGCCATCAGCAACTCCAGTGATGCTGTAAACATGATCCGTACAGCAGAAGGAGCCCTCTCTGAGGTCCACACTCTGCTCCGCACGATGCGCAACCTGGCGCTTCATGCAGCCAACACAGGTACAAACGACGAGACATCTATCGCAGCAGACCAGACACAGATCGAATCGTCACTTGCTGCACTGAACAGGATTGCATCGAACACGCAGTTCGGCACAAAGAAACTACTGGACGGCTCAGCAACAGGCTTGATCTTCCAGGTAGGAGCCAATGCCAACCAGACTACCAGTGTCGATATCAGCGGTGTATCTGCTTCAGATCTTAGCATAGCTGGCATAAACGTGACTTCAGATGCACAGGCCGCAATAACAGCTCTTGATACAGCAATCAGCAACATATCGACCTTGAGAGCCAAGCTTGGTGCAACACAGAGAGACCTTGAGTCCAACATCAGTTCTCTTGGTATTGCAAAGGAGAACATAGCAGCATCGGAAAGCTCGATTAGAGATGCAGATATGGCAGGAGAGATGGTGACGTTCACTCGTAACCAAATCCTGCTGCAGGCCGGCACTGCTATGCTTACCCAGGCTAACCAGGCGCCACAGGCTCTTTTGAGCCTTCTACGGTAGTCAGATTGAATCTGTAACTATTGAAGACGAGGCCTACTCTACCACGGGTAGGCCTTACCATTGTACATAACACACATATTTTACCGCTTTAACGATATCCCAGAAAATAATATAACTTTAACCTCAAAAATAGGATTGACAAAGTCCGGTTGGTGGAATAATATGTACACATAACATGATACCCCCCAGGGTATATGGTGATACTGATGTCCACTGATACAAGATCTGATGTTCTCAACAGGCTCAAACGGATAGAAGGCCAGATACGCGGGCTTCAAAGACTGATTGAAGAAGGTAAGGACTGCACTGAAGTTGTGCATCAACTTGCTGCTGCCCGTAAAGCACTCGATAAGGTTGGATTTCTAATCCTTTCCTACCGAATGCAGGAATGCATCGAGAGTAAAGATAATGGCCATGACAGCGATAGAGCCCTGGATGAGGCCATGAAGCTATTCCTGACGCTCGCATAGTTACGAGTTAACAGTCCGTAAAACATACAACTCATTCCAGATAATCCAGTTAATCTGGGCAACTAAGGGCAAAGGAGGTTATGACTGCCTTAAATACCCTACCGGGTTAGGTATATCAGTAGGCTTATGCATAGGAATGGATATTTTTTAGCAGTCCTTTTACTGCTGGGAATTGCGGGCTTTTTATATAAGTCCACACAAACAAATTCAGAAACCTGCTTACCAGAAGCTCAAGGCTCTGTAAAAACGATTGCCAAGAAGAAAGGAAACATAAAAATGAGTAATGCAGCATCTGTTACTGTAGATAGTTTTGAAAAAGAGGTTCTCCAGTCTAGTATGCCTGTGCTTGTCGATTTCTGGGCTCCCTGGTGCGGACCATGCCAAATGCTCGGCCCAACTATCGACGAATTGGCTGGGGAATATGATGGAAAGGCTAAAGTTGTCAAGGTAAATGTCGATGAGAACCAACAACTAGCATCCAAATATGGCGTCAGAGGCATCCCGACCATCGTATTTTTCAAAAATGGTAAAGAAGCAGATAGAGCAGTCGGCGTTCAGTCAAAGCAGTCACTAGCACACAGGCTGGATAAAGCTGTATCTAAATAGTCTATACTGCACAGGTTTTCAACAAGCCGGTCAATTACGCTTTGTTCTGAATTGACCGGCTTGTTGACCTGAATAAGAAGCTCATATTGCATGGGCTGGCTCTTCGGTGAGTGCCTGGGTATCCGATACAGTTGTTTCAATTTGTAATCCGGACATCTGTGCAATAACAAGATATAAAACTGAACAGTCAATATCACCGTAGCCAGCCGCAATACCTGCTTTAGCTACTTCGTTTACTGAAGCCACTGCAGGCATCGGGACATTCAACCGCTGCCCTTCGTCCAAAGCAAGCCCTAAATCTTTCTGCATATACTTCAACGCAAAACGCAGGTTAAAATCATTGTTATGAATCTGCTTTAATTTGCTGATAATAAGCGGTGATGCCAGTCCGCTTGATGTAATCACCTCGCTCATTATCAACGGAGCAATCCCTGATTTTCTGGCAAGAACCATTGTCTCTGCCAGTGCCTGCATTTCAAGCCCAAGAAGTATGTTTAACGCGATTTTTACACTCGCTGCTGTACCATGTCCTCCAGTGTGGATGATTTTCTTCCCCAATACTTCAAGAACAGGCCGCACTCTCTCCAACACCTGAGAGTTTCCGCCAACAAGAATCAGAAGGTCGCCTGTCTGGGCATGGTCGATACTGCCGGATACCCTTACATCCAGACTCTTTGCGCCTACGCCTGATGCCGCTGCTTCAAGATCAAGTGCTAGACCCAGCGATGTTGTGCTGATATCTGCAAGTATTTTTCCTTCTCCAAGTCCTGCAAATATTCCATTATCTCCAAAAGCAGCATCTCGAACCGCGTTATCATCCGATAGCATTGTAAGCACAATATCAGCCTTCTCGGCGACTTCCCGCGGATTTACGGCAATTGCTGCGCCTTTCAGCACCAATACACGGCAGGCCGTTTCCTTCCGATCATACACGATTAACTTCCAACCCGCATCCAGCAGTCGATTAGCCATGGGAGTTCCCATTGCGCCGAGACCTATGAAGCCTATCATCCTTTTTCGGGACACGTGACCACCTCCTGTGGATGTCTTATAAACAAAAGGATACCCCAGGAGTTCACTGACAACACCAAAGGATAATTCTACTTGAGGAATTAGTGAACCAGATATTACCGTAACAAGATGCAGACCGCCTCATATAACAGGTTAAATATCTAATGACCTTTAAACATGGAAAGGAAGTCCTTTATTTCACCGAAGAGGTAATTATAAGCAGAATCCATCTTAGGTTCTATTACTGAAATGCTGGAAAATGGTGAGGGATGTTGTACATCCACTTCAACATATAACTGTGAAAGGTCGCCGAAAAACGGCTCGATCTTCAACTCATATATGCCGTCACGATGTAGGACAATCCTCAGCCCTACGCCCTGACGACCTTCACCCAGGATATACAACTTCTCTGTCAGATGTGGAATCATTTGGTTTTCGATAAATTGCGCTGCACCAGTCGCTTCATCCATTGGCAGAAACGCAACAAGCTTGATACCGAAGGTCATGAATTGTGTTATGTTCAAATGGCCCTGTATAAGCTCAAAAAGCTCCAGACATTTCTCTTTAACAGCCCCAAAGTGCAAAACGTTCTCATTGATCTGCATTCTATTCTGTTGAATAAAGCAGTCTCCATCAGGATTTGCCATTCGCGCTCCATCTGGAAGATGTTGAAGAGTCTGGTAAGGATAGCGTTCTGTAATCCTGGCATAGATACGGTTGATATCAACAGGATTAATAACTCGTGGCGGATACAGCAGTCCAACAGTCAACCGGCGTAGAGTCAACAACTCAGGATTCATCAATGAATCTCCAAATAAGAACATAAGAAGAAGGTATATAATCTGTTTACAGCATCAAAACTGCAAGCGGGTAAATTGTAGCATGCGGGCAGCAGTGGGTCAAGGCAAAACGTAAAACTGGAAGATTTTCCCCTTCGAATAGACTGGCTTATATCTATTTCAAAGCGCGGTCAGAGACTGAATCCGACGTGCAACCTGGGACTCAGTGAGCAATACAGGCAGTATAACGGTAAATGTGGAACCTTCTCCCGGCTTACTGGTTACTTTGATCTCGCCTCCAAGCAGGTGTGTCAACTTTTTGGCTATAGCAAGTCCCAGTCCTGTGCCACCTTTTCTTGCACCGGTACCTTCAGCCTGTTTGAACTCCTCAAATATCCGGGCAAGGTCAGTGCGCTTTATGCCTATTCCGGTATCTGAGACGGATATAACTATCTTGCTCCCTTTAAGCTCAGCACTGATAGTAATGCTGCCTCTAGGAGTAAATTTGATAGCATTGGATACCAGATTAGTCAGCACTCTCATCAACTTCTGCTCGTCCGTCTGCATTGGAGGCAGATTGTTGGCAATGTTTGTTACCAGCAGGAGTTCCTTGTCTTTGACCAGAGGTTGGAATGTCTCTACTATCTGGTTGACCAGAAGCGGCAGCCCTATCCGAGACAGGTTCACCGTCATTTTCCCTGATTCCAGCCTGGACAGGTCAAGTATATCGCTTATCATCCCCAAAAGACGTTCAGCATTCTGGTTGACTCGGCGGAGCATTTCTCTTTGACGAGTTGTAAGCGGACCATCAGTTTCCTCAAGGAGAATCTCAGAAAATCCAATTATGGACGTAAGCGGTGTTCGAAGATCATGAGATACCGTAGCGAATAGCTGTGTTCGCTGCCTGCTAGCATCAAGCACTCTCTGGTGCTCTATCTCAAGCATCTCCGTCCGTTTCTGCAGTTCCAACTCAACAAGATGCTGTTCCGTAACGTCCTGAGCAAACACAATTGCCTGCTCTACATTGCCGAATGAACCAAGGATCGGACTTACATGGTACCTGAAATAGCAACTCTTGCCATTTTGGCTCTTTACGTTATTATAACCTGTCTCGGGCTGGCCTGTTTCGAATGTCTTCAAGGCAACGCAGTTATCGCATGGAGTAGTCCGACCATGCATAAGCTCATAACAGTGCTTTCCTGATACTTGATCTCCAAGGCCAAACTTTTTATCTGTCTCAAAATTCGACCAGACCACCCGCAAATCTCTATCCAGTATACCTACACCACCATTAATGTGGTCCAGGAACATCTCAAGCCGCTCATTCTCCACCTTAAGCGCTGTTGTCATCGCTCTGGCGTTGGCCAGGTCATTATGGAGAATGAACATCGAGGAAATCTGATCTGATATTTGTAGAGCAAGCTGGTCAAGCATCATCGATGCAACGCTGCGAAGGGTAGCATCTGCCGATTCTGCGAATTCCGCTGTTATAACAGCCTTTGAATACGACCTGTCACCATATTTAAGGAGAATAGGACAACTGCATAACTGCAGCATACCTTGTTCATCGCATACATCTACACGCTGCCCCTGCTCAACAGCCAGTTTTGCCGTCTGTTTATGGCTCGCAAGAATATCATCAGCATCAAAACCTGTCTGATCAAGACCAAAAAGCACGCGGCCATTTGGCGCAGCACTTGTCAGCTTTTCCTCTGCCAATGAAAATACACTGACAATAGCACCTGTTGATAATGCAAATCTTTCTGCAGACGATAGCAACAAAGCCGCATCAGAAAGCACATTTAACCGGATGATCTCCGGATCAACATACACATTACCATTACCGGCTGCACGCCGTATTTTCGAATGAGTTCTTGTTGCCATAAGTAGATAGCCAAGATGATATGTATTATCTTTAGTGTAGCAGCTTGGCTTCAGAATGTCAACAAATTGCCGGATATGAGCCTGAAATTTGGAAATGCTGCGGAATGATTGACGGGTTTAATCATTCAGATGCACAGTATGTGAACATGCAGCCTGAATAGATAAGCTGTCTCGCACAGCACACACATAGATATCGGCATTGGCAATAACATAGCAAAACATCAGTAGTATATTAATTAAATTAGTTATAGACAATTTATGTTGCTGTCTTTATTAAATAACTATAGCCCGCCATCTTTTATAGCGGGCTATCAAAATGTGCTATGAGTAATCCAAATAGTTAATTAAAATTAACTACTGGATCTATACCTCATCCACAGTCTTATGTCTCTTCCTGCCGACCAATCCATCGCTCTCTGACCTGCCACATGAAATTCGCTATTTTAGCTTCCCGTCCGGCATCTATAAAACCATCAAAGTCAAGATTGAGGAACGGGATATTCTCATGCCGCTTTCTGAGAGCCTGAGAAAGCGCCGTTACCGTGTTACCGGGCATGCAGTTGAACGGGATAACTGATACAATCCCCGAAAGCCCACGCTTAGCGAAATCCTCAGCCTTACCCATACTGCATATAGCCTCGCCACCAAACGTGTAGTGAACATACTTCGATCCTTCGCGGATTACCTCATCCGGACCGATATCATCGTAATCGGCAAGATATGGCAAGGTTGAATGATACAATACATGCTCATCGCGATGTGCCAAGTAGCTGTTCATTAAGCGGATCAGATGCTCTTTTAAGTGCTTGTTATCTCTAGAATCGATCCACCTTTCTCTGGACAGCAGTTTGGCGATAAAATTCGCGTAGCTAAAGAATTCCGTTGCCGGGGCAAGCCAGGCTTCTCCACCGTAGTCCTCGATCTTACGGATTATCTGCTGGTTAGCTCCGTCGTGTATTCGGACATAGAACTCACCAACGACCCCGACCAATGGACGTTTCTCATTCCGCTTCTCGATCTTCTCAAAATCCCGCTGTGCCAGATGCAGCATATCAGCCAACGGCCCAAGATGAGACTTACCAAACAGAGACTTATACTTGCCCAGCTTGTCCTGAGTACGCCGCTTGTGCTGAGGAATCATCTCACACAGCAAGTCCATGTATTTCTCGAAAAGCGCGTCGCTCTCGCCGGGATTGACCTCATAAGGTCTGGCTTTATGAAGCATCTTTTGCAGCATATCATGAGCCACAAAGCCATCCCATGCTACCATCGCAAAATGCGTTCCAAGCCCGCCATGCTCGCTCTTTGAGCCAAGCGTTACCAGGTCAACATCTGTCAGCCCCAGCTTGTCAAGAATCCTGCGCTGGAGCACATAATACATTCCGAACCGGCACGGACCACCGGAATTGCCCTGGAAAAATGCCTCTTTCGAATGATCAAAATCCGGTTGATTGATCCGATACAGCATATCCTCGGTTGTCATAAGCGCCGGAAGGCAGACATCCTCAGAAATTGCCGCACGAGCCAGGTTCAGACCAACATCCGGCGAGCGAGGCAGCACTTCAGCATCAATACCATATGCTTTCAGTGCTTCAGCAAGTATTCTTGCCGCCTCAGATGCATACGGTATCCAAAGTCTCCGTCCTTCTAACCTCTTGATAGACTTATCACCTGTGCGGATGAGCTGGAAGTCTTTGGCTTTCTGGACTGCTGCTGCTGTATCTGCAAATGCTTCAATCCGCGTAATGACTCCAGCATCGGCGGTGTGTTCATCTATCTGCATCATATAGCACGGTTCGCCAATCTCGTCCTTAAAGAAAGGATTAGCAAACGAATCAGGGCCACATCCGAAATAGGTCAATACGACTGCCCGCAATCTGGGATCTTTACGTACTATCCGTGCAGCCGCCAGCTTCTTCTGTATCTGGCGTGAATACATAGCAGGCCAGGAATCTGATATATCCTCGCTCGCAAGCGGTATGAAGTCCTGCGGAATTGCCAGTATGCCAAGGTCCTGTATCTTCTTGCCTATATCCATGTTGACAGCACTGTCATACAGCGAATACGGCCGCCCGATAATGACAAATGCAGTATCATCAGGCCCAAGTGAGTCCAGGATTTCCTTTCCTCGCTCTTCCTGCCACTGCCTGAACTTCGCCAATGCATCCAAACCAACATCTATAGCTTTCAGAGCATCTGCTTTGCTCTTTCCGAGTTGTCTGGCTGTGTCTGTTAGAATCCGCACAAGATTCCGCTTGCCGCGCATGAAATTCAGCCTGGGTGTCAGATACTTGATCTTCTTGTTCTCAGCAAGCCCTGTGCAAGTAGCTATGACTTCCGGAGCTGCTTGCAGGTACGGACATGTCTGCGCTAGGTCCAGATTTGGGTTAGGCTGTTCCGTATCCAGCACACCAGGAGCAAAAATATAATCAACACCTTTTTGAATCAGGTCTACGTAATGCCCATGAGCTACTTTATATGGGAAGCAAGGCTCTCCTATCGAATTCGAAAGCCCCAGCTCAATAATCCTCTTATTCGTTTTATCCGATGGCACTACTTCAAAACCCAGTTCGGTTAGGAATGCGTTATACAGAGGGAAATACTCAGAGAACATCAGCCCTCGAGGAATCCCTACTCTTGGCGCACTAGCAGGAGCTTTCTTGGTGTATACATCGAAGAGCATTTTTTCGCGCTCCTCGAACAGGTCAGGAAGATGTTCACCCAGCTTTTTCTTATGAATTGCGCTGTACTTCTCGCATCGGTCGTTATAGTAGTACTTAGGTCCGCCTTCTACCTGGAATGTGTTGACATCACAGGCGTTAGGACATGCTTTGCATTCGAATGAACTCACTGTGTAGTTGCCCTGAGTGACCTTTTCAAATCCTACAAAACTCGATTTCTCCGGTCGGTTTCTGAAGGCCAATCTGGCAGCGCCTATGGCTCCTGTAATGTGCGGATATGGCGGAACTACTATCTTCCTCCCCAACACTGTCTCATATGCGGCAACCATGCCTTTGTTAAACGCCACAGCGCCTTGGAAAACTACTTTCTCACCTATATCTCTATTGCCAACGTTCTTGTTCCAGTAGTTCTTTACTGAAGCAAAGCAGACTGCCGCGCAGAGGTCTTCTATTGGAACTCCAGCCTGCTGGAAGTAGACCATTGCGGACTCTGTGAATACTGTGCAAGTCCAGTCCAGATCGGGCGGCTTAGTCGCACGCAGTGCATAATCTCCGAAATCGGCAATCGGTATGCCTAACCTTGCAGCTTGTTTTTCAAGGAAAGCACCGCAGCCTGCAGCACAGGCTTTATTCATCTCGAAATCGACGATTACATCGCCATTCATCCTGATGAACTTGCTGTCTTGACCACCAATCTCCAGAATTGCATCGACATCATCGAAAAACGCCAATGCACCATTAGCCTGGGCAGTTATTTCATTCTTGATTAGGTCAGCGCCTATATAGTCACCGGTAAGGTATCGTCCTGATCCTGTAGTGGCAGCAAATACCTCACCAATCTTATAACCTTTTTCCTGCACTTGCTGGTGTATTTTGCCTATGGTGTCGCAGACTGCAGCCAACGGGTCTCCATCTGTTCTTCTGTAGTAATATGCAAGAACGTGGCATTTACCATCGATTTCAGTGATCAGTGCAGCTTTGGTCGAAACCGAACCTATATCAACACCCAGCGCAGCTACAGCTATCTCCGTCGGAGTTTTCTCATCAGTTGGCGGCGGAAGCTGTTCCGATAATTCATACCTCAGCGGCTCAGTGCCGATATACTCAAATGGGCTGTGTAGTTTATCATCAAGCGCTTTTAAGGCTTGAGTCAGATCAACCTGTTTCGCCGCCTGAAGCGCTGCACCTATTGCACCAAGCGTACGGTTATGCTCTGGTATAAACAAACTGCCATTCAAACCTAACTCATCTGAAAGATATTTAACAACAGCCGGATTTTCTGAAACACCACCAATAAATGCAACCTTATCCCGGAACTGCTTGCCTCTGGCGAAACTGGATCGGTAGTTGCGGCAGATAGCCTGATGAATTCCGGCTGCAATACGCTCGCGAGGAGTCCCCTTTTGATAAAGGTGGACTATATCAGATTCAGTAAAAACGCTGCATCTGCCGGATAAAGTCGCAGGGTTTTGCGTTTCCAGCGCCACTTTAGCGAAATCATCTATGCCGTTAAAGTTCAACCGCTTCGACATGTGGTCCAAAAACGACCCACTTCCGGCTGCACACTTATTTCCGAGGTTGGAATCTGCAAGTAGTAGACGCCCTGATACATCATCCTTGTCGAATAGAAGGTACTTCTGCCCTTCTCGTCCCATCTCGATGACAGTACGGACATCCGGATAATAACGATTAATAGATGCGGCCAGTGCATTGGGTTCATCAATACGGTCTGCGCCAAGAAGCTCGGATAAACCGGATGCACCCGCTCCAGTGATTCCTAAAACAGCGGGTTCTCCGTTTACATTTGCTTCCTGCGCGACTTTCATTGCCTCTTCAAGCGCTTCTTTCGCGCGTTTTAATGGTTGTCCTTGAACTAGTAGGATTGGCAACTCCTGAATGGTATCGCCATCGGAAATTACAACAGTTTTAACCGAATCTGAACCGATATCCATCCCAATGCGTAACGCCACCTGAACTGCCTCCTGTTGATGGTTCGTGTTATTCTGCCTGATATGAATAGCTACCGGGCATTGAATTAATACAAAGTATACTTTCGTAAGCTCAAGCAGTCAAGCACAGCACTATCATCAAGGTAATCCCTAAATCTTCTTGAGAAGTTGTTGGCTTACTTGCCTAATCTGCATATATGGTTAGATATCCTGAAACTTAAACCATAAATCGGATTTCAAAGCGATTTACAGTATACTCGTCACTCATCACTATGAACTCATTACTTCCCATGTGACAGTGACATCAACCGAGACTGTGTGTTAACATGAGATGGACTTCCCCATTTTCTTCGGAAAGGACTTCTTTGTGTTTAGCGCATTCCGAAACCGTGATTATCTGCTTTATTGGCTTGGTGCGGCAGTCTCGTTTACAGGCAGTTGGGTTCAGTCGGTCTGTCATGGCTGGCTTGTCTACGATATCACGGATTCCGAGCTTTGGTTAGGCTTGGTTGGTTTTTTTGGAGCGCTACCTACCTCTGGATTGACACTTTTTGGTGGAGCAATAGCTGATAGAGTCAATAAACGCCATGCGCTAATCTTTACCCAGTCTATGTTCGCAGTCTTTGCCGCTATTCTTGGTGTATTAGTGCAGACGGGCACTGTAACCAAATACCACATAATAGTCATCGCCTTCCTGCAGGGATTTATCACCGCTGTTGATGCGCCAATGAGGCACTCTATGCCTGCGGTTTTGGTGAAAAAAGATAATCTAATGAATGCTATCGCACTCAACTCAGCAGCTTTCAACAGCGCAAGGATTATCGGTCCGGCTGTTGCTGGATTACTGGTTGCAAATTTCTCTATGGCACTGTGTTTTTATCTTAATGCAGCCAGCTACCTTGCAGTTATCATTGCACTACTTCTGATAAAAACCAGGACTCCGGCTAAACCTAAATCCGGGGCTTCGGTGTTTATAGACATCGCTGATGGACTGCGTTACATTAAACAGGAGAAACGAATTTTGAACTTGATGCTGGTGCTTGCCGTGTCCAGCTTATTTGTAATGCCTTATGTCACGCTGATTCCCGTATTTGCCAAGGATATATTAAAGATGGGAATCGAAGCAAATGCCAAGCTCTTGACATCTATAGGAATCGGCGCTGTTGTTGGATCGCTGCTTTTAGCTGGCTTGTCTCATTTACCAAGCCGAGCACGGATTTTAATAGTATCGAGCGCAATTGGCGGTGTAATGCTGATAGCTTTCGCAAACTCCGAGCATTTGCTGCTCTCACAGATTATCCTGATCGGCCTCGGATTCTCAGTTGTTTCCTTTAACCAAACCACTAATACTCTAATACAAGGTGTTACTGATGATGCATACCGGGGACGGGTGATGAGTGTTTACGTCTTCACATTTATGGGATTATCACCGCTTGCCAACTTGCAGGCTGGAGTATTAGCTCACACATTAGGCGCACCGTTGACAGTTACGCTTTGGGGATTCATCTTCCTCAGCCTATCAGTATTTATTCTGCTCAAACTGCCAGTTTTCAATTATGAGAAGTGTAATCATTAGGAGAGTGTTAAACTATGTCAAAGAAAATCATTGAAACTTCTACTGCACCAAAGGCAATCGGCCCCTATTCCCAGGCTGTAAAGGCCGGAGGACTTATCTTTGTGTCAGGCCAGATACCCATTAATCCAAACACTAACGAACTGGTTTCAGGCTCAATAGAAACCGAAACAACCCAGGTAATGGAAAATTTGAAGGCAATTCTATCGGCTGCAGGCGCGACCTTGGCTGATGTAGTAAAAACAACTATTTATCTAGCTGATATGGGCGACTTTGCCAAAGTGAATGAGGTCTACGGCAGCTACTTCACAGGTAGTTATCCCGCGCGAGCCACAGTCCAGGTTGCAGGCTTGCCAAAAGGCGTTCGGGTGGAGATTGATGCAGTAGCCATAGCATCTGAGCGGTAAAACTGATTATTCATAGTGAATGTTTTTATAGAACAGGCCGGAAAACAAGCATCTCCGGCCTGTCTTTACTACTCAATCAGCCTTATTACTTAGCTCATCGGCGGAATCCAGTCTCCGTGAGCCTTAAACAAGTCATCCACCAGGCTGTAAATCTCATCCACTGTCAATTCTGCAGAAGTATGAGGATCAAGCATAGCTGCATGGTAAACATGCTCTTTCTTTCCAGTCAGAATCGCCTCAATTACGAGTTCCTGAACATTTACCTGAGTCCGTACCAACGCTGCGATTTGAGGTGGAAGGTCTCCAACTATTGTAGGTGCAATTCCACTGCGGTTTACGAGACATGGAACCTCCACACAGCACCTGTCTGGAAGATTGGTAATGGAACCACGGTTCAGTACATTGCCGAAAATTACAGTTGGTGTGTCGGTTTCCATCGAATGGATGATGTAAGATGCAAACTCGATGCTCCTCTGAGTCTCCAGCGGCTCTTTACTGGTAAGCAGCTCATTACGTATACCGTTCCACCATTCAATCTCTTCAATGCATCGTTTGATATACTCATCTATCGGCACATCGAACCGTTCGAGTAAATCTTCTCTGTCACGGCGGATGAAGTAAGGCACGTACTCGGCTGTGTGTTCACTTGATTCACCGCCGAAATAGCCGAATCTCCTAAGCATTTCAAACCGAACAGGGTCGCGTCGGACATATTCCCCACCCTCTTCCGCTATCTGTTTGAGCTTGGGATAAAGATCGACTCCCTTGTGCTCCAGTTTGAGGAAGTAAGACATGTGGTTTACACCAGCAACCTGGTACTTGAGTTCATTTTTGGGAACGCCAAGGATCTTTGCAAGCCATCCGATTGAATACTGGATTCCATGACAAAGGCCAACAGTATTGATTCTGGAGCCTTTCAAGACGGTGCCTGTGTTCATAGCCATCGGGTTCACGTAGTTCAGGAACCAAGTGTTAGGACATACTTCTTCCATGTCACGGCACATATCGAGCATAACAGGAGCTGTTCTCAATGCACGGAATATACCGCCGATGCCAAGGGTGTCAGCTATTGTCTGCTTCAGTCCATACTTCTTCGGCACCTCGAAGTCAGTAACAGTACAAGGTTCATAACCACCGACCTGAATCATATTGATGACATAATCGGCACCTTCCAGAGCAGCCTTGCGATCAGAGTAAGCCTTGATTTTTGGTGATGCCCCAAGATACTCAGCCACTCGATTTACCATTATCTCGGCAATCTTAAGCCGCTCGGGGTCGATGTCCATCAATGCTATCTCAGACTCGGCCAGTTCCGGAAACGATAATATATCTCCGGAGAGTGTCTTTGCAAAGACGACGCTTCCAGCGCCAATCATTGTGATCTTAGGCATTTAATACTCCTTCTATTCGATTGTTTATTCAGTTGTTACACGGTTCAGCTAGACCCGCATGTAACCATCTAACACACTACCGGGCCGGATAAAGAACACCGGCCCGGGTTTATTAAACGAAACGCACGATCAACAACCAGTCAAACTGCTGTTAGAAGCTGATTGTGAGCTTACCCATTGCGACATCTGCCTCAGACTCAGGGAAAGTTACCTGAATCGCTATAGCCTTGCCGCCGGCTGTATCAGCAACACTCTTTCCAACCTCTGCTGTCAGTCCTAAGCCGTTAACGTTTGACACTTCGTAACCTTTAGGTGCGTGTATCCAGTAAGTTTCCGTCGTGCCGCACACACCTTCTATCTCCAGCGCAAGATTTCCATTCTCCCAGCGCTGAGATTTAAGGCTGATTGCATCCTGGCTTACGTGGCGCGACGATGAAAGGAACTGCGGGTGCTCGAGCGCCGGTCTGAGAGCAATAATCTGGCAGTGACCCAGCTTCAGTTCTGAACAGTCCAAAGCACCGCGAACACAACCGAGGTACTCCTGCTTCCAGAAATCGAATGCAAGGTAGTCGGTGTTCGGGTCAAGAGACAACGCGTTCATCTCGACCTTAGACGGTTTAAGCGGCAGCGTAGCAAACCGTCCGAGAACCGTCCACCTGCCAATATTATCGATATCCAGATGTAAAGACCACAGCGACGAGAACGGATGGTTATCGTTTACTGTCGGCCAGCGGCCTGCAATATTGCGAGCTTCCTCATCAGACATATCTTCAGCATCAAACGGCTTCTCATCAAGCACATGGAAGCCATGAAGCTTGGTCCATGTGAATGCTGCAAAGTCCGCCTGAAGCGGGCCTGTCTCCGCTGTTATAGTTGTAAGCGGTGGGATGCACTTTCTTATCAAGTCAAGCCGCTTTTCATCATACTCATGCAGTGCATCGCTCAGCATGAACAATCCGCCTGTGAGTGCTACCATAGAAAGAACGCTTCTCGCCCATTCGAATGGTGCTCTTACGCATACATGGTCAGGGTCATTGAGGAACAGGATTCTCTGAGTGAAGAACCATCGGGCTGACTCGACAAGCTGCATCTGCATACCTGACCAGTTCGGCATAGCATCCTGGGATATACGGCAGGCATCGCAAAGACCAACCATCTGCATCAAAATGCCCCATGATGACAGCCAGTAAGCATCTTCTTTAATCGCTTCACGTCCGACTTCCAGGAACCTGCGGAACCTGTGTTCAGCCTCATCATTGGTCAGAAGTCCGAGTAGAACCGCTTCATGCAGTCCATCGTAAAGCAGGTGTCTGATAGCATCAATCTTGAAGTATTCGTAACCAGCCTTGCTTAGTTCGCTCATGTAAGGTCGAAGGTGCTTTTCCAACGACTCTTCACGGCAGTCGAGAATATATTTCTGCCAGTCACCAAGAAGCGGATTACCGTCTTTATCGCAAATCAGATACTCTTTGTTTTTATCTGCCCATTCATCATTGTAAATCGCTGAAGATGACCAGATGCCTGCCTTCATGCCGTAGCCTTTGATTTTGTCTACGATGCCCTTATGGCCTGATGGGAATTCATCCTTTGTCTCAAGCCATGCATCAGAAATCGTGCTCTCAGGATTTACGGGCAGAGGGAGCTTTTCATAACCATCATCGATCTGGATATATTCCATTCCGTAAGGCCGCAGATGCTTGGCGAAGAATTCTGTTGCGTCTAGCACATCTTTCTCGGTCATGTTTCGCCGATATGCTTCCCAAGTACACCAGCCGACGATCGGTTTAAGCTTCGGACGCCGCTCCCACGGTTTGTGATACTGATAATTCAGGTGAGTGCGGTAATACTGCGGTCTGAACTCGATGACCCATACTGACGGCCCAAGGTCAGCTTCCATCTCAGCAACAAGATTGCCGTCCTCATCAGGTGTGAGCCTGTCGGAGATCCATTTCCAGTCGCAGCCATGCCAGCCGATTAGAAGATCCTGATTAATATCATAAAGTCCATTTATTCCAGGCAGGCAGGGACGTCCAACCTGTCCAACAATAGCCTGCTCTGAGCGAGCACGGTTTGGCCGGCAGTTGATTGTATCATGGCTCATCTGGAACTTGACTTTACACTTGACCGGAGCCTCCAGAATCACATAAATCTGCTGTAAAAGCGGCCAACTCTGGATTGTGCCGTCTGAACCATGTCGAAAACTGACGTTCCCACCTTCTTCCGGGATCTGGACCTGAATCACCTTACGATTGTTATAGGTGTAGATCAGTGTCCGCGTATCATGATCGAAGTGGTGATAGGCATGCGCTATCGGCGGTTCTGGAACTGCATGGAGCAGCAGCCGGTTCGTTTCCTCCGGCATCAGCCGTTTGCGCTTCTCGCCATCTTCTTTGTTTATCGTTGTTGCCATATTCCTCCTTGCTCCTGTTGGATCGAATGTGCTTTAAAATCACATCCGAGCAGAATCGAACGAGATCCACAGTCCGAATACCGGAATGAAGATCATTACCTCCTGTCAATTGAAAGACCACAGGTGCTGTAAATAACTATCTTCCCCGTGGTCTTGCAGTATGCGACAGGCTATCTCTATCACAACCGTTACCTATGCCGGCTGCGATAAATCCATTATACTACGCGCTCCCAAATCGGTGGGATACGGTCTTTTGCTGCCGGTCCAAGTATAACCGGGGTAATACCTGTTATCTCGCAGTAATAATTGAGTGATTTGACCACATCTCCCGATACGCCCTGTGCATGATTTGCTGGGAAGACGGCTAAAAACTCATCGAAAGTACACTGCAGCCGGGCATGAACATGCGGCCAGGTCGGGTCGGTCTGAGCATTCAGAGCCTTACGCTTATCTGCAGGCAGGTCTACTACTTCGCCGGGAATAATCACCATATACGGCTTCTCATCCCAAAGCCCCATGCGGGCATATGTCATTTGTCCCGGTGCCGCATCAAACTCTACCGATGCCCCACCTGCTTTGAAATAGAACTCCAATGCTGGATGGAACCGTATCGTCTTGAAATTCTCCTTTGGATCCCAGCTTCTGGCAGCATACCAGGATGCATGGTTGCCCGAGTTGACCCAGTCCCAGATATCAATATCAGGATGATAAAGCCTTACATCCATAAACAGTGTAGGAAGGCCGCCGCTGATATACTTCATAATCTGCATTGTGATAGCTGCGTAAGCATCAGCCTCTGTTGAGCAGACGGTAGGTTCCTTCGGCCCTCTCCAGTCGTAAGGATCGTTCATCAGCATCTCAGGAACATCACCAAGGCAGACATATTCCGTTAGTTCACGCTGACCTTTAAGCCCACAGAAATCGAACCCGTTGTCTTTGTTCACCTGTTCCATTGCCAGATAAAGCCGGATTTGCGTCTTCAGCGTCTCAGGAGTCAGCATTTTGCCGTCGTAGAGCAGCCGATCACCCAGAAGTTCCTCAAACCACTTCAGACCAGCTTCCACTTCCTTATCAGGAACGCTTTTCATTGCCTCGACAAGCCACAACTGGTCTATTTGATAACAGTTTGTGCCAATAGCTTTGATAGTCGGAGTCAGATGAAAGAATCCGGTTTCCATACCCATCGAGTGACCGCCGTACAGCCCGAAAACCTCGTTGCGCATAGTGGTTGCAGCCTGCGCTGCTCTAAGCCATGCAAACACATCTGCCTGAGTCTTTGGATCGTCAATCTCACCAACTATCCGATGCGTCCGCCTGCCGGCCTGTCTGAGCGCTCCATCGCTTGCTAAAAGCCCTACATTCCCAGGATACTTCCCATTATTATTGGAAAGAGAAAGGATTGGTATATCCTCACCAAGACTATTAACCAACGGCCAGGCAAGGTATGGGAAATTCCAAACGTTATAGCACATTATCAACTGCTTGACGTTTGCTCTGGCAAGCTCCTCGCCCACTTCATGCGCCGCCTGGACAGACGTAATGGTCTTGGATGCTGTAATGACTTCTGGTGTGGTGCCATCCTGGTTCTTAAGGCCGTTTCTGATGACCTCAGCCCACTGCCGGACTACGGCCATATTCTGCTCAGCATTCAGCTCATATACGTGCTTGCGAGCATCGTTCAGCATTACTAACCCGATTGGTGTGCCCTTCATCTCAATCCGCCTCCCGAAATCATCACTGAAAGTGGAATCCTCACGAGCTTAGGGTACAATAAAAGCTGGGCTGTTGGCAAGTGCATGTATATGGATTAAGCAAGGATTGTTCTGATGTGGAGAAATCATTCCTCGGAAGGGATTTGCAATCTCTCCCGAACATATTATCGGGGAATCTGTAATTCCGAAGGATTATCTGAAACTCCAAAGACCGGGATTGCAAATCCCTAAGCTACTTTTCCGGGCTAAATTGCAAATTTAGCCCGAGTGTGGGCAAGGATTGTTCTGATGTGGAGAAATCATTCCTCGGGAGGGATTTGCAATTCCTCCCGTACCGGGATTGCAAATCCCAGCTCAGCTACTTTTCCGGGCTAAATTGCAAATTTAGCCCGAGTGTGGCGTGGCTGCCTACTCGTTACTCATCACTCATCACTCGTTATTCGCCACGTTCCTTCGACATGCTGGACAAAACTAGCGTAATAAGAGTATAAGAATTGTGGTGATAGGCCTTGCCAGCTAATTTGACTCCTCAATACCTTGAAGCAGAAGCGAAATTCAGAGCCGCAGAGACTATACAGGAGAAGCTAGAGGCTCTGGAAGAGATGATGGCCGTCATCCCCAAGCACAAGGGAACGGAGAAAATGCGTGCGGATATCAAACGCCGCATGGCAAAACTCCGGCAACAGGATAAATCTGCTAAAACCGGAAAACGAGGGCTTGAGGTCCACATCGAGAAAGAAGGTGCCGGTCAGGTCGTAATATCCGGCCCTCCAAACTCCGGCAAATCACTCCTAATCAGCCGTCTTACTGCTGCTGAGCCTGAAGTAGCCGATTATCCGTTCACAACGCGGCGTCCGTTGCCTGGAATGATGGAATATGAAGATGTCCTGGTTCAACTGATAGACATGCCGCCGTTCATGGAAGGTTTGACTGAGCCCTGGGTGCTTGCACTGGCTCGAAACGCAGATGCAGTAGTAGTCGTTTTGGATTTTGTTGGCGGCAATATTCTGGATGACATGGAACTCGTCCAAAAAGAGCTTGCAAGGATAAAAGTGAGGCTCATTGCCCCTAATATTGAACCTGGTGAGGTTTATCCGGTAGGTACTGTCTTCCGTCCGGCACTTATAGCAGCAAACAAGATAGATATGCCAGGAGCCAGGGAGAATCTTGCTATCTTCGAAGAACTCTACGGCACGGAGTTGCCCATTTTGCCTATCTCCGCAATGACCGGAGAATGCTTGGAGGAGTTCAAGACCCAAGTATATAATCTGCTTGGGGTGATTCGTGTCTATACTAAGATCCCCGGCAAACCACCGGATATGGATCGTCCTTTTGTCCTTAAAAAGGGTAGTAATGTGGCAGACCTTGCGTCTGTTGTACACAAAGAGTTTGTCAACAAGCTGAGATTTGCTCGCGGCTGGGGTAAAAATAAACCCGATGGGGTCATGGTGGGCAGAGATCAGGAACTGGAAGACAAAGACATTATAGAACTGCACGTGTAATTTACTGTTATCCTGCTATATCTGATAGAATATACGGAGATAAATACGTTCCATAACCGGAACGAATCGAGAGAAACTATATGCTCGCTCTTACAATCTTACTATTCGGCCTTGTAGCCATGTTCATCATGGTAACGATTTTGCTTCTTGCAACAGGACATGGCAATCTGCTTCCGTGGGTCATTATATTGGTTCCGATGCTTGCAACTCTGGGAAGTGGTATGCTCGGTCTCATTGACCTTCTACTTCTATTTGGCGGCCCTGATGATAGAAAGACTGCCAAGACTGAACTCCTCTATCTGGGACTTACATTCCTTATCAGCGCAGGACTATGGCTGCTAAGCGTAAACTTCCTTCTCAAAGTATAAAATGCCTGCTGTCTTCGGCAGACATCATATCCTGATAGTCATGGAACGATAATTGTTAATCCACGTCAGAGATGTACAAAGCGGCCAGCCTTAATAATGTATAAGGTGCTTTGATTTCCGAAAAATCCTGGAGTTAATGCAGCAGAGCCGCGGGGTGAAAGGAGTTGTGCGATAGAATGAAGTGCAGCAGATTTGCTGTGTCCACAGTAGCTTTGGGCTTAATTATAGCATGGCTGCTTAGTGGATGCGGTGGGAGCAGCGGGTCTGGAACCGGAATTCAGCTTTTCATAGCTGATGACCCTATTGATGCCCAGGCCGTAAACATAACTATATCTCAAGTCGCAGTATCTAAAGATGGTCAGGGTTGGACAGTCATCCGCGACTTTGGAGAAAATCCCGTTACGCTGAACCTTCTTGACTACAGTTACGACGGTAATTCAACAACACCTGATGAATATCTGCTTGCTGACTGCCCGCTCGATGAAGGACATTACAGCCAGATACGCCTGATTCTCACAAAAATCGAGATTGTCGACAACAACGGTGATACTCACGAGTGCGAAATGAACAGCCAGGATATTACCGGTCTGAAACTTGTCGGTGAGTTCGATGTAACACCTGGAACAAAAAGTGCTGTTCTGATTGATTTCAATGTTGCCAAGTCGATTGTTCGGATGGGTAATGGCGGCTACAGGCTTCATCCCACAGTCAGAGTAGTTCCCATGCAGATAACCGGTTCTCTTCATGGAGTCGTAGAATTCCTGGATTTTGAAGGAGCTACCGATACAGTCCCGACTGGTGCCACAATCTCTGCCTACCAGGGCACAACGCTCGTTGCTTCTGCGCTTATTGGAGAAGATGGTTCGTTCGGTATGAACGGTCTTGTCGCTGGAACTTATACTCTCAAACTCGAGACTGAAGGCTATAGTGCCGCTGATACCGATGTTACCGTAACTGTATCGAATGATACCGACGCTGGCACAATCACTGCTGTGCTGCTCACTCAGTAATCAACCAATCAGTACATTTGGGAGGTATGAGGTAGAGTATTCCTCATACTTCCTCTAATCTCCCCTATTCATACACGTGTGACTCACCTGCCTCTTCGGGTAGATAGTAATCCGGAGGTAGAGCAAGGTGGCATTTCCTGAATATGAGTTTCCCTGGCCTGATGAATTTATGAAAGGCCCGCAATGGCGGGATGAGCCTGGTGTAACCGGAAAAACTCCTGTACGGTCATTCCTCAGGTTCGGAATAGACATAGACGGCACCATTTCCCGTGCACCCAAGCACTTCCAGAGACTCATCAACGCACTTATGGACGCAGGAAATACCGTCTACATCATAACTGCAAGAGATGCGGGACGCCGAGAAGAAACCGAAGAACTGTTGGCTTCACTCCGCATCCGTTACCACTACCTCATCATGAAACCCATAGAGTGGCCGTATACAATACCGGATTTCAAGGTTGAAGTTATTCTGGAAAAGGACATTCACATGCTGATAGATGATGAGGAAGAAAACTGCTGGGCTGTGGAACTACGAACCCCCTGCCTTGCAGTGCACATGCTTCCAGCTCCGATTGTATCGGAGGAGTTTGAAGGACTAGGGCATCATGTTTGGGCCGAGGAAACCTGGGAACAGCAAGCAAAAGACCTGACTCAATAAAGCAGTTTCAGGCTCTCACTAAGAAAAACAGCTTGAATAGCTTCTTTGACTTTTAATGCAAGAGCTTCTTTGGTAAGTCCTGCAAGCTCGGCATCTTCATCGTTGATATTGACTATCAGCACATCTTTGATATACACACCTGTGCCATCATGACTTAGCTTTACATCGCGGAATTCAGGATTTTTATCCAACTGCCGGTTCAATGTATCAGTTATTGTCTTCGCACGTTCAACGGATGAGGAACCTGGTAGATTAGCAGGTCGCAGTATCACACGATTATCAACAACCACCTCAGCTATTTTCTGGCCTTTTACTTCCGTATCTCGAATTATCGCTATTGCTCCGGAAGATACAGCTCTCCGGTTGATTGTAATACCTCGTTTCTTTAACTCAGCAATGATATTATTGGCACGGTTTTTCGTTACAGGGTGAGTGCGAAAGATACCTGGGTCAACTGCTTCATACGCCTGGTCTCGCGCGAGCTTTTCCATGAAAGTAAGCAGGCCAACCGGGTTATAATTGGCCTTAATCATATACTCGATGGCCGTTCTGTCTGCATCGTCCTCTGCTTCCTGGCTGTAGGCATTCAGTTTGGCTATCTCGAACAGCCTTGCCCCATATAACACATTTTGCATATCCGGCCCGGAGGCTTTACCTATCATCGCTGCAGCCAGAATGGCAAAAAGTATCTTGTTATACTGGCCTTCTTTCTTGAGCAGAAAGACCATGTGGTGGTGAGCGATGTGAGCTATTTCGTGAGCGATAACTCCGGCGAGTTCATCATCAGATTCTATCTTGTCCAATAGTCCTTTATTCACATAGACATATCCGCCGGGCAGCGACATCGCGTTAACATCCTTGTCATCTACTACCTTGAACACATAATCAAAATCAGCAAGCTCTGCGCTGCCGTACGTTGCTGTTATCTTGTCCTTTTTAGCAACTGCTGCCAGCTTCTCTCCGATTTTCTTGACCCGGTTGACATATTTCTCATCCGTGATGAACTTGAGTGTTGGATCGACTTCGGCTACAGCCTGCTGCCCAAGCTTCTTCTCAGCATCTATATCCACTTCTTTTTTTGCTGCAATCACTGGGGATACGGCCATAGCCAATATCACTGTAGCAACTGTAAGCCAAACTAATCCTCGCATCAGTATCGCACCTCTCTACTATTATCATGACGCAAAAAAGTCCTCAAAAGCTCCAATTTCTTGTGAATACTGGAGAAAAGCTAGCCTGAATCAATATTAAATAAAAAGCTATATCCTCGGCGTTGGGTAAATTCATTACTTGAAAAGGGCATACTTGATGTAAACACCTGACTGGGAGTGAATGATGCCAAGATATGAGCTTTTTACATCAGAATCCGTTACTGAAGGCCATCCGGATAAAGTAGCCGATCAAATATCTGATGCCATTCTGGACGAAGCTATCTCGATAGACAAGTTTGCCAAAGTTGCTGTCGAAACCTTAGTCACCAGAGGCAATATTGTCCTTGCAGGAGAAATCAGGCTGGCTGGAGATGGTGCAGCAAGGGTTATTCAACAATCCGAGGAAATCGCTCGCAAAGTTATACGAGATATCGGCTACACAACCTGTGCATCAGGCCTCGAATGGGGTGGATGTAAGGTACTGGTGATGCTTGGAGGGCAATCCGTGGAAATCGGTGAGGCTGTAGACCGTGGAGGCGCTGGCGACCAGGGAATGATGATTGGATATGCCACAGATGAGACACCTCAGCTAATGCCGCTTCCCATACAGGTTGCACACGAACTCACTGCCAGGCTTGCTTTAGTCCGCAGAGAAAACCCTGACCTGGGACTGCTGCCGGACGGTAAATCTCAAGTAACTGTAGCTTATCTGGATGGTAAACCTGACCATTTTGATACTATTGTCGTTTCCACGCAGCATTCGCCTGCACTGGGCGAGCGCGATGTAGCTGATATTGTCCACCAAATGATTATCGCTCCGGTGCTGGATATGCATCCTGAATATAATAAACAGGAGCCAAAGACCTGGATCAACCCATCAGGTAGTTTTACAATCGGCGGCCCGGAAGCAGACACTGGTCTTACTGGAAGAAAAATAATTGTTGATACCTATGGAGGACTAGCACATCATGGCGGCGGTAGTTTTTCAGGCAAAGACCCCAGTAAAGTAGACCGATCAGCTGCCTACGCTGCGAGGCTTGTTGCAAAAAACATAGTTGCCGCAGGACTGGCTAAAAAATGTGAGATAAGAATCGCTTACGCAATAGGAATTGCAGACCCTGTAGCTATAGGTGTCGATACCTTTGGAACAGGAGCAATACCTGATGCTGATATTGAGGACATGGTCTTCAAAAGATTCGACCTGACTCCGCGAGGCATAATAGAAATGCTGGACCTGCGCCGTCCCATCTACTTACCGACTGCTAAAAACGGCCACTTTGGTAAACCGCAATTCAGTTGGGAGCAGATAATCAACCTGCAGTAGGAAAGAATTAGTTCAACAACTGATTGTCCCCTATGACGTATATATAACCGCAAGTCAGGGTAAACTCTACCAAAGACATCTAAGGAGGCAGCTTTTATGGCTAATGAGCACAACATAATAATTTACAGCACACCTACTTGCCCCTATTGTCACCAGGCAAAAAGGTATCTGGCAGAGAGAGGGTTTGATTTTACAGATAAAGATGTAGCTACTGATTTACAGGCTCGAGAGGATATGATTAGAAAATCAGGGCAGCTTGGTGTACCTGTGATTGATGTTGATGGCAACATCATTATTGGATTCAATAGACCAAAGCTCGATGAACTCCTCGCAGAATAACTTTGACAACAGGGATAATGAATCAAAGACCGGGGAGCATAATATCTCAGAATGACTAATCTCCCCCTGTTCCCATACCAAAATCTAAGGCGGATGAACATGCATGACCTGATTATTCTTGGAGCCGGTCCTGCAGGAATGACGGCAGGTGTTTACGCAGCTCGCAAACAATTGGACACTTTGATCATCACCAAAGATATCGGTGGACAGACTACCTGGAGTTCAGAGATTGAAAACTACCTTGGATACACATACATCACCGGCCCTGAACTTGTCCAGAAATTCGAAGACCATCTCCGTTACTTCAACTTGAGACTTGAATTTGCTGAAGTTAAGAGACTGAGCAAAATAGACGGCGGATTTCTTGTTGAGTGCGATGAAATGCGCCATTTCGAAACCAGAACAGTCGTAGTAGCCACAGGAAAATCGCCAAGGATGCTCAATATCCCCGGAGAGCGATATTTCAGAGGCAAAGGAGTAAGCTACTGCTCTACCTGTGATGCTCCGCTGTTTGCAGGAATGGATGTGGCAGTAATTGGCGGCGGCAATTCCGGGCTGGATGCTGCAATACAGTTGATGAAAATTACCCCAAAGGTATATATCATCGAACAGGAACCCAAGCTTCGTGCAGATGAAGTGCTGAAAGAGAAAGTCCAGAACGCTCATGACGTCGAAATTCTGCTCAACACAAGACCTGTTGTTGTATTTGGAGATGTGATGGTCACAGGACTGACCGTAGAAAACATCGAGACCGGTGAAAAGCGAGACATCAAAGTAAGAGGAATATTTGTAGAAATAGGACTAGAGCCAAATACCGAGTTCATCAAAGATATGGTTCGTCTGAACCGCTATGGAGAAATTCCGGTCAACTGTGCCACAGAAACCGGGATACCTGGGCTGTTTGCAGCAGGTGATGTTACGGATGTCCCCGAAAAACAAATAATAATTGCTGCTGGCGATGGTGCAAAAGCGGCTCTTGGTGCGTATTCTTACATAGTGAGGCTGCCATCTGAAGTTACTTGAAGGAGTTTGGCTGCTTTATGTCAAATTGAAGATAGGTAGGCTTTAGCCTGCACCAGGAGGAACAGATGAAATACATCAATGTTATGCTGCTCCTTTTGATTGCTGTGGCTCTGTTAACCTCGGGTTGTGGAGACCGCGCAGCCAAAAAAGCAGCAAGTAATCCAGAAGACAAGGTGACCAATGTCTTCGGGGAAAACGTCTCTAAAGATGATAGCGCAAAATCTCCGGCTGAGAAGTCAAACGATGCTGCAAATGAGAAACCTGTAGCAACCAAAGTATCCGGCGAACTGCCTAAGGTTGACGCATTACCTGCAAATCCAAAAGCTGCGGATATACTGGACCGCATGGCAGACAGATATAAAGCCATCAAGACTCTCAAGCTGGACGCATCTTTGGTCATTACCACAGTCGATAGAGGCAAGACTGACAAAGACAGCGGTCAGGTAGTTATTCACTACTCCAAGCCTGATAAACTGAAGGTTGTGACCGGCAGAGATAAGAAAAGCGAGACCATCGTAAGCGATGGCAAGACACTATATCAATATTCATCTGCAAACAATGTCTACCATAAGCAAGAATCCCCTAAGGACTTGTTTAAGGTCGATAAAGAAGGGCAGTTGATATCTATCAATTCCCTGCTCGCTGGTGCAGATATCGCGCCTGCTGCAAAAAAAGCCAAGCTGCTGCCAATGGAAAAGATTGCCGGAGTCGATACATATGTCATCGAATTCAATATCGTACAAACGCCTGGTGGATCAACGGTAAAAGAAAAAATATGGGTTGGCAAAGATGACCTTCTGTTGCACCAAATGGAAGTATCTCACCTAGTATCGGTCAAAGACCAGATGGAACGCTACAACCAACTGGTAGAGAACCTTCGTAAACAGGGAGAAGCAATAGGCCAAAGCCCTGATTTGACCAATATCCCCAAGCCCAACAAACCAGCAACAAGAGTAGAACGCACGATTATAAAGTCAGTTGCCATCAATAAACCGATACCTGCCAGCACATACACGTTCACGCCGCCAAAAGGTGCTAAGACTGTTGAGCAGGCACAACAGGAATATCGTGAGCAGATGGAAAAAATGCAGTCAGAAATGAAGAAGCAGATAGAGGAAATGCAGAAGAAAGACCTCGTTGGCAAAGCTGCCCCTGCTTTCTCAATGGCGGCGTTGGATGGCAAAAAGGTCTCTCTGTCCAGCCTAAAAGGCAGCCCTGTAGTCGTATTCTTCTGGAGTTCCGATTCTAGTGACTCTGTATCCATGCTGGCCAGCATCCAGAAACTTCAGCAGACTGCCGGAGTAAAAGCAGTTGGTATGGCGCTGGATGTTAACAAATCTGCTGTGCAGAAAATCGTCAAAGACAAAGGTATAACATTCCCTGTTCTGATGGATATGCAGAACATGCCTCAGGTAATGATGGATTACGGCCTTCCTGAGCCACCTACAGCCTTTGTAATAGACAAAAACGGAGTGGTAAAGAGCGAAATCAATGGTGTAAAGTCTGCTGATGAACTCAAAGCAAAACTGGATTCTCTGGGAATTAACTAAATCCCCCCTCTCTGATCGCCCAGGATATATCCTGGGCGATCAGGTACTGACTCACTGATTACCTGGGATATATATTCCGGGTAATCTTATGTCCGCTTGCCATTTCGATAAACTTGCTGCTATTATCAGGAGGATATTACCTCAATTCTGCCTAAGAGGACATAAAATAAGCTAATCGATGTAGAAGGAGTAAACGTTGTGGACCTGAAGCAGATCGCTGCAAGGCTGGATAATGAAGAAAAACTGCATTTAAAATACAAAACTCTAGCCGCAGTAGATGGATGCAACGAGTGGGTCATTAGAACGGACCGATTGCTTGATGTCGCAGAAGATCGGGAAATCCTTTATGTTGAGCGTGATGGCGAACCTGTGTGGGTTCATGCAACAGAGGCAATCGAAGTAATTCCAGATGAAGCTAATGGCTAGGCGGCAAGCCATTAGCCGCTGAAGCTAATCCTGAGGAAGCCTGCCGCCCAGGAGGTTACAATTCACCTAATATCACCAACTCGGCGGTCATGCAACTGTTAAAATTACCGGTTATGCGTATTTACTGGTTAATTCCCCTTTGATTTACTGCAATTCCGGCTTACTTGCTGCAGAATCAGCCATCTGAGCGCTTCCAATACCTGCCATAAGCCGCATGACTGTCTCCTGGTCAGCCTGGTTTCTAGGTAGTTCCCCCACTATCTTCCCATGCCTTAAGACAAGCACTCTCGTTGACAAGTTCAGCACTTCAGGTAATTCACTCGAAATCAACAGAACGGCAGCCCCTTCACGAGCCAACTGGTCTATAAGTGCATGGATTTCAGCCTTGGCGCCAACATCCACACCTCTTGTCGGTTCATCCAAAATCAGAATCCTGCACTGTGCTGACAGCCACTTGGCAAGTACTACCTTCTGCTGGTTCCCACCGGACAGACCTGCTATCAGTGCATCGACTCCAGGTGCTCTTACCTTCATACGCTGGAAAAACGTATCCGCCAAGCTGCGCTCTGCCCGGTTTCGTATCCATCCAAATCTCGACAGCCGATGCAGTATCGGCAGAGTCATATTACTGCAGGCAGACATAGATAAGACCAAGCCATGCCGCTTACGGTCCTCAGGCACAAGTCCCAGACCCAGTTTAATAGCCTTAGAAGGCGAATCTATACGCACCTGCTTTCCTGCAACTGTCACGCGGCCCGACGCCATATTGTCCAGCCCAAACAACGCCTGTGCTATCTCAGTCCGTCCGGCTCCAACCAGTCCGGCTAATCCCAATATCTCTCCGGCCTTCAATGAGAACGAAATATCCTTGAACTTGCCGGGGCTGGAGAAATTCTCCACTCGAAGCATTTCCTCCCCTGGTTCTGCCTCAAGATAGGTAGGAAAATACTCTTCAAGCCGCCTGCCAATCATCATCTCGACAAGGGAGTTCTCATCAAGCTCTGCCGTTGGCTTTGTCGCAACATGCCTTCCATCGCGAAGCACTGTCATCGTGTCACACAGTGCGAACAATTCCGGCAGCCTGTGAGATACGTAAATCGAAGTAACTCCTTGCCCCTGAAGCCGCTTTATCAGTGCAAATAACCGCTCTGCTTCAAGCTGAGAAAGACTGCTGGTCGGCTCATCGAAGATAATCACTCTGGCCCCACGGCCGACTGCAGCCGCTATCTGAATAATCTGTTGCTGGCTTATTGGCAATTGTCCAACAAGCAGTCTCACATCTATATCAGCATCTATGGCGGCAAGCAGCTTCTTGGCCCGGTCAATCATCTTCTGCCGTGATACAAACGGCCCGTACGACGGAAGATGCTCAAGGCACAGGTTTTCAGCAACGGTCATGTTCTCACAAAACGCCAATTCCTGATGAACAATACCGATACCGGCTTTTAATGCATCGAGCGGACTTGAGAACCGTACTGGCTTGCCATCTACAAGCAGCCTGCCGCTGTCGTATGGATAAATTCCCGCCAGTATTTTGCCAAGAGTGCTTTTTCCGGCTCCGTTTTCGCCTACCAACCCATGACACGAGCCTGATTGGATAGCAACACTGACTTCGTTTAACGCCAGTATTCCAGGAAATCGCTTCGTTATTCGTTCGAATTCGACTATTGGTTTGCCTGCCACAGATACCTCTAGAAACTATTGCAGAATGCACTGAGGGAACAAACCTGGAAAGATTTTCAGGACTACCGTTCCCTCAGTACCATCAGTTGATATTTAGTTTTCCTTCAGATACTTTTCAGGAACATCCTGAAAACCCCAGTCCTTGAGCTGTTTTGCCCATTCGCCAAGGTTCTCTTTGCTTACCCGGACCAGTTCCATTTCATTAATCTCAGGAACATCCTTCTTTAGATGAACTTTCTCCACAATCTTCTCTACGGAGATGTAACCCCAATTGTAAGTAGGCTGAGCAAGCAGCACCGGGGCTATTCCCTTCTCTACGTAAGGAAGCTGGACAGGAAGCGCATCGACAGCTACTACTTTAACCTTCTTAGGGTCGATATCCGTGAGCAGAGTAGTTGTGAACAGCGGCCATCCGCCAACCATAGCCCAGCCGTTAATCTCAGGATGAGCATTGTTGACCTTCACTACGGTTGCTGCTGCATCCTGTGGAGTCTCGATGTGGTAGAAAACACCGACAATGTTGATGCCGGGATACTTTTTAGCAGCCTTTTTGACTCCCTCTACCCGTTTTTGCAGGTTCGGCGCGTTCTGGTTGCCAGCAAGTATGGCAACGTTACCTTTGCCGCCGAGCGATTTGGCAAGTTCTTCCATCACCTGCTCACCGCTCTTGATATCATTAACGCCATAGAACGCAAATCTCTGAGATGCAGGTGCATCGCTGTCGAATGTCATGACAGGAACACCGCGCTTTACTGCATCATTGATAGTAGTAGTAACCTTGCCTGCGTCGGAGCAGGAGATAAGGATGGCATCGGCGCCTTCATTGATTGCCTTGGTGATATTCTGCGCCTGCATCTGTCCATCTTCTGTAGTTGGAGTCCGCCAATCGATTTTGATATCTATCCCGTGCTCTTTAGACAACTCCTTTGCGGCTGCTTCAGCACCAGATTTGGCAGATAAGAAGACAGGATTTGTTGTGCTCTTTGCGATCATTGTAATCTTGATCGTTTTGCCATCAGAACTGCCAGACTGAGGTGTGGAAGTACCCGTAGAACTCGCAGTCTGATTGCTCTCGTTACCGCATCCGACAAGTGCAATAACAAGTATCAAGCAGCATAACACAGACAGCACTTTCGAAACTTTCATTGGATTCTCCTTTTCCTATTAACTCAACTATTTATGTGATGTTTCAAGCCGAAAACGTTAACACGATTCCTTATACAGCAGTTTTTGCACCTTCCGGAGAAGGCGTATCATCCAGTTTATTATCTGATGCGCTCTGAGCCAGTCTCTTAGCTGTTAGGCGAGAACTTGCCTGGTCTAGAACAACAGCAATGATTATCGCACAGCCAATAATTATCCATTCATAATTCTGGTTAAGTTCAAGCGTAGTAATCGACTGGCGGATCAGAGTGATAAGGAGTGCGCCTAACATAGCGCTCACTGCGCTGCCTTTACCACCCTGTAAGCTCGCTCCTCCAACAACGGCAGAAGCAATAACATATAGCTCATAACCTGTGGCATCAGCACAAGAGGCTGCTCCGTAATATGAACTCCCGATAAACGCTGCAATCCCTGCAGTCAAGCCAGCAACAGCAAATACGGCAATCTGAACACGTCCCAGCCTCAGTCCGGCATATCTACTTGCCTCGACATTACCGCCGAGAGCAAAAATATGCCTTCCTACAACCATTTTACTAAGGAATATCGCTCCAAGCAGTGTAACGAAGAACATGGTCAACATCGGGATTGGGCTGAGTGTCTCACCCAGGCCCAATGAGGCTTTCACTGTCTCTGTCAGTGAGCTTGGAACCAGAATACTCTCTGCTTTACTTGTGACAAATGCAATCCCTCGCAGAACCCACATAGCACCGAGAGTAATAATGAAAGGATGCACCCGCAGTCCTACCACCAACGCACCATTCACCAGTCCACTTAAAAGCCCGACTCCTAATGCAACAGTCAGACCTGCCAGAACAGTCATCTCGGGCGACATCTCACCTAAAGACCTGAGTACCATCGCCATAGTCACGCCTGCCAGTGCATATATTGACCCTACTGACAGGTCAATTCCACCGGAAATTATTACTACGGTCGCTCCTACGGCCATAATTGCAAAGAGCGAGGCATCTGTGGCTGTTTGCAGAAGTGTACTTGGGTTGAAGAATGTATTGACCTGCTCGCCACCAACTGTCTTGTTGGCACAAAGCGTCAATACTGCGCCTAACGCTGCTATAACCAGCAAAAGACCTGTCTGTTGGGAGAGCAGAATACTGCGAATGGGTCGCGAACTGCTGGTGTTCCGTTTGGAAACCGGCATACAGCAATGACTCCTTTGTGAGACTCTGCCGCATAAACATGCGGTTATGGCTGCCGAATCGGCTGCCTCTCACACTATAGCACAGCAGCATCACATTATCAACTGGAATGAAAGAAATAAGGTATCAGATGTTCATAGCAAGTACGTTACCTGCTAAACTTATCTCTTTGTACTGATATGATATTCTATTAAGTTTCATGTGGTGATTTATTCCTGAAACTCTATACACAGTGAAGAATCGCAATACGGCAAGCCAGGTCTGCTATCAGGTCAGATCAGTTGTTGAAAGTAAATACCTGCAGCTATTTTAGCGAATTGGCAATTTTCTGAAGCTCTGCTTTGCTGATATCGCCAATGATTGTAAAAGTAACCTGCCCATGGTCGAAACGCACTACATTAGCCATATTGCCGCGGTCATCCCATTTATCGGAATTCTTGTCGCGCTTTCTCTCGAAGATAGATATCGTATTGATGCCGTTGGTATACATTAAATGCGCGGCATAAACATCCTTAGTCACCGGTACTGTGGTAGTCTGGACAAACGAGTAACCTTTAGGTATATACTTGGGCTTAACCACCTTGAATCCCAGGTCAGGCACCGGGTTGTTGGGAGGTTTGACATTAACAGGTACAGCAAACGCTGAGTCCTTAATATCTGTTGGCTCGAAGCTTATCTCTCTGAAAGCTGATACACTAACAGGTGTACCGGAAGAATTGCGCAGTTCACTCTTAAGCACCAGGAAGTACTTATCATCTACCCATATAGTTTCGCTCGGATTACCTTTCTTCTTGGGAATCAGCTTGATTACATACGCAGAGCGCCCACAGATTTTCTCTTTTCCTGCACTAACGGCATTATAATTCTTCAGAGCCAAATCTATACGCTGTGGAGCAAGTTCCCACTTGTTATGCTGCCACTTCTGCTGTGCAGGAAGATACCTCCAGCTATCAGACCCTTTATCAATCGAGATTATGCCTGCAAGTTCGGCAGGCTGAAAGTACTCAGTCCTGGTATGGTCAGGTTTACGATGGACAATCTTAAAATGAGCGCGGACAGTTTTCTTATCGATTGTTATATCCGCATATTTAAGCCCTCGGTAACTGACGTACTTATCTGCGTTCTGGCTTTTCCTGACAATTTCAGCAGGATCCATTGCAGCGTAGATACCTGCAACTGACAGTCCAAACAGAACGATTAATCCTGCGATAAGCTGGAGTCTGGCTAATCCCATCTTATGTTCCTACCGTGGAACCGCCTCTTGTTCCTGGCGTTGTAGGCGTGCTGCAGCATTTATGGCAGCTCTGTCTGAGAGCGACTGCGAAGCACGAAATCTCGAATAAGCCTGCAGATAAGCGTTATATTCAGAAGAGACCGGTGCTGCTTGCGTGACCTGCTGCTGAGGCGATGCTGGTTTGTTCCCTTGCGTTGGAACCGTCGATTCGGGAACCCGTACAGTAAATATCAGAGCAGCGGCAGCAGCTGCAGCAAGAGGTATTGCCACAGCCTTCCAGCCCGATAACCCTAGTAAACGGCCTCTAGTGCTCTTCTGGTCCTGTTTTTCGCTTATCCGTCTGGATACTCCAGACCAAAGGTCAAACGGAACCTCAGCCTTCAGACCACCCAGTTGAGAAACCAGCATCCTGGTACGTGCTACCGCCCGCTTACAGTCCTCGCAGGCAGCGATATGCTCGGACACCAGCCTTTCATCCGCCGGGCTGACCGTTCCATCTACGTAATCCGATATTAATTCTGATATTCGCTTACAATCCCTGCTCAATGCAGGCACCCCCTCTTCATCCTATCTCTCCAAATAATCCCCCAACAGATTCCTCAATTCACATCTGGCTCGTGATACTCTGGACTTTACTGTCCCAACAGGGCATTTTAGTATTTCAGCAACCTCTTCCTGAGATAATCCCTGAATATCATGCAGCACAAGTGCTGTACGTAATTTCTCCGAAAGCAGAGAAATCGCCTGCCTGATCACTTGCTGTTCTTCCTTCACCGCCAAGGCGTGCAAAGGGTCTGACGATCGACCGGCTGCCGGCTCAAATCCTGATTCCTTCAGCCTGTCATCCTCTAGTGAATCTATACGCACCCCTGGCCGCTTCCGTAAATGATCAATAGCCGTATTTACTGCAATTCGATAAAGCCATGTATAGAACGCTGATGAGCCATGAAACCTGTGTAATGCTGAATATGCCTTTACAAAAGTCTCTTGAGCCAGATCAGTAGCTTCTTCTACACTGCTTACGTAATTCAGAATTGTGCTGTAGATTCTATCCTGGTACTTGTGAACAAGTAACCCAAATGCATCAGCATCGCCGCCCTTAACAAGCTCGACGATGATTTCATCCGAACAGCCCGTCATTATTGCGTGCTCATATCACCTCGTGTCTCAACTATAATGCTTGAGTTTTTTCACTCTTCATCTGTTGAGCTACTAGTAATACGAGAAGTCAACGCACATGCTTCCCAATACTCTGACGGTATTTACGATTATTAGTTCCATGAAATCAATATTGTTCATAGACTTTGTGGCTACCGGCTTAAATAAAACAAAAAATGGACCGAGAGAAGATTCCCTTGGCCCAATAATCTGTAAAAAAATCGAATTATCTACAGATTACATTGCGGACAACGCTTCCTAAGCAGTTCCACCACTTCCTCATCCGTTGTTTGTTCGAAGTTCCTGTACCAGTGTCCTACAGCAAGGAACTGAACCGGAGTATGAAGGACGTGGATTTCGTCAACAAACTCAGATAATCGATTGACCGCTTCAGGTGCTGCTACCGGAACAGCTATTATTAGCTTAGCAGGCTCCAGTTTTCTGAGCGCCATCACTGCAGCTTGTATCGTATATCCGGTAGCGATACCATCATCTACAACAATAACTGTTTTTCCTTTGATATCTGGTGGTTCAGTTGTTCCCCTGAACTCCCTGAGGCGGCGGTCTATTTCATCCAATTGGTTTTGGGTTTCCCGCTCTATATACTCTTGTGTTACTCCCAGATATCGCACTGCAGTCTGGTCAATCAGCGCCTGACCATCACCCCAGGGCGCAACAGCGCCTATAGCCAATTCAGGCTCCCCTGGCGCCCCAAGTTTCCTCGGAACAACTATATCTAACGGCAGGTCAAGCGCTTCTGCAACCTCATAACCTGTTACTACACCACCTCTGGGTATCCCAAATACAATTGCATCTGTCCCTTTATAAACTTCAAGCTTATCTGCAAGCCTTCGACCCGCATCACGTCTATCCTCAAACACCATAGGCTTGCCTCCAATCTCCCATTATCAACCGTCAGACATCAAGACTGAGTCTGCGCAACAGCTTTACCAGTCCTTCGTTTAGCTCTTTCCGGTTCCAGTGCCAGACTCAGCACCTGGTCTATATTGTCGACATACAGAAATTCCATCTCATTTTGTACTTTTTCAGGAATATCCTCCAGTACGTCCTTCCGATTCTCCTGAGGAAGGATAACCTTATTTACACCAGCCCTTCTGGCTGCCAGAACCTTCTCTTTTATCCCTCCTACCGGAAGTACTTTACCCCTGAGAGTAATTTCTCCCGTCATTGCTACATCATGTCTAACTTTCCGCCCTGTCAGAAGCGATGCAAGAGCCGTAATCATTGTCACTCCTGCAGAAGGCCCATCTTTTGGTATTGCTCCGGCTGGGACATGCAGATGTATATCAGATTTCTGGAAAAATTCCGGATCGATTTTCAATACATCAGCTCGCGACCGAATATACGAAAGTGCCGCCTGTGCTGACTCCTTCATAACATCGCCAAGCTGGCCTGTAAGAGTCAGAGTTCTACCTCCAGGCATCCTGGTAGCTTCTACGAACAAAACATCGCCTCCGGTCGGAGTCCATGCAAGCCCAACTGCGACGCCAGGTTCAGTTGTCCTGTCCCGAACTTCCTCAAACAGGTATCTCGGTGCTCCCAGGTAGTTCCGAACCTGCTCTATGTCCACATGCACCGGCTCAGTTCGTCCTTCAGCGAACTCCCTTGTGACTTTTCGGCAGACAGATGCTATTTCCCGTTCCAAATTACGCACACCTGCTTCCCTGGTATATCCACGGATAATATCGACAACAGCATCATCAGACCATGTTATGTGCTTTCCTTCTTCCAGACCATGCTCAGCCATCTGCTTCGGAATCAGGTGCCGTTTAGCTATCTGCAGCTTCTCCTCTTCCGTGTAACCGGGGATTTCGAGTATCTCCATCCTGTCCCTCAGCGGCGGAAGGATGGTATCCAGCATATTGGCTGTGGTTATGAACAGTACTTTCGACAGGTCAAACGGCACTTCAAGGTAATGGTCTCTGAACGTCGAATTCTGCTCAGGATCCAGCACCTCAAGAAGCGCAGAGGATGGATCACCTCTGAAGTCTGCGCCGACTTTATCGATCTCATCGAGCATAAATATCGGATTATTAGACCCAGCCCGCCGGATGCTCTGGATAATTTGTCCTGGCAGTGCTCCAATATAAGTCCGCCTGTGCCCTCTTATCTCTGCTTCGTCTCTGATGCCTCCAAGAGACATCCTGACAAAGTTTCTGCCCATGGCGCGGGCAATCGATCTGCCAAGCGATGTCTTTCCAACACCTGGAGGCCCGACAAAGCACAGAATCGGGTGCCTCATGTCCCCTGTCGTCTTAAACTTACGGATGGATAGATACTCCAGTATCCGTTCCTTGACCTTGTCAAGCCCGTAATGGTCCTCATCCAGTATCTTCCGAACCTCTTTTATGTCCAGGTTATCTTCAGTGCTCTTGTTCCACGGCAGAGAGATAAGCCAGTCGATATAAGTCCGGGCTACAGTATACTCAGGAGCAGCAGGAGGCATCCGTGAAAGCCGGTCAAGCTCTCTCTGGGCCTCTTTTTCGGCTTCCTGAGGCATACCGCTTTCTTCTATTCTTTGCTTGATTTCCTCTATCTCCGCTGTCCGTTCATCAGTCTCGCCCAACTCTCTCTGGATGGCCTTTATCTGCTCTCGAAGATAGTATTCCCGTTGAGTGCGGCCAAGCTCCTGGTGTACCTGAGACTGGATTTTGCTCCCAAGCTCCAATACTTGAGCCTCCCGGATAAGGATTGTGAGCAGTTTCGTCATCCGTTCCTTTATGCCACGAGTCTCAAGCAGGTCCTGTTTCTCTTCAACAGGCAGCGGCAGATGCATGGCAATCGTATTAGTCAGGATAGCCGGCTTTGTCACTGCCGTAGCGATATTCTCAAGCTCATCAGGCAGTGTTGGTGAAAGACTCACCACCCTCCGAAACGTATCTGCAATGTTGCGGCGAAGCGCTTCTATCTCAATCTCCTGCTCAGGAGTCCAATCAACAATATCAGGAACTTCTTCTACACGGACTTTGAAGTAAGGTTCTGTTTGTATTACATCAGTGATGCGTATTCGCTGCAGCCCCTGGACTATCAACCTTTGGCCATCAGGAAGCCGAATCATCGTATGTATAACCGCTGCTGTTGCGATATCGTACAGGTCAGTTATCTGCGGGTTTTCAATAGTAATATCACGCTTGGCTACAACACCAATAATCCGCGTGTCTGATACTACAGCATCATCAACAAGGCGAACAGAACTTTCGCGGGCTACAAGCAGAGGCATCACGACTGATGGCAGCAGCACGCTGTCATTGAGCGGCAGCAGTGCCAAAGTATCGGGTATAGATAACTGTCGCTCCAGCATTTCATCTTTTTGCTGCTTATCTTCTCCAACATCGCCAATCTCTTGTTTCTTTACATTTACATCCATCTTGTTCTCCAATTAGTGCAGCAGTATAAAATCAATCAGTAATTGGAACATTACGGATTTCCTCTTCCTTTTTCTTCTTAGGCAGGCTAATGATGAGAAATCCGTCTCTATAGGTAGCGTGAAGGTTTTCTCGGTCAAGTGGCACATCTGTTGGAAGAGCCACTATCCGTTCAAACGGGCCATAATAGACTTCGAGTTGATGATAACGGATCAATCCTTGCCGTTCGGCATCTTCCTCAGACCGCATTCCTCGTATAGTGATGAATTTATTATCAGCAGAGAGCTGGACATCCATCTGATCAGGCTTTACACCAGCAGCAGAGACTTTAACGACAACCTTGTCCTTGGTCTCATAAATATCCACGCGGGGTGTCCACACTTCCCCGGCTGCACCCGGTAATCTAAACATCTGCAGCAGCATATCGTCAGATATCCGGCGCATTTCTCTTTCCAATTCCTCTAGCATCTCTTCATATGATTTGAACATACCTGTATATCCCATCCTTTAGGCTGTGTACGACTTCTGCTTGACAGAAAATCACCACTACCTTGAAGTAGAGTAAGCATAACTGGTACACACTATTATAGCAGCCTATCGATAATGAATAATGGTATCAGGAGAGCCTGTAATTGACAATATCCGTCAAATGGCTTTGCAGCCTATCTTACTGACCCTACCATTTGACATTACCCGTTTTGAAAAAGAAATATGTAAGCTATAAAGAGGCAATACAAGGCTCTGTCATATATACAACAGAGCCTTGTTTGTAGAAATAAAGCAGTTACTCTCCGGCTCTCTGTGAAATCAACTCTGTAGGAACCTCTATCTCTTCAGTGGGTGTGCCCATCGTGACATGCACTTTATGAGTCTTGCCATCAGAGAATACCGGTAACAGATGAGACTCCCATTTATCACCGTCTACTGTGATCTCAGCAATCCCTCTACTGACATGTTCAGGATTGACCACATCAATTTCATATGTTGCTCGCCTGTACCGCCGCACGACTTTGAATCCATCCCACTCAGACGGAATACATGGATCAACAAGCAGCCCTCTCAACTCTGCACGCACACCGAGGATCCAGTCAATGCTGACCTTCCACATCCAGGCAGCAGTTCCAGTAAGCCATGAAAACTCTCCCTGGCCGTATGTAGCTGAATCCGGGCCGTGGATGTATTCAGCGTAAACATAAGGCTCTGCTTTATACACATCAGCCTGCTTACCACGTTTGGTGAAAGAAGTCATCTTCCATATCTCATAAGCTCTGTCGCCTCTTCCAAGAACACACTCAGCCATAATCGCCCATGCCACCGGATGACAGAACACTGTGCCGTTTTCTTTGGTTCCAGGCGCGAACCTGGAGATAATCCCCAGCTTCGGGTCAGGCTCCGTATAAGCAGGCAGGAACAGAGCTGGACCAAAATCCGTATCCAGGTGCTTTTTGACAGAGTCCATTGCCCGAATGCCTCGGTTACGAGGAGTGGCTCCGGCCATAACCGGCCAACTTTGAGCATTGAGATATATCCTGCCTTCGATATTCCTCGAACTTCCGAATGCCTCTCCATCATCTCTGGTGCCTCTGATATACCAGTCTCCATCCCAGAGATGCTCGTTTATGGCTCGAATCAATTTTTCACGAGCCTCACTATACTTCAAAGCAATGGCATCGCTGCCGGTGAACCATAAAAGCAGTGATACTTCTCGCAGCATCCATGCCAGATGAGCCGCGACCATAGTAGTCTCACCGCGTCCTTGTCTGCCAACGTAGTCCAGACCGTCATTCCAGTCTGCCGCCATAATAAGCGGGATTCCTCGGTCGCTCATGTGCGCCAACGTATAATCCAACGCTCTAAGAACGTGCTGTCTGACCGTTTCAGCGCCGGTATCATAGTATCTAACTGCCTCATCCAGAAATACCAGGTCTCCGGACTCTTTAAGATACTCCACAACACCAAGCACAAGCCACATTGGGTCATCCGAATGTCCTGTCTTGGTGCCGATATTCGTCAGAGGGTCCCAATTGTGCAGCGTGCTGCCATCTGAGAACTGGTGTTCCAGCATGTAGATAACCCGCTGCCTGGCCCATTCCAGGTCATTTGGCAGAACACCCAACATATCCTGCCAACTGTCCCTGAACCCGATAATCGAACCGCCTCCAACATAGTATGAGTCCATTCTGGACCATCTGGAAGTTACCCATGCCTGGTACTTGTTCCAAATGTTGAAAGAAAGGTCGAAATCCCTGTCTGGTGTCTCACATGTAGTCCGGGTCAGATAGTTATCCCAGTAAATAGACACTTCAGCCAGGGCACGTTCGGCTTCCTGCCAACTGTCGTAACGGCCTTTAAGGATTCTGGCCTCTTCTTTACGGTAAACAACACCAACTATTACAACAAATCTCAGTTCCTGGCCTGGCGCAAGCTCAATATCGTGTTGAAACGCTCCTATTACCTGCTGGCCATTGCCCTGACTGTCAAGACACTTACCTTCCTTGACTGCTCTGGGGTGTTGCCAGTCATTATACATCCCAATGAACGACTCATGGAAACAATCGAAACCATCAGGCTCCAGACTAGTCGTCATGAAGGCAAATTTATCCCATCTGGTATTCGGATTGCCTGCTCCGGGAGATGTAATATTCCAGAACCGGCTGCTTACAAAGATAATGCCGTCCTCATAAGAAGACTCATTGAACAGCTTCGAGAACTGCGCTTCAGCAAGGTTGTAAGCATAGTTTGCCAAATCCCAGTCAACAAATGGAAACACCTGTAACCGTCTGTGCTGAGAGCTGTTATTCCGCAAGCTGACCATCCAGACTTCCACATCATCACGAGGCGGAACATAGTATGTTGTCTTGCTATCGATGCCGTTGTAGCTGAATTCGACCGTCGTGTAGCCGACACCATGCCTTGCCTCGAACCTGTCGCCATCCTTACAAACAGGCTGCCAGGTAGCGCTCCAATAATCTCCGCTGTCACGGTCCCGAAGGTAAATATAGCGTCCCGGCCTGTCCATGTGTACAACGAGCGGCGGGTATTCTCTGGTTATCCTGTTATAACCGGATGTCTCATAGAACGAGTGTCCACCGCCTGTCTGAGAACAGAGCGCGCAGTAACGCCCATTTGACAGATAATTTATCCAGGGTCTTGGTGTATCAGGCCTGGTGATAACATATTCACGGCCATCTTCTGAAAAATATCCGTAACTCATTCTGACTCGCCGCCCTCCTTTATTATCAATTCATCGATATTAACATGTCTAACGCCTGGAATTCCCTGCGCAACCAGCAATGCCAACTCACGCTGTTCTGCCGTATCTACCCGGCCTTTAAGAGCAATCTCACCATTAGCCGCTCTGACCATTATTGGCTGCCCGCCTATGCGCTTGTCCTGGGTTATGGCATGCCTTACCATCTGCGCTAGTGCTTCATCTTGGAATGCCACCTGGTAATTACCTCCATTCTAAGATAACCCCCGTAAAGGGGACGGCTGGGTCACCTAAATGAATCTTCCCCTGCTGTGCTGCTATAAAACATGATTAACTGCCGTAACAGACAATCTCGAAAATCTACTATATGTGAATCATACCCACAACAGAGACAGGAACACATGTTCGATAATCATTAAGCATAAAAGCCGAATGTACACCATCAGCCTTTCAGTTCGCTATGCGGCTTTTTCTTTATTCGTTGAGGCTCCTTGCCTGATGACAATTCCTGACTTGCTATCTGCATCACCGAATAGAGTTCGTTATCCGTGCTATTTCCTGCTCCGGCATATCAGTGACTACGATAACATTCTTGCCGCCTGAAGATGCCAGAGCCACCCTGGCTTGGCAAGCATTCCTGATTTCGCAACCGCCATCCTTGGGGCACAAAGAACCGCAATCAAGCGCTCCGCATGTGTGTGAATCCGGTGTCTCAAAGATGGATATGCTATTTATCCCATTTGTATATCTAATATGCGCTGCCTTATGACTGCAACTGCACTCACAGCTATGTACGCTGATGCCGTCCAGTACATATCCCGCTGGCACATACTCCGGCATCGACACTTTTACGCCTACAGCCTTCTCTACATCAGGCTTATCCATCTTTTTTACAAACTGAACAGGCAATACATCCGTATTTCCTTTCGCTTGATTATCCTGCCTGCTGTAACTGACCTTTGTGAACACTGTTTTGGTACGCAGACTCCCGTCAAAGGAATAATCTTCAGACCTCAAAACCAACCCAGTCTCAGAATCAATCCACAACCGCTTGGACGGGTTCCCTTTGTGTTTAGGAGTCAGTTCCACCACATTCACATCTCTGCCTGCCACATTATCTCTGCTTGTCAGCTTTGCGCTGTAATTCTCAAGCATCAGATCCAGAGTAGCATCGGATACATCGCCGGTTTTCCGTCTGGTAGCAACGATTTTCCCTTTGAGCGGCCCTGATGTATACTCAATACGTTCGGCCGTTCCATCACAGCATACATTAGAACTGGAACGGAGTTGATTATTGCAATAGTTTATCGTGGTTACGACACTTCCTGAATAGTTGAGCGTTTGCGCTGCCTTATAAGCACGTATCAGTTCAGCAGTACCATCAACTGCAGCAGGCCGGAAAGCTATCCAACCAGAAAAAACCAGCACAGCTACAGTCAGTGCAGCAAAAACAGCCTTGTTTCTCATCACAATTCCTCTTGCTCATCTGAAGACTGCATTGCAGCCACAAAGCTCAACCCTACATGGTCGGCAAAAACATCGTAACGAGACGCAGCGGCGTGACTGCGTATATATTCTGCTGCAGCCGGATCAGGTACGGCGGTTTCTTTTTGATAGCCCGCTCGATCGATACCTAAAAATACTACTGAAGCCAGAACCAGCATACAAAGCCCCAAAGATAATGCCCAGCGAGGACATCTGAACAACCAGTTCTGCCGTTGAGTAGACCGCTGAGGCGATGTTATTCGATTATAAACTCCATTCCATAGACCTGCCGGAGGTTCAACCATCTGCATCTGTTCTACCAAATTCATCGCTTTTTCCTGCCGGGCAAGCTCAGCAGCACAATCAGGACATGCAACAAGATGGTCCTCTATCCGTCTTCGCACCTTCTCGGACAACCTATCTACAGAATAATCAGCAATCAGCTTCTTTACTTCATCGCATCTCAATTATCATCACCGCCTTTAGCAGCTACATTACATACGGCAGCAGCTTTCTACTCAAGTCTTCACGAGCCCTTGCAAGCCTGGACTTCACTGTTCCAACCGGGCAACCTAGCAGTTTGGCAATCTCTTTGACATCCATACCTTCCAAATGATGAAGCACCACCACTGTCCTGTGCTCATCAGAAAGCGATGCAACTGCTCTTCTGACTGCCTTATCCCGCTCTGAGTCCAGTAGTTCTTTCTCCGGTCCGGCATCAGGAGTCGGCAGTTCCCAGGCCATTTCGCCATCGTCAAACTGCAGGTTTGCATCCAGCGATTCCATCCGGGGAGGACGCCTTCTCATATAATCCCGGCAGGTATTGACTGCCACAGATCTAAGCCATGTAAAAAAAGCTTCTTCAGCCTTGAGGCAGCCGATGGTATTGAATACCTTGACAAAGACCTCCTGGGTCAAGTCGGCAGCATCGTGCTCGTTACAAACAAGCCTTCTTACAATATTGTAAACCCGTTTATGGAAGTGGTTGAACAATTCTTCAAACGCACAGAGGTCTCCTGCCTTTGTGCGTTTAATCAGACTGACATCAACCAATTCCACAGGTTTTTCGCCCGGAAGGATCATTTTGCTGCTCTCATGCTGAAGGACGCTATCTGAACCGCCAGGTTCCATATTATTGAGTTTTTGGCAGTGGTCCATACCTGAATAAGTCTTACCAGCTCTTGCAATAACTTCATTATGTATACGATAAAATCAGATGGTTATATCTTCATTATCAGTCTCAACTTGTAAAAAAACACAGGCTAACTCCATATATGGAATCAGCCTGTGTATCAACAGCATATAAATTTGACCTGGTTAGAACCTGTAACCTACCTCCAGTGAGAACAGCCCATCCTCACTGGCATTTGTCCCGGCCAGATACCTGACCATGCCAAACAGGTCCTGGGAAAAATTGACCCCTGCATTTATCCCCCATTCAAACTCGAAACCATCCTCTATCTCCAGTTCAGGAATATCATCACTGGCCCAGCGAGTGCCGATTCCAATACCAAAGAAGATCCTGTAATCGCTGAGTACCGCATATTTACGGTATCCCAGGAGGACCGGAACCACACTTTCGGTATTATCTGCCAATGTATCTACTGGATAATAATCTACACCGAATGTTATAAAGTTTCTGGGGATTCCATAATCGCCTTCGTATGGACCAAGAGGGCTTTCATATTCGAACCCTATGATCCAGGTATTATCATCTCCAGTTTCACCATTTAACCAGACATAACCTGCATGGACATTCCATCTGGCCCGTGTGGAACTATCGAAGTCATCATATCCATAGTAGTCGTATTGAGCCTGCACCGGACATACCAGCAGCAGTACACCTGCAATCAGTGCTAACGCAGCTAATAAGATTGTTCGCAATTTCTCCACCTCCTCTGATAGATTCGACTAATCAATTTTGGCTTACCCCTCTGCCATGTCACCGAAACTCAGGCTGCCAGCCTTATGACCTCAGACTTAGAAGGTTGTTACCAGATGTATTTGACACCTATCAACCATTGATTGTCCGTGACACCATCAAACTGGTCAACGTCATGTATCAGTCTGTAAGCAGTGAAGTATCTGACATTGTTTTTTGTTTGGATTCCAACTTCCAGGTTGTAGTCGAAGAATGAACTTCTTGTAGACAGCTCTGTTCCCTCGTCTACATAGTGGCCAAGCGCACTAAAATATATATCTCCATACCTGCAAACACCGATACAGCCGGTATCAATCTGGGCAAAATAGTCCCACTCATAGTCCACATCATTTGTATTTAGATATTTGCCAACTGACAGTAAGATGTTAGGACTTCCAAGACGCTGATAGCTGATATTATATAGCTCGTATGATTCATCGAATGGTGGAGCACGGTCTATCGTATGAAAAGACTGATGCCTGATGGAAAACGCCCAGATATTTTTGTCTGTCTCCCAGTAAATACCTGGTTCCAGCGTACCCCGATAGCGGTCTGGTTGGAAGCTGTCCTCATCGGTCGATTTGATAAGTGTAAGAATCCCTCCCCGGAAGCTGAATTTAGCATCACCCCAGGATCCAAAAGTAAACACTGTGTTAAAGTCGGCAATATACTTATAGACATCGCTTGATGCATACCAGCCAAATTCCACACTGCCATGTGTGCGGGTAAGCAATGTATAAGGCAACGATGTCCGGAACTGAGCCGCAGACGGTAGTGCTATTAACATGAGTAAAACCAGAATCCCGATTATTCTCATCTAAGACGACCTTTTCTTAGTCTATTTTATAGCAGGCAACCGAATTGGCTTTACCCCTTATACTGCCCAGTTCAAACAAGCAGGCACACGAAGATTCAAGCCTCATCAACCTACCTTTACTTTTATCTGGGGATAGATCCGATTCCGATTGCCCGGCTCGTCCTCGCGCCGGGCAGGATTTACCGCACGTCCCCGTGCGGCTAGCATTGTAATAATGCACAATACTTAAGGCCCCTGAACCATTTCCTCAGATTCAGGGCATAATGCGGTAAGATTTACTGCACAGAGATGTGCAGCAAATTTGGTCTGGCGCGAGACGGGCCAGACCATCATTCGCCTGATTTCGTGCCCCTCGTGTTTCAAATACAGATGTATATAACACTACAACAAGGGACTAAAAAGAATTCCACATTATCATTACTTACAACTTTACACTTTACACTTTTCCCTTTACACTTACTTAAGCATCCCTGCATACCGGAGGAACTCATGGCAACTATATATGGCAAACATTACACTCGGCAGGATTTACTGCAGCATACAGGAGATATATCTCAAATCGCCGGAATAAAGAAAATCCGCCTTACAGACGGCAAGGAAGAAGGCGTCGAAGCCTATCAGGTAAAAAACGGAGCCGGACTCAACTTCACAGTAGTTGCCAGCAGAGCGATGGACATATCCAGTGCTGACTGGTGCGGCCGCTCGCTTGCTTGGATATCGTCAACAGGAGAAACCGCCCCGGAGTTCTATGAGGAACCGGGACTTGGCTGGCTCAGGAGTTTCTATGGCGGTCTTCTGGTCACATGCGGACTGACCCAGGTAGGCGCGCCAAACATCGACCAGGGCACACCACTTGGGCTTCACGGCAGGATATCAAACACCCCAGCCTATCAAGTATCATACGATAGCAAATGGGAAGGCGACGATTACATAATGTGGGTCCAGGGCAAGGTCAGAGAAACCGCTGTTTTTGGAGAAAACATCCTCCTCACCAGGAAAATCACTACCAAGCTGGGCGATAACCGAATCTGGATATCCGACACCGTGGAGAATCAGGGATTCGACAGCGTTCCGCATATGATCCTTTACCATTTCAACACAGGATTCCCGCTCGTAAGCGAAGATTCCGAACTGGTTTCCCCTACCCTCTCGGTATCACCTCGCGATCCTGGATCTGAAGTGGACATCGAGCACTACTACAAGTTCGAACCGCCGACCAAAGGCTTCACAGAGCGAGTCTATTATCACAATATGGCTGCCGAACCTGATGGAACCGTCATTGCCTCACTCATCAACAGGAAAATACCCGGAGGATTCGGCATTTATATTCAGTATTCCAAGAATGAACTGCCTTTCTTCACTGAGTGGAAGATGAACGGGCAGGGCACTTACGTTGTTGGCCTGGAACCTGCCAATTGCCATCCTGAAGGAAGAGCCAGAGAACGGGAAATGGGCACACTCCAGTTCCTGGAGCCTGGAGAAGTCCGAAAATACAACTTGGAAGTGGGCGTCCTGACATCCAATGAAGCAATACTTGAGCTTCAAGACCGGATAGAGAAGGCCAAACGCTCTGAAGCTGCCTGAAGAAAACTGAAGCATCTTCCGATAATCAGGTCGAGGTGGTGAAGATGCTGTTAGCTTTCATAGCTGGATGGATTCTTGGGAGTCTCTCGCTGTATAGTTATATCATACTTACAGCAAAGGAATCTCCACATCCAGAATGTTTGGACTGCCGTGAGGAAAGCTGTGATGGCTGCTTGGTGATTTTTGAAGATCAAGAACAACAGCATCGGCTCGCCGCGTAAGCTATATCAAGGACTAAAACAACAAAAGCCCGGAGGTACTATCCTTCGGGCTTTTTCAATATCTGGATATCGGTTAATTACAAGTTATTGGTAATGGCATACAGTGCGCTGATAACAAGGAATCCGATGGCTGCATACTTTGTATACTGCTGTATTTTCTCTCCAGCGCCAGGCTTGCCGCGGAACGCTGACTCAGTTTTTCCACCTATAGTACCAGTAAGCCCTTCGCTCTTCGTAGCCTGTGACATTACTAGAATCAGTAGAATCAAAGCAAATCCGAGCTGTATTAACAACATTATAGTCTTCAAGACTTCCATTAGTCTAAATTCTCCCTGATAGACTGGTCATCGGTTTGTTTACCAGCACATATTCCATAAATCTGCATCTAATATTAGCAAATTCTATGCATTACGTCAATTATCTTTTGATTGAGCAAGAAGGCATGTTGTAAGACTCAAGAATACAGTTATTCCGACGCAATTTCAACTACTCTGTCTGCTCCTGTGACTTCTCATCATCCTCAACTAACACACGGGACGATTTGCGAAACTCCCTGATACCTTCGCCAAGAGATTTTCCAAGCTCAGGAAGCTTCCTGGCTCCAAATAGCAGCGCCAAAATCCCTGCAATCATCAATCCTTCGGTCCAACCGATGGTAGCCAGCATCTAACACTCACCTTCTTTCTGCCTGGTCTTATCTTCAGTTTCCTCTTCTTCAAAAGGCTCCTGAACAGAAGACATAAGCTCATTGGACGCACGTTTCAACTCGCGCAAACCCTTGCCAAGCGACCTCCCGATCTCCGGAAGCTTCTTAGGCCCAAACACTATCAACGCTATCACGAGCACCAACAGCATCTCGTGATAACCTATGTTGAACATTGCCAATTGATACATGCGACTTCACATCCTACAATAGACGGGTTACTTTTATATACGGTAAAAAAGCGTTTATCGACTCAGCCGTACATAGACCGGCTCCACAAACTTCTGCATTTGCCGCACCGGCTGCTGTCCCCACCTTAAGAGCTTCAGGAAGCTCAGCCCCACGGATAGTTGCATCCAAAAACGCAGCCACAAGCGAATCTCCAGATCCCACAGCGCTGATAAACTTGATCTCAGGAGGCACAGCCTGCCATGCGTTTTCACCATCAGTAACAATCGCACCAGCCCTGCCCATAGATACGACTACTATGTTTATACCCGATTTAGCAAGCTGCCTTGCAGCCTCGAGAATCTCCTCGACTGTATAAAGCTCAGCGCCAACATAGGCTGAAAGTTCCGCGACATTTGGTTTTACCATATAAGGCAGCGCTTTAACACCTTGCCGAAGGTATTCCCCACTTGTATCCAGGACTGATTTCACTCCGGCTGCCTTCGCAGACTCTATAGCATGCACGTAGAAATCATCAGGAGTCCCCGGAGGCGCGCTCCCCGAGAGAACCAAGTGGGATGCATTCGACAACAGCGATTTTATCTTCTCCTGCATAGCCTCGATTTCATCCGGCTGCACCTGAGGCCCGATCTCATTGACCTCTGTCTGGCCTGTGCGAATGGGATCGACTATTGCTATACAAATCCGGGACTCCCCGTGGGTCTTTACGAAATCGTAAGGTATCCCTTCTTCCTGAAGTCCTGCTGTTATCAATTTACCGTTGTGCCCGCCGATAAACCCGCTGGCAATTGCTGGCTGGCCAAGTGCAAGAAGCACTCGAGCAACGTTTATACCTTTCCCTCCCGCAGTGCTTTTCTGTGAAGAAGGCCGATGAACGCGATCAAGAGCGAAATTCTCGACAGTATAAGTCTTATCAACCGCCGCGTTCAGAGTTACTGTAACAATCAAGAGTCTTTCTCAACCTCCGTCACATGTTACGCCCCAGCCCACTCCATGTCAACCAGACGAAGGGGAAGTTACAAGTGATGAGCTTCGAGTGACGAGTTAGAACGTCGGAGCAAAAAGCGTGCGCCGACTCATTTAAATTTTAAGTGATGAGTATGTGTTGGCTAATGAGTATGCGCCGACGCGTGTTTTTTTACCCCGACACCCAGTTATGAATCTTTCTCATCCAGAAATGGATTCCCCAGACGAATTGCAAATGATTCTCTTTTGTAGCTTGACATATACAATTCACAAAGATGTATAATATCACCATAAGAGAGGTGTTATGGATATTCGTTTTCTGGATTCATTGCTGGCTATCGGATGTTTTATTTTACTTGCACTTCCCTGGGTTATGTATTATCGATACTGGCCAAGGATATCGGATAAATGCTCTGTTCGTCGTCTGAAGAATGGTCAACCTGTGTATAGTCACAAACGGGAATTGCTGTTTGTCCAAGGATTTCTTACTATCGGGATCTTGGCATTGATTATCTTACTCAACCCGTTCCGATTCTCACCTGTGAGTCCAAGCAAGAAAGCATTGCTTCTTGGATTCTTTAAGTTCGTGATCCTCTGGTCGGCTTCACTATGCTCGATCATCCCGTATTACAATTTACGGTATATACTAAGCGGAGAGCGAGATCGCCGAATAAAGTTAGTTATATATCTGCTGATCATAGCCGGTTTCGTGGGACATCTCGTATTTCGATATTTGGGACGACGCCTCTAGCAGTTGAATTAGAAACTATCCTGCTTTTATATCAATGCTACTAGACATGATAACCGTACCGCATCCTATCGAACACCCAGTCGTCACTCGAAACTCATCACTCATCACTCGTAACTCATAACTCACAACTTCCCCTTGCCTGATACAGCATATTTAGCGATAATACATGACAGCAAGGGGAGGTTTTGATGATCGATAGACATATCTCTAAGATTGCTGATGAGCTTCAGTTACATACAAGACAGGTTCGGGCAACAGCAGAGCTGCTTCAGGATGGCGCTACCGTGCCGTTTATCGCACGCTATAGAAAAGAAGCGACCGGCTCGCTCGATGAAGTAGCTATCGCAACCATCAGAGACAGGCTGGAAAAGCTGGCAGAGCTTGATAAGCGACGTGAAGCTATAATCGAATCTCTCACTGAGCGCAACCTGCTTACAGATGAGTTAAATAAACAGCTTCTTGCAGCCGAAACAATGTCCGAACTGGAAGACATTTACCTTCCCTACAGGCCAAAACGCCGCACCAGGGCTACCATTGCGCGTGAAAAGGGTCTGGAACCTCTTGCACTGGCTATCCTTGAGCAGAAGACCAATCCAGCCATTGATCCATATCAAGAAGCTGCCAGTTTCGTCGACGAGGAAAAGGGTGTTGCCACTCCTGAAGATGCCCTTGCAGGTGCAAGAGACATCATTGCAGAACTCGTCAGCGAAGATCAGCAAGCCAGAGCAGAAATGCGCCGGCTTTTCGCAAACAAAGGCGTCATATCCTCCACTGTAATAAAAGGCAAAGAGGAAGAAGGGGCAAAGTTCAAGGATTATTTCGATTGGCATGAGCCTGTTACCTCTGCTCCATCTCATCGGATTCTGGCGATGTTGCGTGGCGAGCGCGAGGGGATTCTCAGGCTGCATGTCACGCCGCTGGAGTTTGAAGCAGTCTCCATACTGCAGGATGCATTCGTCACTGCAAACGTACCCGCATCCAAACAAGTGGAAATCGCAGTAGAAGACTGTTATAAACGCCTCCTTGGGCCATCTATGGAGACGGAAATCCGGGCTGAGTTGAAGCGTCAGGCTGATGAGGAAGCTATCAGAATTTTCGCTGAGAACCTTCGTGAACTCCTACTTGCGCCTCCGCTTGGCAGAAAGAATGTAATGGCCATCGACCCAGGTTTCCGGACCGGTTGTAAAGTGGCTTGCCTAGACAGACAGGGCAAGCTGCTCCACCATGAAACGATCTATCCGCACAGCGGCGAGGGGCAAGCTCTTGAGGCTGCAAAAACAGTCCAAAAGCTTTGCCAGCAGTTCGGTACCGAGATAATTGCCATAGGCAACGGCACAGCAAGCCGTGAAACAGAATCCGTCGTTCGAAGTATTAGGCTTGAGAAAGATATTCCCGTGGTGATGGTAAACGAATCAGGCGCGTCTGTATATTCGGCTTCTGATGTTGCGCGTGAAGAATTCCCTGAGCAGGATGTAACCGTGAGAGGATCGGTCTCAATTGGCCGCCGGTTGATGGACCCACTGGCTGAGTTGGTTAAAATAGACCCTAAATCGATAGGTGTAGGCCAGTATCAGCACGATGTTGACCAGGGTTCGCTCAAGAAAAGCCTCGATGATGTGGTTATAAGCTGTGTAAACCAGGTTGGAGTGGATGTCAACACAGCCAGCAAGCAGCTATTAACCTATGTGTCGGGATTGGGACCGCAGCTTGCGCAAAATATCGTCAGGTTCAGGAATGAAAACGGCCCGTTTCGCTCGCGCAAGCAGTTGATGAAGGTCAAAGGGCTTGGCCCGAAGGCATTTGAGCAGGCTGCAGGATTCCTTCGCATCAGAGGAGGCGATAATCCGCTCGATGCAAGCGCGGTACATCCTGAGAGTTACCATATCGTCGAAAAAATGAGCGCTGACCTTGGCTGTAAGGTGGCCGACCTTATATCAAATGAGGAACTGCACAAACAGATCAAGCTTGATAAGTATGTTTCGGATAAAGTCGGCATCCCGACGCTGCGCGACATCATGGACGAGCTTGCCAAGCCCGGCAGAGACCCGAGAGAGCAGTTCGAGGCGTTCCAGTTTGCTGAAGGGATAGAAAAAATCGAGGATCTGAAGCTGGGGATGAAGCTTCCGGGAATCGTAACGAATGTAACAGCATTTGGCGCGTTTGTAGACATCGGAGTGCATCAGGATGGACTTGTCCACATCAGCGAACTTGCTGATAAGTTCGTAAAGGACCCGAACGAGGTTGTAAAAGTCCACCAGCGTGTCACTGTGACGGTGGTAGATGTAGACATCCCAAGAAAACGCATATCTCTATCGATGCGCGCAACTCCAACCTCACGCCGACAGGTCAGGCAATAGAGTTTCAGGTGGGATAAACCGGGATGAATATCCCAGCTATCAAGCGACCGGGATGGATATCCCGGTTGATCAACCGCCGATCAAACAGTTCCTCATCCCTCATCACTCGTTGCTCGTCACTCTACCTACACTCCCGGCAGGTAGCCTGTGCCGAATTTTGCTGTAGAAGTGTTGCGGAAATCATCTATGAGCGACATCAGTGTTGTAGTGCCGCCGTCAGCGACTATCGTCTGGCCTACTATGTATCTTGCGTCATCGGAACACAAGAATACTGCCAGTTTAGCGATGTCTATCGGCTCGCCTGGGAAACCGCATGGGATTTTCTTTTTTGAGACCTCCGCTGCGCTTTCCTCACTGAAACCTTCGATCACTTTGTAGTAGTTTTCAACAGTCACCCAGCCAGGAGCAATGGCATTGATCCTGATCCCTTTATGAGCCAGTTCTACGGCCAAAGCGCGGGTATAGGCAATTATCGCGCCTTTCGTTGCTGCATAGGCCGAATGTTCAGGAGCGCCTTGCACTCCGTGTATGGATGTAATGTTGCAAACCGCACCGCCACCGTGCTCCAGCATGTGCTTTGTTATCCTCTGGGTAAGGAAAAACTGCGCGCGGATGTTGACATGGAAAATCATGTCGAACTGCTCTTGAGTGATCTCGCCGAAAGGCTTGTTGAATGTTATTCCGGCGTTGTTGATCAGGCAGTCGACCCCTCCGAGGAACTCTATGGCCTGTTCACCTAGTCCTACTACCTCATCAACGATACCAAAGTCAGCCTTGAATGCAGTAGCTCGCCTGCCCATTGCCTCTATTTCTGCAACCGCTGATTTCGCACCGGAATCGCTGTGAGCATAGTGAAGCACTACATCCGCTCCCTGTCTTGCAAACTCAAGCGCTATCTCCCGGCCTATGCCAGTCCCTGAACCGGTGACAAGAGCCTTCTTACCTGAAAACCTTAACCCGTTATCCATTACATCCACCTGATTTAGTTACATTACTGAAGGTCATTTGCCATACATGACACCGTCACGTTGAACCAGACACGTCATGCCGAACGCAATCCGTCATGCTGAACTTGTTTCGGCATCTTTTATAGCCATAAGACCTTGAAACGAGTTCATGGTAACGGCGTGCATTTCAGGGCGACGATTATGCCCTTAGTGCACCTCGTAGTCAATAACACTTGGTGCAATTGGCTGTTTTTGTGACAAATAACCTACCAACATCCGTGCAAATCAGCGCCCATCCGTGGTGAAACTAACATATACCTACACAAGCGGCGGCTGTAGTCTGTAAGTGACCGCCAGGCCGCCTGCAGATGTCTCCCTGTACATATGCTGCAGATCTTTCCCAGTCTGCTTCATGGTCAGTATTGCATCATCAAAGCTGACGCGATGGATTCCATCCGACAGAAGCGCGAACTCTGCACAGTCCAAAGCCCTGGTAGCAGCAAAGGCGTTCCTTTCGATACACGGGATCTGCACCAGTCCGGCTACCGGGTCGCATGTAAGCCCCAGATGGTGTTCTATCCCCATTTCAGCCGCGTATTCTATCTGCCTTGGAGTTCCACCCATCATTTGGGCTGCTGCTGCCGATGCCATCGCGCAGGCTGTGCCGATTTCGCCCTGACAACCTACCTCAGCCCCGGAAATAGAGGCATTATGCTTGGCTAAATTGCCAACAATCCCCGCAGTTGCCAAAGCTTGAAGGACATCGGTATCGCTGGATTTATGGATCTCCTTGACATATCTAAGCACAGATGGAAGGACTCCGCAGGAACCGCATGTAGGCGCTGTAGCAACTACCCCGCCAGCCGCGTTCTCCTCTGAGACTGCCAGTGCGTAAGCTGACAACAGCCCGGACCTCTTGAGCTGTGAACTGCACCACTTGGTCTTTGAATAATACGATTGAGCTTTGCGAGGCAGCCTTAGTATCCCCGGCAGAGGGCCAACAGTGTTCAACCCGCGCTCTATGGCTGCCTGCATTACGTCCCAGACTTCCTTAAGATGCGCCCAGATGGCATCACCTTCGCGTTCTTCGACGTATTGCCAGATTGTTTTGCTGGTGTTTTCAGTCCATTGGATGATTTCCTCCATAGTGCTAAGACCGTAGACCGTTTCACGAGGATCATCCTGGCCTTCTTCACGAAGCGCGCCGCCGCCAATGCTGAACACCCGCCATCGGTTTATCACATTGCCGGACTTATCCAGCGCTTCAAAGTCCATCCCGTTAGGATGAAACGATAGAACCTTGTCCGGCTTCCAAATTATTTCTATTTCAACAGGCGCAAACGCCTCGCGCAGTGCAACATCAGTCAAATGGCCTTTTCCAGTTGCAGCAAGACTGCCGTAAAGCGTCACCCGGTATGAATCCGCTTCAGATTGACGTGCTTTGAACGCATCTGCAGCCCTTCTAGGCCCAAGGGTATGGCTGGCCGATGGCCCCACTCCGATTCTATAAAGCTGTGTAAGTGATCTCATTAAATAACTACTTCTTTATCCTTCGTACAATAATTCCGGCTTTATTTTACGCTGATTGGAATTATAAAGGAAGAGCAATAAATCAATTACACGTGGGGAAACTGAGGGAATTCTAGGACATCGAACTTAAAATCTATTGCCTGATAGCCTTCCACAACAACGGCAGCCACATAACCTTCTTTGGGAGAAAACTCAACTACAATCCAATCTTGATCGAAGGCACAAAAAGCAGTAGGTGAATCAGCAGGAGGGATAGCAAACTGATCCAGCGGCACATTCAGCCCTTTACCTGTTGCCTTGATAAACGCTTCCTTCCTGATCCAGCATCGGAAAAACGCAGTTGCAATCTCATCTCCTTCCAGAGATGCCAGCAAGTCGATCTCTGCTTGAGAGAAAAATTGTCCGGCAACATCCATAACAGGATAATCATGCTGGATATTCTCCACATCCACACCAACTTCACGGCCGGATGTTATTGCATAAACAACCATATTACCGGAATGAGATACATTGAACCTCAACGAGCTTCCATACTCGGATGAAAGCTCAGGTTTGCCATAGGTTCCACTGGTAAATTTGATCTCTATCGGCTCAATCTCAAGATACTGGCTTAGAATAAACCGCAAAAACCCCCTTGATACGATAAACCTGTTGCGATCTCTGCTGAAGCGGTAGGATTCAGCCGTTTTAACCTCATCTGGAGTGATTATTGAGCGAATATGAGATAATTGCTGTATATATCTGTCTATGCTTGCGGTATAAACTTGGACATAGTTATACTTGGATGATTGCGGCTGTATATAGTCAGACTGGCTCATTGCTATTGACCTGCTGCAGACAGGCTTTCAACTTATCTGCAAGAACACTGACTCCGGGAGGCTTCAACACTACATGGTCTCCTGGGACTTCGTGGATTTCTATCCCGCCGGTTACAAATTTGCTCCAGCCCAAGTCCGGGCCTAACCTGCTGGCTATCGGCTGCTTTTCTGCTCTGAACAACACTACCTTGCCGGAATATGTTCTTGGGACGTAGCTTCTGGCTGCTTTTCTGCTGTAAATAGAGAACCATAACGCGCTTCTGAGCGCGCGAGGGAACGGCCTGCCTGTTGCCTTCCATGCTTCATCCAGCAGCTTCACGATAAGATATTTGGCTGGAGTAACTATGGTCTTCCACAGCCGTTTTACTTTCGATTGAACATACTGCAGTTTGCTTCGAAGCCCTAGCGATGATATATGTTTGCTGTGCAAATAGACCCGTTTTGCCACGTTCGAATATGTCGGGTCTTGATAAGATTGATCTCCAGGCCCCTGAGTATCTAGCAGCGCCAGCAGCCCTACATCCTGCCTCTGTTCCTGGAGCATACAAGCCATCTCAAAGGCTATTAGCCCTCCGAAGGAATATCCTATCAGATGATACGGTCCCTCCGGTTGGAAGCGACGGATTTCCTCAATATAATGAGCTGCCATGTCCTCTATGCGCTCATGAGGAGGCTGCTTACCGTCCAGCCCCTGTGCTTGTAGTCCGTAGACCGGTTGATCTTTTCCCATACAAACAGCCAGGTCGTGATAGACCAGCACATTGCCGCCTGCCGTGTGTATGCAGAAGATCGGCGGATGTGAACCTCCCGGTTGAATCGGCACAAGGCTGTTCCATACATCCCCCAGCCCTTTCGATCTCAACACTTCAGCAAGCTTTTCGATTGTAGGAGCCTGAAACAGAATGGCAAGAGGCAATCTGATTCCCGTTGCTTTCTCTATCTGAGCAAAAAGCCGGACAGCCATAAGCGAATGGCCGCCAAGCTCGAAGAAGTTGTCCTTAATGCCTATCGGGCTGGAACCGAATAGCTTCTCCCAAATCCTGACCAGTTGAGCTTCAAGCAAATCCCTTGGCGCTGCCAGGTTATCAGCTTTATCTACTGGCCGGACTTCCGGCACGGGCAGCGATCTTTTGTCCAGTTTACCGCCTGGGGTAGTCGGCAGAGAATCCATTTTAATAAAGTGAGCAGGAACCATATAATCAGGCAGACTTGCTGAGAGGAATGACCTTAGTTCCTCACTCAAAACAGGTCGACTATCCTGTGGAACTACATAAGCTGCGAGATACCGTTCCCCAGGTGTGTCTTCTCTGGCTATAACTACGGCATCGCGCACATTCGGATGTTTCTTCAGAGCACTTTCTATTTCTGCAGGTTCTATTCTAAACCCACGGATTTTGACCTGGTCATCCAACCGGCCAACAAACACGATGCTTCCGTCATTAAGCTGCCTCACCAGATCGCCCGTGCGATAAAACCTGCCCTCTCCAAAGGGATTCTGGATGAATTTTTCGGCTGTCAGTTCAGGCCGTCCTAAATACCCCACAGCAAGCCCGTCTCCACTTATTACCAACTCGCCTTCCACACCAACCGGGACAGGCTGTTGATATGAGTCCTGGACATAAACCTGCGTGTTTGATATTGGTCTTCCAATCGGCACCGTTACAGCGTCTTCAGGAACATCACAAACCTCATACCAGGTCGTGAACGTCGTATTCTCAGTAGGGCCGTAGACATGAAGCAGACGTTTTGGAGGATCGGCTTGCAATACTTTTCTAACACAACCGGGATCGACAGCCTCTCCGCCAAACAGCAGGCATTCGAGCGGGCTAAACGCTGATGGACACTCCATCGCCACCCGGTTGAAAAGCGCCGTAGTCAAGAACAAGGTTGTGACGCCTTTGCTTCTGATAAAGCCCGCAAGGTCATGAGGAGACAGCAGAGTATCTCTTTGAATACCCACCAGACGAGCGCCGTTCAGCAGCGCTCCCCATATCTCGAATGTGGCAGCATCGAAAGACGAATTGGATGCCTGCGCCACCACATCCGAAGGCCCAAGGCTGACATAGTTGGTATTCAGCACAAGCCTGCTTACTGCTCTATGAGGAACAGCAATCCCTTTTGGAGTGCCGGTAGATCCCGAAGTGTAGATTACGTAAGCGATAGACTCGCCGTCAGCGCTGCACGATAGATTCGAGTCTGGGTTGCCAACCACCAGCTCGCCATCTGTTTCCATACATACGCAAGTCACACCGCTCGTAGAAACCTGGTTTATCAGCTGCTTTTTACCAAGGAGCACCGTAACTCCGGCGTCCTTAATCATAAAAGACAGCCGTTCTGAAGGGTAATCCGGGTCAAGAGGAACATAAGCGCCTCCTGCTTTTAGAATAGCCAGCATACCGACAATCATCTCTGCCGACCGATCAACGCACAGCCCTACCATGCTCCCATCTTGAACACCAAGATCTCTGAGATGGTATGCCAACCGGTTCGCCCGACGGTTCAGTTCCCGATATGTCAAAACCCCATCGGGAAACTCGACAGCAACTGCATCAGGTGTCCTTTCTACCTGCTGTTCAAACAGTCTGTGCAGCGCTGCGTCCTTTGGATAATCAGTTGCCGTATCATTCCACTCGATTAGTTGCCTGTGAAGCTCTGCATTTGTCAGAATCGGAATATCTTTTACAGGTTTATCAGGCTCCGTTGTTATCCCTTTGAGCAGCACTTCGTAATGATCCAGCATCCTGTGGATAGTCTCCGGCTTGAACAGGTCCGAATTATAATCGAATGTGCAGAAAAGGCCTTCGGAGTTCTCCGTAATTTCCAGATCAAGGTCAAAACGGACTATTCCGCTCTCAAGGTCGATTACATCCATCTTCAAGCTCTTGGTCTTAACGCTTGCAGGAGGCATATTCCTGTAGTTGAAGACGACCTGGAAGAGTGGTGTGCGGCTGGGGTTCCTTTCCGGCTGTAGTTCTTCGACCAGTTTCTCAAAAGGCAGGTCCTGATGAGCATAAGCGCCGAGCGAGACTTCTCGAACCTGCCTGAGCAGTTCACGAAAACTCTGTTTTCTCTCTATGTTCGTTCGGATCACGAGCATGTTGACGAAAAACCCGATCAACTGCTCTGTCTCGACCTTCGTCCTGCCTGCTATCGGGCAGCCTACTACAATATCACCCCTGCCTGTATAAGAAGACAACAATATCTTAAACGCTGTTAGCAGCGTCATGAACATGGTTGCGCCTTCGGCCTGGCTAAACGCTTTAAGTCTGCTGACAAGGTCCGAAGGCAACGTTCGGGTTATTCTATCTCCTCGATACGATTGCACAGCAGGCCGGGGATAATCAGTAGGCAGATCAAGCACAGGAAAATCATCCCCTAACCGGCTTTTCCAATATGAAAGCTGTTTGTCCAGCACATCTCCCTGAAGCCATTCGCGCTGCCAGGCCGCATAATCAACGTATTGAATCGGCAATTCCTGCAGGTCAGCCTCAAGCGACTCGCAGGTTTCAGCAATATCACGAACGAATACCGACATCGACCAGCCGTCGAATACGATATGATGCACTACGAAGATGAGCAGGTGTTCTTCAGCCTGGATACGCAGCAGCAAAAACCGGATCAAAAGGTCTTTTAAAAGGTCAAACGGCTTCCAGACTTCATCACGTCCTATTCGAGATATTTCTGAATCAAGCATATCGCCTGACAGATGGCTCAAATCCAGCACCGGAAGCTCGATCGGTGGTATTTCACGTATGAACTGATATGGAATCCCATCCGTTGAAGTAAAATTGGTCCTGAGAGATATATGCTTTGCAAGCACCTTGTCCAGCGCACGCTGTAATGATGCAATATCCAGCTTGCCTGAAATCCTGACAGCCTTCAGAATGTTGTACATAGGAGAGCCAGGCTCCAACTGGTCTAAAAACCACAGCCTCTCCTGGCAGAAGGACAACTGATAACGATCCGAGACTGCCGCACGGGGGATAGACTTGCGGGCATCTTCAAGGCTTTTTTGTTGTGCCAGTCGTTTTTCCAGCAGTGCGCGTTTCTCAGGAGGCAGATTGGCAATACGTCTACTAAGATCACTCACAGCGGCTGGTCAGAACCTCTTTCCAGATCATCAAGTAGATTTGAAAGCTCATCTTCGCTCAGTCCGTATGCCTGCAACTGAGTTATCATCAATGCCTGTCCGGCAACTGTTGGAGATTCAAAGAACCCAACAAGCGATAGATCGACATTGAAAGCCTCCCGCGCCCTTGCAACAAGCTGAGTAGCAAGTATAGAATCTCCTCCCAACCGGAAGAAGTGATCGTTTATTCCAACTCTCTTTACTCCCAGAACCTCTGCCCACATCTTAGCAAGAGATTCTTCCACAGGAGTCCTTGGCGGCACGTATTCGACAATTCCCTTATCCTGCAGTTCTGCCGTTATACCCAGCCGTTCAGCCAGACCTATGCGCTGCAGCTTGCCTGTAGGCCCTTTGGGGATTTCGTCAACAAATACGACCTTGCTCGGTACCTTGAAATGCGCTACTCTGGCAGCAACAAACTCCCTGATATCCAACTCAGAAGCATCCATCCCCTGCTTGAGTACTACTGCCGCTGCAATATCATCTCCCAAAGTAGGATGAGGCATTGCAAAAGTAATAGCCTGAGCAACAGCAGGATGATCAATAAGCACTTCATCTATCTCCCGAGGCGAAATCTTTTCCCCGCCACGGTTGATTATCTCTTTAATGCGGCCTGTGATGAACAAATAGCCGTCATCATCCAAATAACCTTGGTCTCCTGTTCTAAACCAACCATTGGTGAAAGCGCTTTCGTTGGCTTTAGGATTGTTCTCGTAACCAGCAGTTACGTTTTCGCCACGGATTACTATCTCGCCTGTCTCTCCCGGCGCTAACAACTTGCCTGCATCGTCCATGATGGCTACTTCAGGCCCTGTAGGTATGCCAACAGAACCAGGCTTACGGATTTGTGGCGGAAGCGGATTGCAAGCCATCTGATGAGAAGCCTCCGTCATGCCATAAGCCTCGACTACCGGAACTCCGAAGCACTGCTCTAAGTCTGCCATAAGCTGTGGAGGCAGTGCGGAAGAACATGACCTGATGAACCTTAGCCTGGAGTCCTTTATTACATCTTGGTTCGCTTCTGCTCTGGCAAGAATAGCCTGGTGCATCGTCGGAACCGCAGTATACCACGTAGACTTGAACTCATACATCAAATCGAAGAACTGCGGAGCGTTGAATCCATGCGTGCAGATGACGCTTGCGCCTGCCGACAAAGATGAAAGCAGCGCTCCAACCAGTCCGTGTATGTGGAAAAGCGGCATTACGTTCATGCAGCGGTCTGATTCCGTCAGTTTAAGCGATCTTGCAATGTTCCCTGCAGAAATGCACAGGTTCCGCTGAGTAAGCGGCACGATTTTAGGTCTTGAAGTAGTGCCTGATGTGTGCAGCACCAGAGCTACACTATCAGATGGTGCAAAACTTGGTTCTTCCAGCGCTTTCTGACAATCTTCTGAAGATACAAGGGTGAAAATTCCTGCTTCATCATCGACTGATGGAATAAGCTCGATTATCGCAATTCCCCGGTCTTTGGCGACCTTTCTGACTGGAGAATCCAATCCCTGCTCTACAATGACAGCCTTAGCTCTAAGGTCCGTCAGGTAAAAATCAAACTCGCTCTCTCCATAAGATAGATTGAGCGGCGCGCAAGTCATACCGGATGAAACAGCCAGAAACAGAGCAGCCATTTCAGGCCCGTTAGAAAGAACTACGGCAACACGGTCTTCAGGCTTTAACCCAAGTCCGTTAAGATACGCAACGGTACTTTGTAAATGCTCCACCAGCCGCCGGTATGTAAGCGGTTTCTTCCCAGGTGCGAGTATAGCGTGTGCCTCAGGGGCTGATTGCATTCTAGTAGCTATCAAATCATAGATTGTTATAGAATTCATTTCCGTCATTTGGATGCTGACCTAATCTCTAAGCTGGTTTATGATATAGCGCTTAACCTATACCGTCCTACAGAAAGATAAAGATGCATAATAGTACTTCTTCAAAACTGCTGTTACATCCTGCCTGTCTATTCACAGAATCAGTAAACCAGTTCCATGTCTTGTTCGTTTGGTCAGTAAAGGCTGCGGGTAAACCCCGAAACGACACTCTATCAAAGGAGCTGATGAAATTGCCGGAAAATACAATACAACGCGCTATAGTTGGAATTTCCCGCATAACCGACCGCAAAATGAAACTGTCATCGGTCGAGAAAACCGTGCGTGATGCTATTTCGCTTGTCGGAGGCATAGACAAGTATGTAAGAGAAGGGCAGATTGTGGCTCTAAAGCCAAATCAGACACTGTTCAAGCTCGCTACCGACGGTTCAACTACATCTCCAAGGATGATACAGGCGTTAATCAAGATTTGCAAAGAAGCTGGTGCGAAAGATGTATGGGTTATGGAAGCTGCGGGACATGCACAGATGACTCGCCACGTATGTGCAATCACAGGAATGACCTCTGCAGTCAAAGAAGCAGGCGGAAGGATGATCTTCCTCGATGAAATAGCCCATAAAGTAGTCGATTTCGGCGAGGATGCTCGTGTCCGGTTCATGCCAGTGCCGGAGGTATTGGACCGAGTCGATGTAATTATCAACTGCCCCAAGGCCAAAACCCACTTTGTTGATCCAATCTCATGTGCCTGTAAAAACTGGGTAGGCTTGATGCCCATGAATACCCGTTTGGAATTGCAGAGAGATGCTGACCCTTACTATTGGGGAAATGCACAGCTTCTAAAGCGTTACAGGCCGACGCTCAATATATGCGATGGTATGGTTGCCGGACAGGGACAAGGTCCTGGTTCTAATAAACCTTTCTGGTGGGGTTATATTCTTGCCTCGGACGACCCTGTTGCAATGGATGTGACATTAGCTCAATTATTCTCGCTCGATTGGAAAAACATCCGCATGGCTAAAGAAGCTGCTGAACTGGGAGTAGGCGTCTACAATCCAAGATGTATAGAAATAGCCGGTGTTCCAATCAAAAAAGCTCAAGTAGATGTAGAACCTGCCGATACGGGGGTTAACAAGTATCCTTGCAGAGTGATCGTCGGTGAAGGAGCAAACATAGAAGGCACTCTGGGACACTGGAAGACTATTGCAGACGCATGGCTCGATGCCGGACTTTGGAAACTGTTTACATCAAAGGGCACTCCAACAATCATGTTCGGCAATGCTGAAGATCCTGACTTTGAGAAACATGTAAAAGAAGGCCCTTACATCGTGCTGGATGATTCAGCACAGGACAAGTATAAGTTCGATCATCGAGTTACCTACATTCCTGGAAATCCTGTGCCTCAATCATATATGCAGCACGAGATGGTTGAAGGAATGGGCTTCGGGCAACTGTATGAGCCAGGGCTGCGGTTATATGAACAGGGTAAAAAGTATAAAGGGCAGGCATTAGGCGCTGCTGGGGAACAGGCACGCAAGCGAGCGATAGCTGGTGGTGTTATTGCTGCAACCATCACCGCCGCTGCCATAGCAATTCCGGCAATAGTCTCAGGCAGACAAGCTGTAGAATCACAGCAGGAAGAAGAGGAAGAGCAAGAAGAACGAGTCAAAGTGCAACATGGTATATGAATACTGCTAATACTTTTACATACTTGGACCATAATCAGAAGTGTGGCCGGGCTTCATCTCGGCTACACTCGGGCTAAATTTGCAATTTAGCCCGGAGAAGATATCCAAGGGATTTGCAATCCCGATTACTGATATTCAAGATGATCATCCGGGATCACAGATCCCTCGGCTGCTAGTCCGGGAGGGATTGCAAATCCCTCCCGAGTTGACAAATCCCTCCTGAGTTGACAAATCCCTCCCGAGTTGAGTCCCGAGTTGGAATATGGCATCAATCATATCACCATACAAGCCGATCTTCCAGGCGAAGAAGAAAGCTCCCAGGTATAGTCGATAATCAATCTTCGTATGATCCGCCCAGTTTGATTACTTTTCTTGTGAGCGATTTGCCTTTTACAGCTTTTTTGCCTGCGTATATGCCGATACCAGCCCCTATAAATACATCAGATGGGAAATGGGCATCTTTCTGAACACGAGCATAGGCTACTCCCGCAGCCAGCAGATAATACAACCATTTTTGCTTTGGATGTTTTTCTGATAGAACAGTGGCAATTGCAAACGCATTGCTGGTGTGTCCTGATGGGAATGACGCATAACCGGTTCCCGGACCAAACCATTGATCAGGATCGCTGCCTGATTCGCGCGGCCGCTTGCGACCAGTCAGATACTTGAGACCTTCGGTGATCAGCATTGCTTCCATCGTAGCCTCAAGCACAGTCCCGGATGTTCGTTTGGTTTCTCCATTACTGACAAGGTATGCAAGTCCGAACAAACCGGTCATCTGCTTGCTACCGAACCCGTTGAATAAGTCTGCCGTGGTGTTTGCTCCGTCCGAATCCAGAATAGAAGACTTTCCAACAGACCTGTCAAGCGCATACAACAGCGCTGCCTGCCTTAGAATCTTCAAAGCGGAATCCGACTTGGACTCATCACCACCTGCTCCGCCTAGACTAGGCAAATAATCATTAGATTCATCTTTTTGAGGTTCTGTTTGTGGAGTGCCCGCAGATGGACATACGACAGCAGGTAGGTTCGGAGCAAGGTAAATTATACTCGATTGTTCTTCAGCCTGTAATGATTCCTGTTCATCAACCTGAGCAGCAGCCATCACTGAAAACAGAGTTATTACTACAGTTGTGTAAAAGAGGATGCACAGTGCCGACATCCTTCACCTCCGAAAACGTATGGAGAGAATTTCCCCAGTACTTATACGAGGTTCAATGGCTGAGGTAGTTCCTGTTACTCTATGGTTTGGCAAGATAAGTATATGGTAAAGAACGTTTTAGCAGGTTGAGTTGATGGTGATGAGAAGAAAATATGCATAGAGAGACGCCAATCGATTTCTGGATTACTGTTGCTGTGGTAATATCACTCTTTGTACCGATTTGGGGAGTATTGTTGGCCCCATCACAACTTATCAATGCACCGTTATACCTGGCGATTGTAGGTGGAATTACATTTCTGATAGTTGTAGGTGCATTGATTTACGGAGAATACCACAACCGCGTTTTTGTGAACCGGTTCTTATACGGATACCTCGGAGGGCTTATCGGCACTGCCATTGTGCATGTGTTTATGGAAATAGGCACAGCAATGGACCTGATGCCGAGCATGATAAATGCGCTTGGCAATCTTGCGCTTGGACGTGGGCTTCAAGACCAGCCTTCGACTCTGGCTTACATCACCGGTACTGCCTACCACTATCTGTTAAATGGAGCTGCGTGGGGCGCTGTTTACGCACTGCTCATAGGTAAAGCCAGATGGTGGTATGGGGTCTTCTACGGTATAGGAATCTGGGCAATATTAATGGTATCACCTGTGTTCTACGCGCTGGATTTTCCCCAAGCTGCTGCCGGAAGAGGCCCATTGTTGATAATACTGATGCTCATTGCCCATCTGCTGTATGGCGGCGCTATAGGTTACACCGTTTATCGTTTTGCGTTTCCTGAAGTAGGTGTGGAAGGTTCGAAAGCCATCCGTCCAATATACGGGTAAGGAGGAAGACCTACAGACTGGTCTAGTATCCCCAAATGCCTCAAGACAATGAAATAAGACCACAAAAACCTGAAGGCGACACTACAGTCGGGCTGCAAAATGGGATTTTTACCTACAGAATCCCCGATACCGACCTGGCGCACGGTTCCAGCCTGGGCAACGCTCATGCATGGGCAGCCAGCAAGGCCACTGGGGCTTTGGAAAGCCTGTTTAACACCGATATTGGCCGAAAAGTAACTGGTTCGCTGGTAGTAAATATCTTCGCTCCATATCGAGACCTGCTGTTGTATAGCAGACGTGAGGCTGAACTTCATGAAATGGGCGCGGATACCATAGTGCGACTCACAACAACAGGTCCAGGCACTTTTACCATTCATCCAGCATACCAGGAGCATTCTTACAGCCTGATCAACGACATCCATGTGACCGAAACCTTCTTTTTGCCTAACACAGGATTCGATGATCCGGCTGCAGCCATTCAAATCATCGATATAGAGAACCTTTCAACCTGGGAGCAATCTCTGGCTGTAATTGGCTGCCTTTACCTGCCAGGAGACACTAACAAAGACATCCAAACCAGATTCGATAGAGGGCTTGGCGCTGTAATAGCCTGGAACCAGGATAATCCTGATTGGGTCCGGGCATTTGCGTCACTTCCAGATCCAGATGCTTATCTGGTTACACACGATATAGAAGAAGCCTGGAATCCAAGATACCCTCTGCCGAATAAAAATGACGAAACCGGGGAAGTTGTTGCATCGCTGCAGCTATCAATCTTCCTTCGGCCTGGTGAAAAGAAACGGTTTGCATTCATTGTGGCGTTTACTCCAGATGGGCAGAAGAAGATAGGAAGTGTCATTAAGTACGCAAGCGATTACGAAAAGCTCCTGCAAAAGACAATCAATCGGTATGAAAAGGTGCTAAAAACTGCTGATGTGATGACGCCTGACACCATTATCAACCAGGGGGCACAATGGTGTAAAGCCAATATGCTGCGAGTGCTGGCGAACTATCCTACAGGTATTGCGTTCACCAACGATCCAGGCATTTCTTCCAATGTAGTCATCCGGGATGCAGCATGGTTCGTTTTCGGAAGCGATTTCATGATCCCGGAAGCATCTTGCGACCTGTTGCATGAAGCTGCAAAAAGACAACATGACTCAGGACTTATAATCGAGTATTACGATGCCCGGACTGGGGGATCAGAAGACTACGGACTCAATATCAACGATAACACCCCACTGTTTATTCTCGCTGCTGCCCATCATGTTGAAGCGACCGGGCATCGAAGCTGCCTGAGGAACCTGTATCCGGTTATGGTAAAGGCAGCGGAATATATAATATCGCAGGAAGATGAGAGAGGATTGGTCTTTTGCTCCGCAAGAGGTACCGGCGCTTATGGTATAGCCGGATGGAGAAATATTATCCCCGGTAGGTCCATCAATGGAGCAGTCACTGAGATAAACGCCGAGTGCTATGCAGCTTTAGCAGCTATTGCACGCATCTGCAAAATGGCTGGAGAGTCTGAAAAAGCCGATAGATTCGCACAGGAGGCTGAAAACCTGCGTAAAGCCATCAATGAACATCTCAAAAATCCTGCAAATGGCATGTATTATCTCAACATAGATGTTGACGGCAATACTATCACTGAAGTCACAGCAGATGAGATATTCCCTATGATTTTCGGTGTCTCTGATGAAGATACCAGCCAGAGGATCACTATGAGGTTGTCCAATCCAGACTTCATGACCTCCGCAGGATTACGCACCGTGTCCAGATTGAATCCATTGTTTACACCAGACAGGTTGATTGGGTTACAGGGAGGTGTATGGCCGGGCGTAACCTGGTGGTATGCTATGGCCAGTGTGCAATCCGACCCTTCTGTTATGGTAGAGTCACTGGAACGCAGTTACAGGCAGTATATTATTAGCCCTGCCAGTTTTAACACCGTGCCTGGTCAGTTCTCCGAATGGTTTGATGGTGAGACGCTTGTAAACCGTGGAATGAGGCTTTCACCGTGGGAACCACCAAGATTTTTATGGGCGATGATCGAAGGAGCAGTCGGGCTTAACGTCAGAGGCTGCCAAGCTGAAGTAAAGCCTCGTATCCCAAGAAAATGGAACTGGCTCCGGGTGCGAAACCTGCATACATCAATCGGAACAATATCGTTCTTTGCTGCAAGAATAGGTGAAAGACTGCTTTTCTACACTGCAAGCGGATTCATGAAGGCAGAGAACACTGAGTTGTATGACTCAGACCTGACCGAATTGATTACCCCAATAAGCGCTGATATCATAGCAGCAGCATACGGACGAGGTGACGAGATCATTGCCTGTTTCGGAGACACTTCAGGAGAGAAAAAGCCTGCACCTTTCAACGCAGCACAGATGCTGGACAATGCCAGAAGGTACAGCGTACAGGTTTATCAGAGTGAGATAGGCCAGTGGGTTGATCTTGGACGCCATTCTGGAGGCAGTCTCAGCAGATTATCGATAGAAATCGAGCCGTATGGGTTCGTGTTATTCAAATTCGGGCAGTGACCGGCCTAAAAATGCTGAAATGGCAGCCAAATCCTGAATCCTGTCACCTAGAGGTGATGGGACTATCTCAAGAGTCTCCCTTATCTGCGGCCATACCTCGGCTTCAACAACGTTCAATACCTCAGGCATCAGTAGATCACCTGCTTTGACGGCCATTGTGCCAAGTGCTATCACTTCGGGGTTAAGAACATGCGCGGCAATAGAGACAGCGCGGCCCATTGCCCGTGCTGCTACTTTAAGGACTTCCAGGGCCAGTTCATCCCCTGCCCTTGCAGCATCACAGACGGATTGAGTGTCAACAAGGTCTTTTCCTGACAGGCTGGACGCTCTACCTGCTTGCACCTGCTCTGCGGCCATGCGGGCAATCGACGATCCAGAAGCATAAGCCTCTATGCAACCCAATTTCCCGCATCCGCACGGTCGTCCACCTGACAAATAGGTAACATGACCTATCTCGCCTGCCATTCCCTTTGTTCCGCTGTAAAGCCGGCCGTTTATCACTATCCCTGAACCAACACCAGTGCCCCATGTGAACGCAACAACATTCTTCTTTCCTTTGCCAGCACCGAAGTAGAACTCAGCAAGTGCGATACAGTCTGCATCGTTTTCAAGCACTGCCGGGATGCCAAGCGCATCTGTTGTCAGGCTTACGACAGGCACATAATCCCATCCTGGAGCATTTGGAGGACCAAGGATGATGCCGGTTTCTCTGTCCAACGGGCCGCCGCAGCAGATTCCAACACCTGCAACATCCTCTTTGGATAGATTATGCTGTTCCATCAACTTGCGGGCATCGTTTATCAACCTGTTGACGGTAACAAGCGGCCCTTCGGGTATTTCCGTAGGCGCGCTGATCCTTCCGATAATCTCACCAGCAGAAGTTGCCAGTATAACCGAGGACTTAGTGCCTCCAATATCAAAGCCAATGATCAACCTATGCTTCATAGTTCTTGTCTAGTATACACATAACCGTATAAGCTTGTCAGCACCTGCTAATCCATCTTTTTTAGGAGACAACCTCTGAAAAGAAGCTATATAATAGACCGTATCAAGTACTCAACCGGAGTGTAGATTATGGCAGTCATAAACCAACAAATCAGGCACAATTCAGGCATTCCGCTTGGCGGAATAGGCACAGGTTCCGTTGAAATCCGTCCCGATGGTCTTTTTCACGAGTGGCAGATATTCAACAACAGCCCGTGGAACCCTGGAAGCCCTTGTTGCAATGGAAAGATACCGATGGAACCCGATGACCTGCTATTTATCATCCGTGTCCGCACCGAAGATGGCAGAACTATGTTGAGGTATCTTGCGTTAGATGAAAGGATCCATGACCTCTACAGCCTCTCATGGATCAGGTCTGTATCAAGTATCCGGTTCCAGGGAGAGTTTCCGATAGCCAGACTTACTTATGAAGACTCTGATTTGCCTGTCGATGTGACTGCACTGGTCTTCTCTCCATTCATACCATTGGACAGCCGAAACTCAGGCACTCCGGGCTTCTATATCGACTTTACAGTAACCAATAAATCAAGTTTGCCGGTTGAAGTATCGATACTTGGGATGATCCGCAACGCTTCAGGATATAACCAGAAAGGCCAAAGGCCACATAACAGGTTCTCTGGCATTGGAGAAGCGCGATTAATCACTCTCGGGGCAGATGGGCTTGCACCGGAACAATGCTCAACCGGAGATATGACATTTGCTGCCATCGGTGGTAAGATAAGCTACATCACCGGCGCTTTCCTTAAAGAACGCAAACCATTTACATTCCGTAAGAACAAGTTCGGTATCAGGACTCATTCGTTCTTACATCAGTTCAAAGAGACTGGAACGCTGCCGAATCTCGACGCACAGACTCAGCCGGAGCTTCCATCAGACTTCGATGCAGCCAAACTCACCGCAGACCAGCGCAATCAGATAAAATCAGATATCCTTCAGCATTCGTTTATCTATGACAAGTATCAGCAGGTCATCAAAGTAGACGCTAAGATTGCTGATTCACCGGAATTTCTGGAAGACATCGCCTCTAACCTGACAGAACTCACAAACGAGCAGGCTGAATGGGGCTTGGCAGCGTTATGCAGCAAGCTGGACATTGACCCTTATGCTGAAAGTGGCTCACTCTTCACTGTGACGTGGTTCTTTCCCAATCATATAACTCCGACTGACAACAATATCGGTCATGCTTATGAAAACTGGTTTGGCAATTCCTTTGATGTAGCGACCTACCTACTGGACAATTACGCTTATCTAAAGGCGAAGACACTTGCGCTGCCGGAAGCAATATACTCATCCAGCCTGCCCGATTCCGCAGCAGATGCAGTAACATCTCAGTTATCCACGCTCACTAAATGCACCTGGTGGACAAAAACAGGGCTTTTTGGAGTTTGGGAAGGGCTTGGATGCTGCGGGTTCCACACAACTGACATAACCTATCAGGGGTCGTTTCCAATTATCTCGCTTTTCCCTGACCTGCAGAAGATTCAGATGATGCATGGAGCTGCGTTCCAACGGGAAGACGGCCGAGTCCACCACTTTTTCTCGCCGGACTTCAGTAAAGTAGACGATGGATTTGACAGGGTAGATATGAACCAGCAGTTTGTGATGCTTGCAGCACGAGACTTCCAATGGACTGGCGACAGGCAGTATCTGGAAACACTATGGCCGCATATTGTCCTAGCCATGGACAACACTGAGCAACTGGATACGGATGGTGACGGATTGCCAGATACAGATACACGCCGAAACACGTATGACTGCTGGGACTTCACAGGATGCCCGTCCTACATTGCCAGCCTGTGGCTCGGAGCTTTGAAAGCAGCGTCGAAACTGGCTAAGGAAATCGGAGATTCGACTCGGGCAGCTAAATGGGACTCGATCTACGAAAAAGGACTAGTCAGCTTTGAAAGCAAACTCTGGAACGGCGACTACTACATCCTGTGGCGGAATAATGGTGAGATCGATGAATGCTGTATGAGCGACCAGATGAGCGGTGACTGGTTTGCTTCAGCCTGCGGATGGGAGTCGATTTTACCTCATAACCGCATCAGGAAAGCGCTTGAGAGTATCATCAAGTGGAATTTCCGAAAAGGTGAGGGATTGATCAATGCATCGTACCCCTCTGGAAAGAAGCCGTTGATTGCTGCATCGGACAACTTCCAGGCTGAAGCGCCCTGGACCGGTATCGAATATACAGTAGCCGATCTCCTGATCTACTACGGAATGGTTGCCGAAGGGCTGGCGATTGTTGAGGATATCCATGACCGCTATCTTAGAGCAGGCAGATACTGGAACCATGTAGAGTGCGGCGGCCATTACTACAGAGCAATGTCCTCATGGACACTTATAAACGCTCTTTCAGGCTTCCAGTGGGACAAGATAACAGGCCGGTTGGCGTTCAGACCAGCAATCTCGCAGCCGGTCTGTGAATACCCATTCTTTACTCCCGATGCATGGGGCAGGTACTGGCAGGATAACAGCATTGAAGGCCTTTCAGCAGGAATAGTGATAGAAGATGGTGAATTGACTATACGCTCACTCGTTCTGCCGGAGTTGTTTGAAGGTGCTGAGAAGCTGCAGGTTATATTAGGAGATAATCATATAAACTTTGACCTGCCGGAATCTTCCGGTAAGACCATAATCAGCTTCAAAAACGCAATTACAGTTACACCGGAGCAGAGTATGGTAGTGATCGGTTAGAACCGGGCTGCTGACACTTCCAACCGCAATTTATTTCTGGACTTGGACCAAACCAGCATTAGTTCATGGTCATGGATCTCTTTACCGATGGCTATTTCCGTGTCAGAGTAGTCGTAGGTGCTGAACTTCTGAATGGTCTGGAGTAAATTGAGCCTCCAACCAGGTTTGAACTGATAGGAAATATCAGCAAAGGTGCTGGACATAGAAGCATCCAGCGTGCGGGTACTGAAGGCGTGTAATCGCCACTTTGGCGATGGATTATATATGAAGTTAGCGCTCAGCCTATGCCTGCCATATAGTCCAAGGTAGCCAGGATCACGTGTATAGGAATATACAAGTCCCAGATTGCCCAGCTTGCCGTTCTCTCCCAGTCTGTGATTGAGGGATGTATTCGCAAGAAGCGTCAGACCGGAACGTGCACTGCCCCAATCATGCCCGAATGACACAGAACCGAGAAGATTAGTACTCTTTCCGAGCGAGACCGGTCTACCAAAAATCTGCATCTGCAAGCCTGTACCCAGCCCTGAGTCTGTAATACCGCTGCTGATATATGAGGCTCTTCCCATGAGCAGGTAGCTTGCTGCCCCGCTGGCTATAGGTTTAGGAGCACTTTGCAAGTAGACATCAGTGGTTACATCAGCAGACTGACCTTTATACTTGCTCCCATATACATTGATGCCCAAACTGCCTTTGTTCAATGGTTTTGAGTAGCTCATCGTCCCGAAAAGGTCCGTGTGCGCAGGGAATTCCAGGTAACTGTAGATACGGCTTCCTGAATCAAACTCCTGGCTGTGTTGCCAGTGTGCTCCCCAATCGTTTTTAGATAACCTGTTCAGAGCGAATGTGCCTTCGGCTCCTCCGGTAGTTGTATACTGCTGCATCAAGTCTAAAGACCAACCGGAGTTAGATGAGTAAAACCCCCACCCTGCTTGCTGACCGCGTCTCAGATGGAGTGACCCAGTCGAACTTGGCGATAATGAATAATAGAACGGAAGATCGATGCGGAGTCCATTGGTTCCCCAGCCGATATATCTCGATGCGTCAGCAGTAGAACTATCCAGCGCCATTACATGCAGCGGCACCGATAAGACTTTTTTGCCATCAACATAGATCCGAGCATGCCTGAATTGAATTTCATCTCCAGGTTTGATTGTAATGCTCGAAGCTTTGATAAGAATCGGACTCTCCGTCAAATCAGTAAAGTCGAAGAAGCTCTCAGGAGTCGCTTCCTGATCCGGTTCCATAACCAGATCCGCACCGCGCACACTTATGCGTTCCATACTTCCAGATTGACCTTCTACAATGGCTTTGCCCTTCATATCATGTGTAACATAATAAAGCAGGCTGGCTTCCAGCTTCTTATCTCCACGTTCCATGACAATAGGATCACCGGATGTACGCCGCCTGCAGATAATTTCATCACGCTGAAGGTCAAATTGGACTTGATCGGCTTTGATTAATAATCCACGGTGTGCAACAGATACATTACCATCAGCATAAACAATCATTTGAGAAGGTTCGTATACCAGGTAATCATCTGAAGCGATAGTGATGAAGGATTGCCGAGGGACTTCCATCCCTGGTTCCAGTAATTCAACTTCTATGGTGCCTGCAGCACCACCTTGAGTTACCCAAGCTGAAACAGTAGCAGTTCCTGGGACAGTTCCACTTGTCAGACGAGCGCGGGCGACTCCGGCAGTGGTTGTGACAGTGTTTTGGATAGTCCCAAGGCTTGTTGAGAAGCTGACCATAGTTCCATCAGGGACTAAATTGCCGGAAGAATCTCTGATTTCAGCGCTGATAGTGGCGATGCTCTTGCCATCTGCCGGTAAATAGTCCGGTTTTGCATCTAAAAACACACTGGTAGCCGGACCAGCCGATATTGCTTGTATCGGCGGCAGGATGAGCATTATTGTTGCAATGAGGTACGCAATCCTTCGCATATATTAAAGTGTAAGCTCTGCAGTAAACACAGTCAAACAAGCAAACATATAGAAATGTGAGTACAGCGTGCTCTTAAGAGAGCACGCTGTATAAATCCTCTTATCCTTCAGATCGATCCGTTTTAGAATGGGGAATCTGGCGGATTATCAGGGTCTTCGATGGTACCACCACTGTTATTGTTATCATCATTGCTTGTAGCAAGCAATCCGACGGCGACACCTAGAAGAATCGGAATGAGCAGTTTGCGAAGAGTGCTTGATTTCTTTCTCTTCTCGGTCACTACAGGCTTAGTCGTTGTTGTGACTTGCTGCTCGGTATCAGGGGATATCTGTTTGATCATTTTGGCAACTGCATCTTGCGCCGCCAATGTGATCAACTCATCCTCAGTAGTCTGATCTGTATTCGCTGAAGCTGCACCAGTCACAGCGACGGATTGAGCAGCTTCCCCAGTAGAACCATTAGCCAGAACCGCGGTAAGTGTTACCTCAGCCTTGTTGTTTTCGGTATCGACTGTTACGTCATCGATCGATCCAACGAGTACATAATCGGCAGCCATCTCGCGAGCTACTTTAATAGCACTTGCAATTTGCTCTTCTTCAGTACCAAACGGCCCTTTCAGGTCATTCGGACGAAGTACAAGCTCCTTAACTGCTCGCTTGATCGGTGGAAGCTGCTCTGAGAATGCAATCGCTCGATACACACCTGTAGCGCTCAGGTTCGACTGGATCTTGCTGGCAAGGTCCTGTGACAAGGTCTCAACAGCAATCTGGGCCGCATCATCGAACGGGAAAACAACAACTGTTTTCGCCGGAACCACTACGGCATTCTTAGCTTTTGCAGCATTGGCAACCGGGGCTACATACATTGCAACGATAAGTAATAACGCTATGTATGATGCCAAGCGGGTCTGTCTAAACCTACGCATAAATAAAACTCTCCTCTAGTCAGGTTAGGCTGTTTAAGCTACCGGGCACCTTTTGCAGGTACCCGGCAGTCTTGTCAGCTATTTTCCAGCGCCTGTAGGTGCTGGTGGCGGTTCGTCGAGCGCCGGTAGTGCGCTACTACGTACCAGTCCAGGACCTGCCTCTTCTGGTGACAAGCTCAGTGCAGAGACTGTGCCACCAGGTGCTGTAAGCACCAGTGTGCAGTTCACAAAGGACCTTATCCAGTAACCTCTCCACGGATCAATTGTCCGCTTGTAAGCATCTGGTCTGGTCGGATGGATCAGTCTATCAGCAGACTGGGTCTTAGCATCCCACATCCACGCATAGTTTCTGATCCAACCATTGGCAGCGGCCTCATCCAAGGTAACAGTCTTGCCCTGGTATTTAACCTTGGCATTTCCCAACGCCGTAGGACTCAGGAACGGCGATCCGATCTGGTTCCAACCCTGCTTAAGGGCTATCTCACAATCGGTCCGCTGTTGCCACAGTCTACCAAATGGTTTATACAGTCGATATTCTCTTGCTGGGTTAATAGAATCCGTTGCCGGATCAACAACCGATGGCAAGTTATTCGGATCCAACGCCTCTTTCGGATACAGGCTGTTAGGCAGCACCCAGACTGCATTTCCGGGACCAAGCGGCGGGAAGTATGTATCTCCATACCAGAGATATGTCCGCTGCTCAGGATCCCATCTTACAATCTGCATTGACCTTGCTCTGTCGTAACCGAACAAGGCGCCAGCATCACCGTTTGGTGCTGTCAGCGGCATGCAGACCATATCTACAACTGGTGTGCTAAGCGGATCACTTATATCCGATACTGCAAGAACCCGAGTCGGTCCTTTCACGTCCAGCTTGATATCACCAGTTACAGCAGTGGTGTAATCGGAATTACCATCCCATCTGGCTGTAATTGTCCAAGTCTTATTTATCATTATATCAGACTCAGCTATATCAAAACTGAACGAGTTTATCTTGGACGTCGTTGTCTCGGTTGTTGTACCAGTCAAGTTAAGCGTCATTGACGAGCCATCAGGTTTAGCCACAGTTATATGGAACTTCTGGCCGCCTTCAATAGGCTTGTTAGGAGACTCATTGAGTACTCCAGTGATTCTCACTTTCTCGCCTAACCGAGGCTCACGATCTACCCACGTACCCGTGGCAGCATCATAAGTCTTGCGCTCCAACGAGATAGTAGCAGCTAATATAGTAGGTCCGGCTGTCTCCACTGACCGCACCAAGTGTGCATCTGTAGAGATACCATCCCTAGCTTCAAAGTAGTAGCTGTGCTGTCCAGCGGTAAACGTTGAACCTTGTTTGGTGTACTTGTATACCACTGGCTTCGTATAGTCGGGCATGCCGTTCTCAAGGTATGCTGACGGTTCTCTTACCGTGACTATTGCCTCGAGCTTGCCGTCTATGTAGAGCTTCAGACCTTCAATCGTAGAACCGTTCTGCTGAATCACCGGCATATCGCCATCGGCGTCAGTATAAGTTACTTCATACTTATAGGTATGAGTAGTTCCGCCGGTAGCATTGGCGTTGATATCAGACGGTTTGCTAGCATTGTAGACCTTCGGCGACGACAGCACGCACGCGTTCTGGTTAGAGCTTACCTGAATAACAGGACCAACAACAGTTGTCTGCTCACCCAGACTGTCCTTGGACTTGAACGTTGTAGTCCAAGAGCCTGGAGTCAAGCCAGCCTTGCTGCCTTTATAGACAACTCCGGCTGCATAGTTGGAACCGTAGTTGGTATCCCTGGTCAGATAGATCTTATTCGCTGTACTACCACCGAATTCAACCCATACATTATCAACCTGCTGTCCATTCACAGTGATCTTTTGTGGAGGATCACCATTGACATCAGTATATTTAACGCTGATGTTGAAAACAGTATTAGTATCACCATGCGGAGGTGTTATCGTTATGTCAGTAAGTGTAGCCTTACTGTTAACAACAACCTCAGGATCGTTAATCGTAGGATCAATGCCCTGGGCTGCTTCCGGCCATCGAGCCTTGACCCAACCATCACTAGCTTCGAAGTGGAACTTGTGGTTCCCTTCCGGTAGTCCGTTAGCACGAACCGTAAACAACCGACCTGTGCTATAGAAGTTCGGATTATTCAGATCTTCCGGTACTACCGGCATAAGATCTGCTGCGTAAGAACCGTCATTGAAGACCACGCGGATGCTTCCCAGCACTCCATCGTGATATCTTGGCGGATCTCCATCCGGATCTCTATAGCGGATGAAGAAGTCATAGGTATCTGACGACTTACCACTGGCAGGAGAAATCGGAACCTCTCCCTGCGCTGTGTTAAGCGACAAGACTGGCCCATGATTCGTTGGCGGCGGTTGTACCGATACATTCGGACCGGACAGTTCGCCTGAACCAGGATACCTATACGGATCGGACTTAGTTCTCGAACTCCACGGCAGGCCAACCCACGACGGCGGGTTCATAACCGAAGTTGCCTCGAAGTGATACTTATGCTGTCCTTCAAGTAGCCTTGGCACGTTCAGTTTATACTGAACACCAGCTGCGTAGTTCTGCTGTGATGGATCACTCTTATACATGGTGAGCGCGGCGATCGTGAAGATTGTATCTTGCGTCACGCCTTCGTCCACCAGATTATCAACCATCAGTTTGATCTGGTCAGAAGTGTTATTGGCAATCAGATAAACACGCCCCATCAGGTTGCCGCTCATGACCTGCAGAAGTTTTCCTGCAAGCTCATCAGCAAGATAGTTGGCTGGCTGTCCATCTTCACCAAGAACACGGATTGAGCGATACTTGCCTGGCTGAGCTGAATCCTCAATCAACTCTGCTATTGTGCCAGCTCTCCAAACGCTTGTCGGGTTATCCACAAACAGGATCGGACCCGGCACCGCCAAGTTCCGAATAGCATCGGAAACATCGGAACGTCCGGCGAACGGAGTGTAAAGCGCTGGCGGATCGTTATCAGGATCACTGAACGTAACCACGTATTCCACCGGCTGCTGAGTCGATATAGATCCCGGGCTTGGGTTCGGATCGACTGTACCATCACCAAGTCTCGGTCCGTCGTTTATCCACGGGCCAAGATACGGTGTTACACGTCCGGTAGCCGGATCTGGCGGCGGCAAGATTACCTGACCAACGCCGTCACTGGCAACAAAGTAGTAGTTATGCGCACCACTCGAGAGTTTTCTCGTAGTGCGGAATGTTACTCCAGAGCGATATGAAGGAACACCCTGTACGATCGGAGTCATGTTGTACTCTACGCCGTCAATAACAGCTCGAACGTACGCTGGAGGCTGTCCATTCGGTCCCTCGGTCTCTTTGTATTCGATCGAGTAGATTATATCGGATGCCGCTCCACCAACCATAGGTGTGAGCTTCGGATTAAGAAGGCTCGGCGGCTGGTTGGTGCCAATCGGCGAGTCATGTCTAGTTGCAAAGAAGTAGTCTGCCAGGAATATGTCCTCAGGCCGCTGTGTCTTATAGAAGGTGAACTCACCAGTCCAGCGGTTGATTGTATATTTCGGCATCTTATACTTGACATCGCACGACATATACTGAGCCAACGGTCTAGGCAGTGTGATCTGGCCTGTCGCGTGATCGTATGTACCAGTTATGCCATCAGGTCCGACCCAGACATTTACGCCATCAGGATCAAAGACTGCCTCTATCTCATAGATCTCTGGTGCTGTATGCGGATTAACCGGCGTAGTCCTTCTTAGAACCTGCAGGTTTGTCTCCGATATCGGCTCAGCAGAAACCATATGATAGTCTTCTTTGGTATGTCGGTACTTAATCCAAACCCAAGGTGTCCCGTACGGCAGCTCGCGCTGCAGTTTTATCGTACCATCTTCGAGTTTACCTGGTTTGCCTTCATCGTCATGGAAGTAATCGATTCCGGTGCATTCCTCATTCAGGTAAACACCGATTACCTCGGTGATGTTTGGTAAGTATCCTGCATGTACGGCATCGTAGCGGGCTACCTCTTTCGGTGATCCCTGGCTGGCGATACCCTTACATACATACTCATCCAAGCGGCTGATAATCACAGGTCTGGTGTTATCACCTAGTATGTGCATCCAGACCATCGGGTCGATTAGAATACCGGCATCTGTCGGTTGATCCTGCAGGGTACCAACAAGCGGTACTCTCAATGCGCTGTATGTCAGATAATCCTCTGTTGTCAGGACGTCCTTCAAGAGACATCCAGCAGATTCAGACCTGGCATTAGGATCAGGATGATCTTCAGCTACCCAGGTTGCCAGAGCAACACCGTCACTTGCCACAAAGGCATAGTAGTAGATCGGCTCTGGGTCACCAGGATTTGCAGCTTCATGCAGCCTGGTCTGGAAGATGAATTCGCAGCCATCCTGGTAATTTACATCACCCGGATCAGCCTGCTGCATCATGTTTCCATTGTCCCAGGTTATGGACTGACCATCCTGGCCTAGCAGACCAATATAGACGGTAACGAATTTAGGCGGGTCGTTATTCAGATCCTTGTAGTTGACTGAGAACTTCCACAGCGTAGCACCATTAGAAGTGCCATCTGTAGACTCAACTTTACCGAACCTCAGTGTCGGCGGAGTCTGCGTGCCGATATTTGGCCCGTCGATCCATCCACCAGAAGCAGGATAGTAAGTTGTTTCACCCTTTACTACATCGTTCAGATCAGTTGGGCGGCCCCAGTCATCGATGAACTCGAACCTGTAGCGCCGCATACCCTTGGCAAGTGAGAAGTCTTCCAGCGTAGCTGTGTTGAAGACATACCACACGCCATTTACATAGTCATTCGCTGTAGGATCTTCCTTCACCATATCAGCAGAGATAATTCCCTTGCTGGTGCCAGTATCTATATAGATTTTGGCCTGGTAAGGTCTCTGACCGTTCGGAAGTACTGGCGGATCACCATCCTCCAGCGGAACACCGTCTTTGTCTTTGTATAGTACTCTGTATACAAACTGCTGGCCCTGCGTTCCGGTAGACGGGCTAACGGAAGGCGATGACAACTCACAAGGATTGTTGACATACGGACCAGGTATGTAGTTATTATCAAACCCAAACGGACAGTCGCCACGGTTGGGCGGTAACCACCACTCGCCGATCGGATTATTAGGGTAATTCCAATCTTCAGGCCTTGCTGGGTACAGAGCTGTCTGCTTCCCATCATTAGCCAGGAAGTAGTAGGTATGCGGCCCAGGCGGTAGTTGGGTCTTGAACTCATAATCTACACCAATGGTGTAGTTGTACGGTGGTTTCTGAGACTGTCCAGGTGTAGTCTGGATTTCAGCCGGTTGCATTGTGTAACCAACATAACCACCGTTCTCAGGTGTCGGACGCTGTCCATTATCATAGTTGAAAACTTTCAGCGATTCGTTATTGATAAATACCTTGACCCAAAGTGGGGCCTGGTTATCACGCTGATAGTACTTAACCCTAAATGTCAGGGTTGTTGACTTAGTAGCGCCGCAAGTCTCCGTGCGGGTACCCATCCAATCGAATCCATCTTCAGTCCAAGGTGTTTCAATCGCAGGATTCACTGCCCTGTAGAACGGCTGCAGAGTCCCGTAGAACCTGCCAAGACCATCGGTTCTTCCAGAAGAAAAACCTTGAAGAGCTACAGTTACCTGTGGATGATTAACCGACGACCAAGGATAGATCAGTTCATTTCCATGCTCGAAGTTTCCAGGTACTCGGCTATATCTGTCAACAAACAGTTGCCAGTCTTGTGGATCCTGAGCATCATCACCGAATGCACTGTAGCGTCTGCCAAATGCTCTCGGCATCCAAGGTCTGAGGTCATCATCAAGCACATAACGTTCTACATGCGGGTCAAGACCGTTACTCGATCTAAACGGCACGCGCTGCAGTGGTGACCTGTTACCCCAATCTGACCACGGATCGCCAACATTACCTATCACCTGATACCACAACAGGAACTGATCCGGCTCTTCGAATGTCAATGAGTCATCGGAACATGCGAAGAAGTAGTGATATGTTCCGACCATCAACGATACGTAATCGTTGCAGAATATCGGTGTAGGCGGCCATGGAGTCACATCGGGATCAAATACCCAAGGCGAGGCGCATGGCTGAAGCCGATACATGTAGTCGCATCCATCCGTGTAATCGGTATCAGCCAAATCCACGGGCTGCATGAAGAATGGGCGCCAACTGTGGTTCCTATGTTCTTCACCCAGGTCGAGTACATCAGCGGAATCAATGAACAGAACGACACCAGATGTAGATCCACCCCAAATGTCTACCCATTGATCCATCCACGGTAGAGGTGGAAGGTTATCCGCATTCCAATATCGGACATAGAAGTCGAATGTAGTGCTGCCTGCTCCATCATCCGGCGTCATAGCAGCCGGAACGATTGGTGACGGCGGCACTGCAATCAACGGATCTGGTCCGACGAATTCGACAGGCCAGTTCTGGCCTGGATAGTTGGTCAAGAAGTCTAGTCCAAGAACACCACCGTAGGTAGGTGTATCATGCCTTCCATAGCCTCCATTACAGGAGTGAATAGTGGCACTTACTGCACCAGACTCATTGATATCTGGTTCTTCTCCCAATACGTCGGGGCTGGTAGCTTCTACATATATCCAGCTAACGGTTTGAGGAGAAGCATCCAGGTTACATACAAGGTTCGGTGCGTAGTCTACAGGGTTTAGCCTCGGATCACGCAGCATAACAGCATCTTCAGCGTCATACATGTCGTATCTTGGCTGCTGCCTGTATGCAGACATGTTTACGCCAGCGCTGACTGCTGCTCTGTAGACATTCATTCCTGCCGGATACATCGGCTGGTAATCGTTGGGTAATCCCCACCTACCAAGACCGTATGCATAAGTCGCACTAGTATAAATACCAGAAACGCACATACCGGCGTGATAGCGAATCTCATAGAAAGCTCTGGTTCCATACGGACACCAGTTATCTGGATCAAACGGATTCAGAACTGCCTGCCATACAGGAGGCTGATCAATTAATCCTTCCTGTATCTCTACAGGAGCATTGGCTTCTGGATCCCAGTATGAAAGAAGCGGTACGGCCATAAGCGGACCGCGAGTCGGAGTAATCGATGGCGGTACTGGTTGATCACCGAATATCGCAGGGTTTGGCAATAACACTCGATGCGATACCCAAACTTGCTGCCCTGCAGTATCCAGTGGACGCGCAAGATGGATCTCCGTCAGATGCATCTCTGTAGGAGTATCCTCATCATCATCCGGTAATGGCCAGGCAGTTACTACATCTGCATTATATGCAGCGTGAGTAAGCCCTGCATTCCACGGGTCCGCCAGCGCAAGTGTATTCATGGCCCCAGGATATCGGTTGTCATTGAAATCAGGCATACCCAATCCCGTGTCAGGGAACACACCGTCTATCGCATAGGTCGATACCTTGATATACAGCGTGTTAATCCAAGGGGCAGGTGTCATGTTCAGCTTTAAGATCGCTGCATTACTGGCATCCTGCACAACAGAACCCCGTCCGGCGTCGAAGTAGTTCCAACCTGTCAAATCGGCTCGGTCATACACGCCGAGAATGTTGTATGACGAGTCGTTCAGACCTTGTGCCCGCCAACGCCATCCTTCCGTATCCTCATCCAGGAAAAGCATGTTCACATTGACTCTGAGTTGGTCGTATTTCGGCTGTGAATAACCATTCAGCTCAATCGGATAAACGGTCGCAGGCATTGGTGACGGTCCAAATACCAGAACCTGTGCTGTACCAGGCATCCAGTAAGTGATCTGTATTGGTGCACCTTGATAGCTATCATCCAGTTTTGAGTCTTCCGGTATGGATAGTACCCAGTGGCCTCCGCCAGGTGCTGCAGCATCAGGCAGCCACGTGACGCCAAGGATATTAGAAATATCCTCCGGGCCATCAGCAGTCATTATAAACGCCTCTTTTACCCATACCGATGGGTATTGAGTAACAATATAGTCTGGTGAAGCTGCTACTGGCGGATCTGCAGAATCATCTGCCTCATTATTAAGCACCCAACCATTGAGATTAGGTCTTCCCTGCGCAAGCGCTAGAGCAAGACCAGGCCCTTGACCAGCATAAGGTACTATCTCGTTTTCTATCCTAGAGACGCCATGATATAACCCCGGATGGGCTACCGTCACGTACTGCAGAGATGGAGACGGATCAGGCTGAAGAGTAGTATACCGTTGATCCTGATCATCAGTTGGACGGACGATCGGGTGCGGTCTTCCACCTTCAAGATATGTCAGTGTATCACTCGGCACTATATTTTCAATATCCGCCGCCGTATACTCAGCTCTGAGACAGCGTGTGCCCCAAGGGAGTATCGGGTTAAAGGTGACTCTACCTGTAGCACCATCGAACTGCTTATTAGCTGCATAGTTCGTGCCATCAGTAGGCATTCCTACTGACGTAATTATCCTAATATCAGTTACCGGTGTCATTCCAAGGGTCACAGATTTACGTCCCAGGGCGCGGTATGCCACTCTAACTGTGTCACCAACAACATCAACCGGCCTACTGAGAGTTACTTCTCCGGTATCCGGATCATACGTTGCCGGCAGTGAGCGAGCTCCCTGATATTCCAGGTAGTCTACAGCATGCGTCGATATCGCAAGATACATCCACCTGGTATACCCTGGCGTACTTCCCCGGATAGCGATATATCCGGTTGTTGGATCAATATTGGCGATATAATCGTTACCTTTCAGTGCCTCGTTATCGAACAATCCAAAGATATTCTGTGTAATATCTCCACCAGTCTTAAGCCCGGCAGTATCCGGATCCAATTTCAGGATTTCCGGATTGATAACGATGCTTCGCCAACCTGGCTCTACCGGTATTCGGTAGACAGTCATCTGACTCGGCAGCGGGAACTTGGAAAGCCTGAGCTTACTAGTACCTGCGACATAATAAGACACAAAATAGTGCCTTGCGCCGGTATTAGTATAGGCATCACCCGGGATTATATGCCCCGTAATGTCACCCCGCCCTTCGAGGAGCAGATTTCTTCGCTGCCACCTGTCAGCCCACACGCCTTTAACTCCCAAGGCGTGTTGCTCCAGGATAAGATCGCCTCCTCCAGAAGGAACAACATACTCACATTCGATTACATCCACTGCGGGGAGGTCTTCGATTGTAAGTTGCTGCTCTGGGTCCGGCTGCAGCATATAGTAGTTCGGGTTTTCCCGCCACGGAGAGGGAGTATTAAGCCGGTTTACAACCAACTCTCTGGTTACCCATGGCTCCGTGTCAGGAAGTTTCCCAAAACTAGGTGGTACGTAGGTGACATTCAGGTTGTAGATGGAGTTGACTGTGCCGCGTTCCGGCAGCACACCTTCTCCCTCCAGTTCAGCGAAGGCCGGACATAACAACCATAATGTCACTACGACGACAATCAGAGATAGTCGCTTGCAAACTCCTATCATATGCGAATCTTCCTTCCAGCCTGTCCTAGAAAAATTCTTGATATTCCGCATCCTGACATTGCACTACCTCGCAACCAGGAACGGACGAACAGTCTTTGCTACCTCGCCTTCGGGTGTTGTTGCCACAACTTCGAGCAGGTAGCTGCCTGCGGGTACCGGTTCACCAGTCTCATCCCTGTAATTCCAGGTCAGAGTGTTGATTCCCCTGGTAACCCCTCTTCCTTTAGCCAGTTCACGGACTGTACGACCACTGACGCTCTTGATTCTGACGTCTGTCGCAGCATCCGTAGATAGGTTATACGACATCGTTGCGCCTCCAAGCGCACGCGATGAATTGACTGTAAGCCCCGATATAAGCAGTTTACTGCTTGAACTGGGCTCAGCAACGAGTTTGAACCGTCTTACACCACCGTCACCGGTATTGTAATGGTAAGAACTCGTAGTACGCATATATTTAGTAACACTGCCGTCTACATCCACCAGTTTCAACCGGTAGTCTTTCGGCACATCACTAATATTCGGCCAAGTCAGGACTACGTCTGTATTCTTCAGGTCAGATGCTACATCGAACTCCCAAACCTGAGTTTCCTGAGCAGATCTGCGAATATCCGTAAGGTAAGATCCGCTGTTTGGTCCCCAATCCTTGTGAGGGAAGCTGATTGCAACATAACCCTCATGTGATGGCGGACGTTCGATGTCAGCCGGGTCGAACGTATCTATTGCTCTGCTGTCTGTTCCAAGCACACTACTTGAGTCAACAATATTCCCAGCCTGAGCAACAAGATTCAACTGCCAACCATCTGTCCTGGTCTCCTCACCTGGAATTGCAGCAGGTTGAGCACTTCTGGTTATCTGTCCGCTGATACCGCCGCCAACCTGGTCGACTGGAGGGATAATTAGCTGACACGGTTGAAGTGCCTTCACCCAGTAGCCCTGCCACGGAATGAGCATAGTCATTGGGTCTGATGTATACTCGTATTCTCCTGCAAGTGCATTCCACCAGTAAATGGTGCCTCTGATCCAGTTTCGCCTTACAGCTTCCTGGATGCTCACAGGTCCATCCTGCGCAAGACCAAGAACTTTGACTCTGCCCCAGGGAATCGCATACACAAACGGGTTACCAAACTGGTTCCAACCTGTGTAAAGGACGATTCTGAACGAGTCAACTCCTGAAAGCGGACGCGCATCCCTGGCTACTGAAGACTGCGATCTGTCAATCGTTGAATACAGCCATAATCCATCACCAGGAGCAACTGTCGGTGCATCATTGTAGGTAACCGCTTGCGGATCCCACTTAGCTGCCCTGTATGTGTCAGGAGCAAGATTCAGAGCCTTGTCAACTCGGAGATCATTGAACTTGAACGGCACTGATACCATCTGCCAGCCACTCTTGAACTGGGTAGCGCCGGTTGCAGGCACCATGATGCTTCTCGTAACTGTTTTCTGCAGTCCCGGAGTTCCACTGACGGACACCATATACTCCAAATTACCAGAAGTAGTGCCGTTAGCTTTGACCTCCCAGACCACAGGTACGGCTTCTGATTCCGGTGGAATAGCCAGTATTTCCTGCATAGCAGAACCACTCACGATTTCCAATCCTTGAGGTAGCGTTAAATGCACATTCAGGTTGGTCAGAGTGATGTCCTGGAACAAGTTGTAGATATACGCTTTAATCTTGAACGGATTCGACTGAAGCATTGCTTCAGGGGTTAAGTTCGTTTCGTAATTGATCGGAAGCGCTCTAGGCCCCTGGACTGCAACACAGAACGGATCCTGTCTGACTATGGATCCCTGAACTCCAGTTGTGGATGTCCAAGAACTCGATGCAGCCGCCATACCCCAGTAAGTAACGATTGTGCGGGATTCACCTGGGTTCAGCAGTACCGGATCCCACCACAGCGTCCAGCCGTAATCTGTAACTAATCGGTCAGGAATTGGCGTGTAGTCCCAATCATTAGCCTGCATGCTCAGCCACCAACCAATAGCTACTCTATCAGGAGGAGTGGCATCTTCCGATTTTAACGTATTGCGGAGTGCAACCTCTGGGTTGGTCGGATTGTCGTACATCTCGAAGTAATCCGGGATGTCGCTTCCGGTCAGACTTGTTTCCGCCATGACGATCCCCCGTCCAGGTATGTAAGGATAGGAGATCGAGTCCAGTATACCGTTAGTCGTAGAGTCACAGCAGTGTCTGAGTCCTACATTATGGGGCGCTGTATCATCGTTTCGCAGATATACTTCAAAACGCACCTGGTCTCTGATGATAGCCATTTTGAACTGAGCAAAAATGTTGCCCTCTTCAACACGATACTGGCTGTTTACATAGAACCCACTGTGATACGACTCTGCTGGATAACCAATATAGTTACCCACTTCCTTATCACTTGCGTACGGGGCTATTATCCAGCCGCCGCCATCCGGATCACCATACACAGTGTTCGTATCATCTACTCTTACTGTTGTGTATCCGTGGTGCCAGACCGGGCCACCGTCACGAGCAGGCTGAAGAAGAGGCAGGTTATCATCTGCAGTGGTTTCGGGATCACCTTTGCGGGTGTACACGATCCACCGGCCATGTCTGTCACGGAATTCAGGATCCAGTGGATCATAATCCCATGCCTGTTCATACTGACCCATCATTATAAACAGGTATTCGTTCTCATTGAATGCTGCCAGGATACCGTCTTCATTATCATCCTGTGCAAATACCTGCGTTGATGGCACTAACAGTGCTGCCGCCGCTAACAATATTGTGATTATTGTTGCTAGTCGTAGCATAAACAATCTATCTCCTATCACCGAACCAATATCGGACGTACAATCTTGGCCACTTCACCATCCGGGCCTGTGGCAATGATTTCCGCCGCATACAATCCGCTCGGGACGGAACTTCCGTCCTCGAATGTACAGTCCCAATGAACTGAGTTAAGTCCGGCAGCGCGAGTTGTATTTCCGGCCAGAGTTCGAACTGCCCTGTTGCGGGAGTCGCGAATACGAACCTCCACGCGTGCATCTCTAGATATTGTATAACCTATATTGATACTGGATCCCTTTGTCTGCGTTACGGTCACGTTTGTTACCATCAGCGCACCGGAACCTGCCGGCTGAATACTGAGCTTGAACCGCCTTACGCCTGGAGTAGATCCAGAATTGTATGTGTAAGCACTTCTAGTCCGCATGTAGCTGCGGTTTCCACTATCAAGGTCTTCCAGCACCAGGTCATAATTCTTAGGTACGGTGCTGATTCCCGGCCATGCAATGGTAATATCCCTGTTCGGCATGTCCGTGCTGACCTCAAACTCCCAAGTCTTTCCAGTGCCTATCGATGATCGGAAGTCGCTTGCGTATCTTCCGGACAACTTGGACCAATCATTATGAACGAACGACAACTGCACGTAGTTGTCAGAGGTTGGAGGTTCCTCTACATCCATCAAATCGAATCCATCAGCAGCTCTACTACTGATGCCTACTATATTGAAAGCATCAACAACACTGCCGGATCTGGCTTCCAGATTGAATGACCACTCATCCTCAGTGCTTGCAGACCTGTTCTTTGGTGTTTCAACAATCGTACCAGACTTAACAGGTGGAACAATCAACGTTATCTGATCATTAACCTTGTTGGGTTGATCAGGAAGGATTTTCACCCAGTGGCCTTCCCACGGTACCAATACGGCATCCGGTGGTGTCTGGAACGAGTATCCCGACTTCGTATAACGATACAGAGCAGGCCGTATCCAACCATTTGCAACTGCATCAGTAAGTGTCTTGGTAGTGCCATGATACGTAACTTTGACACTTTCCCACGGTACCGGGAATGGGAACGGATTTCCAATCATATTCCAACCCGACGTGCCGCGAGTAAGAGTTATATCGTAAGCTTTGGTCACATCAGCGTTACCAGTAACAATAATTGGTGTCGGCTGATCCAGTTCCACCCAGAATCCAAGACCGGAAGGCGGCGTGTCTGTGCTGCTTCCATGAGGATGAACGCCTATGTTCATCGAACTGCTCGGCCAAGCCAGCGGATGATCCACTACACCTGGATAGTTGACTGTCGCATAACTATCAAGAGACGGAACAAACCTTGCCAGCCTGAACCCTGTGGTACCAAACAACTGGTACGGGGTTACACCTTCTGGCAACGGATAAGGAATCGACAACAGGTGCTTTCCTGCTTGTACTAAGTGAGGTTGAACAAAGAATACCAGCGAATCCCTTACAGGAGTCGGGTCTGATCCCAATACAGGATTACCTATTACACAAAGAGTGTGAGTTCCCGATGTAAACGGAGCCTGACCAGGAGGCGGCCAATGCACTGTTAAGATACCGGTATTGCCATCCCAGATTACGCTTCCATCATTCAGGTCGCTGTCGATGATCGAACCATCAAAGACAATGTCTTCCGTCAGATCATCAGGTACGCCATCTTTGTTCATATCAGAGTAATCAAGATAGAACTTGATGGTATCCTTGCGGACAAGATGGGTAGAGACCTTGATGATAGGCGTAGTAGTATCTATTACCTGACCATCGGTCGGTGAAATAATCTCCAATTCTGCATCGGTTCTTAACGATGCATGTAAATCAAGAATACCTCGTCCATACTTAATGGGATCGAGGACTCCGGTTATCGGCGCTCTGGCACCTCGGAATAACTGACCAGGAACTTTGCTTGGCGGAACCCCAGCAGAAAGAAGAAGAGCGGCTGCACCAGCAACGTGCGGACAGGCCATTGACGTGCCCTGATATCCGGCGTAGAAGTGCTCCTCTTCATCATCTTCATTTATTCTCCATGCCGTGCTCCAGATGGTATCCGGGTCATCGGTTGGACCTTGTCCACCAGGCGCTGCAATGTCGATTTCAGGACCGATATTTGTGTAGACTGCAGGCTGCTCGTCCGGTCTGACTGCCGAAACCGCAATTACCTCATCGTATGCTGCTGGAAAACGAACCGGCGCTCCGGAGTCATTACCGGCTGCTGCACAGAGGATAATACCTGCAGCATAGAGTTCTTTAATCTTATCATGTTCAAATTTCGATCCCCACCTACTACCAAGACTCATGTTAACTACTTGAGCGCCCTGGTTTTTGGCATATTCCAGACCTTCTACAATATCAAACGTTGCTGCACCGCCGCCAGCATCTGGGAATACCTTGACGGGAAGTATCTTTACGTTGTCCCAGCAGACACCAACGACACCCTGGCCATTGTTACCCTGGGCAGCGATTATACCAGTAACGTGAGTCCCATGACCCGCATCGGGAGATGTCCGTGAATGGGATGGGTTATCATCTCCGTCAGCAATATCATAACCTGGAAGCAACCTATTCTGGAACTCTGGGTGTGCCCGGTCTATTCCATCATCAATTACCGCCACGATGACGTTATTACTTCCCCGCTCTAAATCCCATGCCTTCGGAGCATTGATCATTCTCATGCCCCATTGCTGGCTGAACCGTGGGTCGTTAGGTACAGCTAGTTTATACCTATAGTAGTTAGGACTTGCATCCGTAATGCTAGACAACTGAGCCGCGCGAGTCAAACCTGCTTCCACAGTAACTCCGCGACCAGGATCTAATTCAATAAGGTAGGTATTTGCAAGTGACGATGCACGTACAATCCTACCGCCCAGGCTTTCTGCAGCAGCATTTCTTTCAGCCTCGGTAGTGCCCGGCGCAAAACGAATCATCAATTGGTTCGATACATACTCCGGACGCTCCGCAACACTGACTGCTGCTGCACTGACGGCTAGCACGAGCACCGCCAGGACCACACTGGGCCATATGCATCGCATCAGTTTTTTATAGTTATGGTTCAATTTCCCCGTACCTCCTGTCGTCGCAACCCGCTGCTTTGCGGGTCGGCCGCCCGCTTATTATCACCTTTATGCAGTAAGCGGTGCGGCCGATGCTAACTCCTCGCTAATCCGGTTGGCCCGGAGGCATCTCGACCGGGTAGAAGTGGTTGATTTCACTATAAATGTATCTCATATTAGATCGGCCATCAGCAGCGATTGGGCCAGGTTTGTCTCCACGCGCCCTTGCACCAATACGCCACCATATTGGCTGATCACTTGAGGCAGACTGGAATAATGTAAAGAGCGACTCTTTAACGACAAATCTAATCGGCTGTCCATCTGAAGTCGATGCATGATAAATCGGTTGACTTATATATTCCGGATCCAAGAATGTCGGATCACTGGAGACTTCAATGCGATATTCATCAGCACCTCTTCTTGACAACCACTCAAATGTCACGCTGTGCAAATTCTGCTGGCTAGACTGCAGCGGCAGTCTCAGACCAGCAAGCTGTATCTGCGGAAGCGGAGTAGCCTGGCCAGTAGCTTTCTTCGGTGTTTCGTAATATAGTGCTCCATCAGGATGATGTACTACATAAACTGCTGAAACGTAATACTTTACCGGTCTACCTAACTGAACGCCAGGTGCCACAGCACTGTTCGTTTCGTATCCGGTAGGTTCTTCACGGTTAGGAACGATGTAAGATACCGTCCTGGCATTGACGTCATCGAATGCTTCTCCGTCTTCAGGTCGAGCTACGATGACCGGAATAGGCACATCATTTCTCCAAATTTGATAAGCAAGGACATTTTTGCCCTGGCTAAGTTTCTTTGCATCCCAGCAAATTCTTACACCAGGAGTACCGGCATCGGTCGGGAGATCGTAGCTGGAAAGTCCCGCTTCGGCTGAAACTCCACCAACACTCTCGGTTCCATCACTATCGAAAAGACTGACTACACCCCAAATGATCAAACCACCAAGAATTGTTTTTGTGATTCTGGACAAGCCGCTGCTCTTCTTGGCAGATAATGACTTGCCACCTGAATCAGGGTCTGCCTTCATTTCGATCGGCATCTGGAAAACGGCACGGGCTTTGTCTTCCGGCCGAATACCACGGGTCTGCTCTTTTATCGTAGCAATAGAATTATCAGGATCAACGTCACTGACTTCTACCACACCGATGATCTCACGCTCTCGGGTTACTATCATCCGCATACCATTGCGGATTCCATCCCTGGCTCCCTTGTTCAGCATTACCTCATTAGTCCTGATGGTGTTCTGAACGGTAGCCTCAGGGATGATGTAGTTAATCATCGTATTGACTGCCATGTAAGCAGCATTGTCGATGGCTTCGGTTATCAGCTTGTCATCATCCGTTGTAGCGCCAGCGCGAGCTTGTGCAGTACCGGTCTGGACTGCACCGTTTATTATCTCGCCGGATGCCTGATCTATCATGCGGACTACAAGAGTCACAAGAGCCCGCCGGGTTGCGCCCGATCCACGGATTTCAACAGCTTTGATTGCTCCATCGATCATTGCATCTGCCTGGAGTGCTTCTCCCAATCTATTCCGTTCAACAGCGTTGATTGGTGGAGCAATGCCAAGTTCTTTCATTTGGGCATCTAGCTGAGCCCTGGTAATCACATCAAAGCGGCTGGACTTGCTAAGCTCAATTACCACAGCATCTGTAGCAAATCTGGCTAGGACATCACCTTGAACTCCGGAATCATTCCGGAACTCGATGACGCCGACCGTCATTGTTTGTGCTGGCGCTTGAGCCTCAGCCCGCCCTGGTGCCACTATAGCCGCGATTATCGGCAAAATTAGACCGAGGACTGCGGCGTAGGACACCAGCCAATATAGCTTGTCGTGCTTCCTCAGATTCAACGAAAACTTCCTCCCCAGAGTCTTTCAATATAGACGACTACCTGGCCACCGTCAGGAAAGCCGCCATCTCGACAACTTGACCGTATTTACCGGTGGCACTAACTCATCAAAAACGGAAATCAACCCAGACAGGTATTCCTGCCAAGGTGATCCCAAAAGAACCAGTTGACCTGTCTAATCAGGCCACATTTCTGATAGATGTTCGACCATCCAAATCTCTTCATCAGACTGGCCGTAACATCTACTCTGGCACTGAAAGGTCGATTGCGATGTATTTACATACTCCTGCGAATCGAGCCATTCTGCGCTGGGATAAACAACAAACTCCCACACCTTCCAGCCGTCCGGTAAGCGCTCATCCATAGCACAAGCTCCGGTTTCTTTCTTCCAGCCAGTGTGGGGAAAGCTAATGTAAGCATATGGCAGGTCTGAAGATGCAGTTAATCTCACAATATCCGCATACTTTGCATCCTGCGCTTCAACAGCGTCGCCATTGCACCACCCTGAGCAGTTGTTGCTCATTAAGCGGTGTGGCATTCTGATAATACTAAAACTTGAATAACAATCTATTGATAAAGACAATGATTCTGCTGACTTACTGATACTAACCTGGTCCGTCGTCGTCTGAGGCATAAGCAAGTTCAAAGGGGTGTGCGTGAGGGATACCGATTTCGAGCTTGTTAAACGCGAATCAGCAATATGATGAGGCGCTCTCGCCTGGGCAACTGCCTGAACAGAGAGGGCCACCAGGCAAAGCACAACCGATATAACTGCAAATGTTCTTTTGCAGTCTATGCAGGTTTTAGTGCTTTTCTCCAAGGTATAGATAACCTCCCTAACCGCAGGTCGTAAGGACTTCCGAAAGGACTATCGAACGGTGTACCAGAAACATAGTGAACAGCCTAGATGGCTCCAATATAGCACAACTGCTGAGTATCAAGCAAGCAAGTAAGAGTTCAGTCTTAGGTAGACTGAATTGGTTTATGTGCAGCCAGAAGGTTTCTGCATTCTGATATCGTGTCCAGACCACGCAGTTTCCAAGTGCCAAATAGACTCATCAGAATCATTCTGGTTTTCGATCCCTTCTCGGAGCGTGTGCCGCCGCTTATCTTTCTGGCGATCACGCTTGGTCTTACAGACCGTTCCGCTGCATTGTTGTCGGATGGAACATTGGGTTCCTCCACAAATACGAACAACTCCGCCAGAAACTTTTCTATCCTTCCTGCAAGCACGCTCTGAGGCTTCTTCTTTCCAAGAAATGGAACCGCCAGTGCCATCAGTTCCCGCTCGAACGCCATCTTTGCCTCAAGGCGAAACTTAGGAATCTCATTTCGGAAGTCTTTAGCTCGCTCATATACGTCCCTAACGGCTTCAACCCATGCTGCTACATCAGCCCTGTTCTCATGCTTTTCTTTCAGCTTTTTCAAATCCCGAAGTAGATGAACCCAACATCTCTGACAGATGACATCGAGCACTCCATAAGCCGAATAGAAGTCGCACACAAGCCTTCCAGACCATCCACTACCGAGAACTTCCCTGGGTATGTCCGATGCCCGGCTTTTGTTGTAGACGAAATAGCGTGTCTTAGGCGTTGAAAAACTCCAGATATAACCGTTTACTCCGTCCTGTCGCCATCCTGTCTCGTCAGCATTTACAACCGGACTCCCTCGTATCTCATCTCGAAGCTTTAAATATTGTTCCTCTCCCGCTTTTGCCACAGCATGTAGCATCTCCGAAACTTCTCCAACCGAAATGTGCACCCCGCAAAGCACTTTCAAGAGCCCTTGTATCTGTTTTAGCGGCATCCGGCATACTGCCCGAAGTTCCGCCACAAAGCTCATTAACTTAATTCCAAAGCGCTTCTTTCCAATCACCTGACCTGATAAGTCGATCTTGGCTGTATGCGTCTTTCCGCATACACCGCACTTCCTGGCTATCAAGCGGTGCTCTATAATCCGAACACGAACTTCAGGCATCTCTATGACTTGGCGGGTCTTTGCCACCCAGCCACCTGAGAGCCTCCGACCACAGTCCGGGCAAGTATCTACTGTGTGTTCAATGATCTCTGTGGGTGTCTCTCGTTTGCGGGCAAAAGAATGCTTTCGCTTCTTTCGCTCTTTTCGCTCAGCTGCTCGCCGCTCTTTCCGGTTCGGTTTGACCCAATCCGGCGTACCACTGCCATTGCCTCCGCCAAGCTTCGCCCTAAGCTCGGCGACTTCAGCCTCAAGTTCTGCAACCCTTGCCTCAAGAAACTTTATCGTTTCTTGTTGCTTAGTCACAGTCTCATGAAGATTCAGCACAAGCGCCTTTAACTCTTCTTTTGTCAGGTCATCCAAACCACTCATACTGTCTACTTAGACAGTCAGCTCAGACGTACCTCCCCTTATTCCAAAAAATCTACAAAAACTTTGGAGACTGAACTGTTAC
>JAKPFN010000010.1 GCA_029551395.1 Armatimonadota bacterium | reverse complement strand
TGTAGCCGAAAAACTGGCCGGACTCGGCATCCCCGCGTTTGCCTGCACTCCAGACCTGTTCCCTGACCTGATGGCAGCAGCGATCAACAAGCGAGACATCAACCAGTGGGCTGCCTCTAACGACATCGTCACCACGCGAAGCGAGAGTAGAGTGTAAAGTTCTATGATTGTAGTGCTTTCTTGTAAGGTACAATAGAGCGTATTTTACTGGTTTTTGCAAAACGAAATGGGTATGAAATAGGCTCGATTTGAGCTTGGAATGGTGGCCTATGAGCGTGGAAATTATTTCGTTTTGCATATTTTTTATTGCACTCCCTTCTCTTTGGCTTATCTGAGTCTGTTCCTGCCTGTTTTTTTAGCTGTTTTCTGGAACGAACTCCACAATTTAAGCTCAAAAATGGCTGTTTGAGTTTGTTCCGGCTTTTTCTGTATCTTGTTGTGAGATATAGTACCTTCGGCATTGCTTGCTACCGTTGCCCTTTGTTTACTGCTGTATACAAGGTTTTCCTGACTCTGTTATGAGATGCTACTCGGTGAGTAGATCCCTAACCACTAAAAATATTTGTTGTCCATAATTATAAGACAACAACTTGGCAAAAAAGTATGGAAAAAGCGGGTATATTTCCGTGATATTTATACGAACAGGTGTTCAGGTAGTTTGATTGTATAGTTTTCCACTGTATTTGAAACACGAAGGGCACGAAATTAGGCGAAGAGTACGAAAGACTTATTGTGGGAGGCTTTTTGGGTGAAGTGTTATCCTTTGTAATCATTCTCTCGTGTGTGTTTTGTTTGATATTGGGTGCTATGCTGAGATCCCCTACCCCTGTCTTCAGTTAGAAGCCGCAAGGTTTGCATCTGCGTTTTGATTCAGACTCATTAATTGTTAATCATCACTCGCTTCTTCCTCCTGTTTATTACCTTTGTATTGAGGGTATGCAACGTTTGCTGAATTATCACTGACTTATTCAACTATCGTTGGATTATTTTAGCGTGTAAAGGAGGTGGCAAAATGATTCCTGAAGTCAAGTCTTGCACCGTTACACAGTGCTTTTATAATCGGGATAATGAGTGCTATGCTCACGCGATATTAGTCGGCAGTGACACTCCTGCCTGCGAAACTTTTGCTCAGGCAGAGGCTCAAAACCCTCCCCGAGGAGAAGGCACGGTCGGCGCTTGTCACATCACTCAGTGCGAGTATAACTATAAAATGTCCTGCCACGCTTGCAGCGATATAAGTGTGATCTGGCAGAATAATCAGGCGCTGTGCGCGACATATGAGCCTAGATAAGTGACGAGTTGCGAGTGATGAGTGATGAGGAGGTAAGTGCCTCTACTCGTCCGGGATCTGTTTCCGGACGAGTGATAATGTCAATTAAGACTCATAACTGGGCGTCGGCGCAAAAAAACCGCGCCGACGCATATAACTTTACACTTTCCACTTTATTCTTTACACTCCCTTTTCTCTCTTTCTGGCTTTCCGCGTCTCCCTTATTCCGCATTCCGCACTCCGCATTTGGTAGATCTGCATTCTTGCGATTTCTACCGCAGTCAATGTGCTTGCCGAGCAGTCTGATGTGTGGTATAACAATCAAGTGCGTCGAGTGTTATTATAAGATATAATGACGCTCTAACATCCAGCAGGCGGTGCGGAAGTTTCAGATACCATCATATTCTCGTATATATTGTATGGCAGCGCGCCAGCCGGCACGTTGACTACTCGGGAGCCGTTGCTCCCTTAGAAAAGGCTCACTTAAGTGGAAAGTGAAGGATGGATTAGTCTAAAGAAATCATCCGAAGCTAATTGGGCGCAGGCTCGAGCAGACTACGCAGCAGCGGTGACATTGCTCGATGCCGGTGTCTATTATGCAAGTGTCTTCTTCAGCCAACAGGCAGCCGAAAAGGCTCTCAGGGCAGCAAATATCGAGAAGACAGGAAAAAATCCTAAGGGACACAACCTTATCCAGATGGCAAATAATCTGGATGCCCCGTTGGAGGTCATGAACGCCGCTGCAGAGTTGAATCCGGAATTCCTGTCCAGCAGAAACCCGGAGTCCTCAGAAGGCGTTCCTGCACAGCTTTATGACCGCCGATCTGCTCGCTTGCATCTCAGAGCAGCACAGACTATAGTCGATTGGATAAAGTCCATAATCTGAGAGTTTAAGTTAAACGCGCAGTCGTGCTTGTTTGCGGGAAAGGAAATAGCAATAATCGCTGCTTCCTTGGGAGGGGAATAAAAAGACGTGAGTTATCTTCTGGGCATCGATGTCGGTACCAGCGGCACTAAAGCTCTGGTCATCGATTCGGCACAAGATGGAGCCGTCGTTGGATCTGCCACAATAACCTACCCACTTTTTACTCCCAAACCACTGTGGGCAGAGCAGAATCCAGAAGACTGGTGGAATGCCACTGTGGCTTCTGTCAAAGAGGCAATCTCCCAGGCCGGGATTACCGGCAAAGACATATCCGGCATCGGTCTGAGCGGACAGATGCACGGAGCCGTATTTCTCGATGAATCTGACCGTGTGCTTCGTCCCAGCATACTCTGGTGCGACCAGCGTACGGCAGCAGAATGTGAATGGATAACTCAGAAGGTCGGACTCGACCGGATTATCGAGCTTACCAGCAATCCGGTGTTGACCGGGTTCACTGCAGGCAAGATAATCTGGCTTCGAAATAATGAACCTGAGCTGTATGCGAAGGTAAAGAAGGTACTGCTGCCCAAGGATTATATCCGGCTGAAGTTGACAGGTGAATATGCTACAGAGGTATCCGATGCATCTGGCACTTCTCTGTTCAATGTAAAAAAACGCGCATGGGCAGATGAGATGCTGGATGCCATCGATATCCCGAAAGAGTGGATGCCGAGAGTCTACGAGTCCCCGGAGATTACCGGCAGGATTACTGATGAAGCATCAGCGCTAACAGGGCTTGCACCTGGAACACCTGTAGTCGGAGGCGGCGGAGATAACGCAGCAAGTGCAGTCGGTAACGGAATAGTAGAACCAGGACTGGTTTTTTCTTCAGTTGGGACATCAGGAGTTGTCTTTGCCTATGCAGATAAACCTGTTGTTGATCCCAAACTAAGAGTGCATACGTTTTGTCATGCTGTACCTGATAAATGGCATGTAATGGGCGTTGTGCTGTCTGCTGGAGGAAGTCTCAGGTGGTATCGGGATACATTCGGTGATGCTGAATGTGCCGTCGCCAGACATACCAACCGAGACCCTTACGAAATAATCGCCGATGAAGCATCCGCAGTTCCTACTGGGAGCGAAGGATTAATATTTTTACCTTACATTTCCGGTGAACGGACACCTCACGCAGATCCTTATGCCCGTGGAGTGTTCTTCGGCATCACATTGAGGCACACCAAGCCATACTTCTCTCGGTCAGTGCTCGAAGGTGTCGCATACGCGCTCAAAGACAGCTTTGAGATATTCAAGGAAATGAATATCCCGATAACACAAGTCAGGGCAACTGGCGGCGGAGCAAAAAGTGATCTCTGGAGGCAGATTCAAGCCGATGTTATCGGGATGCAGCACGTGACAATCAACGTCGGAGAAGGCCCATCCTACGGCGCTGCACTGCTCGCAGGTGTCGGAACCGGTGTGTACAAGAGTGTGCAGGATGCTTGCAGGTCTACAATCAGATTAAAAAGCGCTACAGAACCCAATCCAGACGATTCTGCTGTTTACGAACGTTACTATAAAGTTTACAAATCGCTTTATCAATCATTGAAGCAAGATTTTAAAGATGTTTCAGGATAGGAGAAACCAGTTCCGATGAAATTTTTCGTTGACACAGCAAATGTCGCAAGCATCCGTGAAGCATACTCCTGGGGCATAGTTGATGGAGTAACCACAAACCCGACTCTGGTGGCAAAAGAAGGCCGAGACTTCAAAGAGACGATACTGGAAATCTGCAATATCGTCAACGGGCCGGTTAGCGCTGAGGTCGTAAGTCTGGACACTGAAGGAATGGTCAAGGAAGCCCTGGAAATATCAGACTGGCACCCGAATATCGTCATCAAAATCCCCATGACCAAAGACGGCATGGCAGCAGTCCGCCGGCTTACAAAAGAAGGCATCAAGACTAATGTAACTTTGGTATTTTCCGCTTCACAAGCGCTTATAGCTGCAAAAGCAGGCGCGACATATATCAGTGTGTTCGTTGGAAGACTCGATGACGCCGGACATAATGGTCTAGATGTTGTTTTTGATACAGTTCAGATGATTGATAATTACGATTTCGACAGTGAGGTGATTGTCGCAAGCGTACGTCACCCACTGCATGTTGTTAAATCTGCACAGATGGGCGCTCATATAGCCACCGTGCCGTTTCCAGTACTGGACTCTATGTTCAAGCATCCAATGACGGATATTGGCATAGAACGGTTCCTTAAGGATTGGGAGAAGGTTCCAAAATAGGCAATAGGCCGCTGTGTACACATCAAAAATAATAAACTATGGTTCAAAGGTGAATTAAGGTGATAGTTGGTATCCCGAAAGAAGTAAAAACAGAAGAATACAGAGTTTCCGCAGTGCCCGCGATTGTTGAATCGCTTGTCCGGGCTGGTCATGAGGTAATAGTCGAGACTTCAGCAGGCCGCGGTATCGGAATCAGTGATGGTGAATATCTGGAAGCAGGCGCTAAAATAGCTGCTACAGCAGCAGAAGTATATGGCGCAGCAGATATGATCGTCAAAGTAAAGGAACCTCTGCCGCAAGAGTATCCCCTGATTAAAGATGGACAGGTAATCTTTACGTATTTCCATTTTGCTGCCAGTGAATCTCTGACAAAGGCAATGGTAGACAGTGGTGCGGTATGTATTGCCTATGAAACAATAGAAGAATCAGATGGTTCGCTGCCTCTTCTCACCCCTATGAGCGAGGTAGCTGGACGGATGGCTATACAGGAAGGTGCGAAGTATCTTGAGCGACCTATGGGTGGCCGTGGAGTGCTTCTTGGCGGAGTTCCTGGCGTAGCACCAGCAAATGTAGTAATCCTGGGCGGCGGCATAGCTGGCACTAATGCAGCTAAGATGGCCGCTGGAATGGGTGCTAATGTAATAGTTTTAGACATAAACATAGACAGACTTAGATATCTGGACGATGTTTTGCCGGCAAATGTCTGTACTCTGATGTCGAATAGTTACAATATCCGTGCTGCATTGCGCGAAGCTGATCTGGTTGTTGGCTCTGTCCTCAGACATGGTGCCCGCACTCCTGTTTTGGTAACACGCGAGATGCTCAAACAGATGAAACCAAGAGCTGTTGTAGTAGATATAGCAGTCGATCAGGGAGGATGTTTCGAGACTACTCGGCCAACAACTCACTTGGAACCTACTTTTGTTGAAGAAGGCATAGTCCACTACTGTGTAGCCAATATGCCGGGGGCAGTAGCCTGCACATCCACTTATGCGCTTACCAATATGACAGCGCCTTATATTATTGCACTGGCTAACAAAGGATGGCGTGATGCGCTGGCTGAAAATCCTGTACTTCGGAAAGGATTGAATGTGGCATTTGGCAAGGTCGTGCTGCCGGAAATTGCTGATCTTTTCGGATATGATACTTATCCGATAGAATCAGTGCTCAATATGGGTAGGACACAAACAACTCTATCGGATTAATCGAGATAGGAGACGGGATTCAGGAATCATAAGCTTAAGGTAATCCTGATCCTGTTTTTTCCAAATATGATCTACCGAGCGCATTTTGTCTTACCGATAACTCGCGATCCAATCGAAAGCGGCGAGGTGCTGGTCCGAGACGGAAAAATCCAAGCCATCGGATTAGACCTCGCCGCTTCTTTACCTGATGAGCCTGTTGAGGATCTTGGACACGCTGTAATCCTTCCTGGGTTAATCAACGTCCATACCCACCTGGACTACACAATCATGCGCAACATGGTCGAAAACCAGCCGTTTTTCCCATGGATTCGCAGGTTGACCGAGCTTGGAGGGAGATTGGATTATGAAGACTGGCTTGCATCGGCACGGCTGGGAGCGCTCCAACTCATCCGCTCAGGAGTTACCTGCATTGGCGACTCTACATTCTCCGGGGCTGTAGTGGAGGCAGCAAAAGAAGCTGGTCTGTGCGGGACAATCTACCTTGAAACATTCGGATCTGACCCTTCTGCGGAGTATGAGCAACAGGTTGAGGCACTCGCTGAACGGGTACACGAGTTAAACTCCAATGCGGGAGACAGGGTAAGTGTCGGAGTGTCGCCTCATTCCGTTTATACATCAAGTGAGAAATTGCTAAGGCTGGTAATTGACCTTGTAACGGATGAAGGGCTGCCTGTTGCTCTGCATGTAGCAGAAACACAAGAGGAAATAGCATTCATCAAAAGCGCTGAAGGACTGATAGCCGACTACTACAAGACATTCAACTTTGACCTTAAAGCAAGAGGCAAGACCCCAGTTGAGTACCTGCATGAGTTAGGTCTTCCCTCATCTAAAACAGTTGCTGCCCACTGCGTGCATGTAACTGAAGCTGACCTCGATATTCTAGCAGAAGAACAGGTTCGGGTGGCTCATTGTCCTAAATCCAACGCCAAACTTGGTGTTGGTACGGCCCCTCTTACTGAAATAGTGCAGCGTGGGATTATCACCGGCATTGGGACAGACAGCGCAGCCAGTGATGATAATCTCGATATGTTCGAGGAAATGCGTTTTGCCGTTCTTGCACAGCGAGCTGTCAAAGAAAACGTAGAAGCAATGAATGCCCAGCGTGTTCTTGAGTTGGCAACTATGGGAGGAGCAGCCGTACTCGGACTAGACCTCGAGATTGGCAGCCTTGAACCTGGAAAACAGGCAGATATGATAGCTGTCGATCTATCGTCACCGTCTGTATTTCCGTCAACAGACCCATATTCCGCTCTTGTTTATGGGTGTTCAGCATCAGATGTGTTGATGACGATGATAGACGGAGAGATAGTCTATCGCGCAGGCAAATATTCAAGAGTCGACAGCGGAGAAATCAAGCGGCAAGCAGCATTGTCAGCAACGAAGTTATATTGAATCTTAAAAACAATCCCCTACTCTTCTGCCTGTAATTCTTCGCCTGTTCCAACTGCTGCCAGCGCCTGGATGAATTCCGAGCTTTTGACATCTTTATCCAGCCGATATCGCACATACCATCGGATAGCGCGGAACAACTCCTCTTTCACATCAGGCGGCAGATGCAGGTCCTTCAGTGCTTGCGGCTCTGCTGATAGCAGGAAACGCATAACATCCAGCGTGTCATTGCTCAGATATATCACGTCATCAGGCAGTGGACCGCACTCCCCGCACACTCGTCCGCCAAGCGATGGGCTGAAAGCAATCTCTTCATCAGAAGGCTGTTTATCACACCTCAGGCAGGTGTCCAACTCAGGCCGATAACCCATCAAGGACATCATCTGCAGTTCGAAGTGGCGAGCGACAATTTCCGGATCAACTCCACCTTCCAGCATATAGAGCGACGATAACAGCGTATCGAACAGGTCATAATTTGCCTCTCGCTCTTCAACCATTGAATTGACAAGCTCGGAGATATAGGTTGCATGAGCGATGCGCTTGAGGTCACGCCGAATCCCTGGGAACGACTCCTTTACTTCCGCCTGGGTGATGACATCTAGCTCACGCCCAACTCCAAGGAAGTATCTTCCGTACGTAAACAACTCCGTTGCACCGGCAAGTTTGCTCAAGTGCTTTCGTGCGCCTTTTGCAATACCTGAAAGCTTGCCCCGCTCGCGTGTGTACAGCGTTACAACCCGGTCTGTTTCACCTATATTGATACGTCGAAGCACAATCGCAGTTGCGCGGTACGTTCTCGCCGCTTCAGCCATACCGATTACTGCCTCCGCCGCCGTTCTGTAGCCTGCATGAAGTCCTCGGGACGATAGGCTTCGAAAATCTCGACAGCAGCGCTCGTTCCGATGCGGTTTGCACCTGCATCCAGCATTGCCACCGCCTGTGCCGGAGTCCTTATTCCTCCTGCAGCCTTCACGCCTATCTCGCGGCCTACGACATCTCTAATCAGCCGAATATCTTCTATGGTAGCTCCACCTGGAGCGGTTCCGGTCGATGTTTTAATGAAATCAGCGCCGGCATCGGCTATTATCTGGCAGGCAATGCGCTTTTCCTGATCCGTGAGATAGTATGTCTCAATGATGATCTTGATCAGCATCCGTTTGGCATCTTCAGTCATACCAAGTGCCCTGGTAGTGTCTACCAGTTCTTTGATCTCTCTTTCGACGATTGATATCTCCCCTGATTTAAGCGCTGATATATTCATCACAACGTCCAGTTCCTGAGCACCGTTTGTGACTGCTGCTCTTGCTTCATAGAGTTTAACAGCCCTGCCATTGGTGCCATAAGGGAACCCAATGACCGTTGCGGTCTTTACATCCGAACCGGCAAGCTCTCTGGCAGCAACCGGAATCCAGAACGGGAACACGACTACCGTTGCGAAATGATACTGCTTGGCTTGCTCGCAATACCGGACTACATCATCTCTTGTAGCCGTAGGCTTGAGGAGAGTGTAGTCCATAACTTTTGCCATTTGCTCTTTTGAGAACACCATTGCTTCTCCCAAGCACAAGATACCAGCATCCTGCGCTTTACTACTATATCTTATGTTTCCCGCGCGGCAGATTTTAACTCCGAAACGAAAGATTTTACCTCCGAAATGACATTGTTGCCACTGTTCTGAGCGATCAGGTCTATAAGAGCGCTTCCAACGACAACTCCATCAGCCCATTTCGATATAGCTCTAACATGGTCAGGAGCAGATACCCCAAAACCGACCGCCACAGGTTTGTCTGTAGCTAATCTGATCCTTTCTATCAAATCGCCAACCTCAGAAGGCACATCACTTCGCTTCCCTGTGACTCCTGTGCGAGAGACACAGTAGATAAACCCGCTGGACATTTCTGCCACGCGCCGAATCCGTTCATCAGTGCTAGTCGGGGCAAGCAAAAAGACCGTATCAAGCCCCGCAGCCTGTGCAGCCGCCTTCCATTCACCGGCTTCTTCCGGCGGAAGGTCTGTCACAATAACACCATCAGCTCCGGCATCAGCCGCAGTCCGGGCAAACTCATTAAGCCCGAACTTCTGCACTGGATTGTAGTATGTCATAAGAACGAGCGGTGAATCAACCTTTTTCCGCACATTTTTGACCAGGTCCATCACTTTATGTATTGTCGCACCGGCTGCAAGCGCTCGATCCGATGCTGCCTGGATACTTGGACCGTCAGCAAGCGGATCTGAAAAAGGCACTCCCAACTCGACTATGTCCGCACCTGATCTAATTACCTCACAAATCAACTCCTCACTGGTTTGAAGGTCTGGATATCCCGCTGTCAGGAAACAGACCAGCGCCTTCTCACCACAGTCTTTCAGTTCCTTAAATCGTTTTTCTATCCGGCTCATTCCGGCACCTCCATAATTTTCGAAACCGACTCGACGTCCTTATCGCCTCTGCCGGATAGATTAACGATCACCAACTCATTCTTACCCAATGAAGGTACGAACTTTCTCGCATACGCCACCGCATGTGCTGGTTCCAGTGCGGGGATGATACCTTCTATCTGGGAAAGGAACCGGAATGCATCCAGCGCTTCTTCATCCGTGACGGCAACATAGGCAGCGCGGTTCTTGTCTTTGAAATAAGAGTGTTCCGGCCCGACTCCGGGGTAATCAAGACCTGCGGATATCGAATGGGTAGGCAGGACCTGGCCGTAATCGTCCTGGAGAAGATAGCTCATAGCCCCATGAAGCACTCCCGGCGATCCAACACCAAGTGTCGCGCAGTGGACTCCGGTCTCAATTCCATGCCCGGCAGCCTCTACACCTATCAGCTTGACCTCTGGATCATCAGAGAATGGATAAAAAATACCCATAGCGTTCGACCCGCCGCCTACACAAGCGATTACATAGTCTGGCAGCCGTCCTTCCTTCTCTAAAATCTGAGCTTTAGCCTCATGGCCAATCACTGACTGGAAGTCTCTTACCATCATCGGGTAAGGATGTGGGCCAACGACTGATCCTATGATGTAGTGCGTGTCGCGGACATTGGTGACCCAGTCTCTGATTGCCTCGCTGGTTGCGTCTTTGAGTGTCTTACTGCCGGTAGTGACAGGCCGGACCTTTGCGCCAAGAAGCTTCATTCTGAACACATTGAGCGCCTGACGCTTTATGTCCTCTTCGCCCATGTAGACCTCGCACTGGAAACCAAACAAGGCACAAGCCGTGGCAGTAGCGACACCATGCTGACCTGCGCCTGTTTCTGCAATGATTCGAGGTTTCCCCATACGTTTGGCAAGCAGAATCTGCCCGAGCACGTTATTGAGCTTATGCGCTCCTGTGTGACAGAGATCCTCCCGCTTGATATAAACACGCGCGCCACCCAGTTCCTCTGTTAACCTTTCTGCAAAGTAAAGGGGTGTCGGTCTACCGATAAACTCTTTTGAGTAGTATTCTAAATCCTTAAGAAACGCTGGGTCTGATTTGGCCTTTTCATACTCAGCACTCAATTCATCGAGCGCGGGTATCAGCGTTTCAGGCACATAACGCCCGCCATAAGGCCCGAAATGCCCTAAAGCATCAGGCGTTTTCGTCGGCTGATCTAACATTGTCTATGAACTCCTTAATCTTCCTGATATCTTTCTTCCCAGGGCTGATTTCTACACCTGAGGAAACATCAACTGCATAAGGCCGGACTGCCCTGATTGCATCAGCTACATTTTCTGGGGTAAGCCCACCGGCAAGAATAACGGGTTTACCGTAATCTTTAGCTTTTTTGGCTATCTCCCAGTTAAATGTGCCTCCAGTTCCACCCATTTTATCGCTGGCCCAGGTATCGAGCAGGTATGCTGCACCAGATTTCCATCTTTCGAACTGCTTTAAGGACTCCTCATCACGTATCCGTATAGCACGGATGACTCTGCCAGCACCTATTAGGTCGGCAAAATGGTCACTTTGCTCTCCATGCAGTTGAATGAGGTCCAGAGGAACCCAATCAGCAGCACGGATGACTTCCTGGTCATCGTTTGTAAAGACACCTACTGTTTTTATGAATGGCGGAAGGTGGTCTGCTATATCTCCAGCAGCCTCGGCTGAAATCTGCCTGGGACTTTTTGCAAAAACAAAACCGATGGCATCGGCTCCAAACTCACAAGCAGCGAGAGCATCTTCGAGGTTGGTAATTCCGCAGATTTTTACTCGTGTTCTCATTGGCCAATCAACTCCCGCAGCTTCTCACCTGGTTCCGAAGCCCTCATCAGCGTCTCACCAATCAAGACAGCGTTAACTCCACAGTCAGCTAATTGAGCCAGATCTTCTTTTGTTCTGATTCCGCTTTCACTGACTATTATCTTGTCTTCAGGAATCTTCGGAACAAGGCGCAATGTTGTCTTCATGTCTACTTCAAAGGTATAGAGGTTCCGGTTGTTGATTCCTATGATGTTAGCACCGGATTCAAGAGCCGAATCCAATTCCTGCTCATTATGCACTTCGACCAGCGCAGACATCCCAAGACCTTCCGCATGTTCTCGGAACGCACGGAGATGAGCAGTATCTAACAGCGCTGCTATTAGAAGCACAGCATCTGCACAAGCTGCGCGTGCCTCATCTATTTGATAAAGGTCTATGATGAAATCCTTTCGAAGCACTGGCAGACTGGTGTTCTTCCTGCACTGAGTAAGGTAGTTTAAATGCCCCTGAAAGAACTGCTCATCCGTCAGAACGCTGATTGCTGCTGCTCCGGCTGACTCGTATGCACTGGATATCTTGATCGGGTCGAAGTCCGGGCGTATTACACCTTTTGATGGCGACGCTTTTTTGACTTCAGCGATAACCTTTGGGATTGTGCCTTTTTTGCCTGCGATTGCTGCAAAAAAGTCCCGCACTGGTGCAGCATCATCTATTGATAGAACGGGAATTTTTATCTTGCGAGCTTCTACTTCGGCTCGTTTTGCATTTGCTATATCGTCAAGAATCAACCTGCTGGTATTCCTCCGTGAATTTTTTCAAGTTCTCTAACGCTTTAAGGGCAGCCCCGGAGTCTATCGATTCAGCAGCCATTGCAGCGCCTTCTTTCAAATCTCTTGCTTTTCCTACTACATAGAACGCGGCTCCTGCATTAGCCAGGACAATCTCTCTCCGAGGCCCTTTTTCGCCCTTCAATACAGAAAGCAGCATTTCCGCATTTTCTTCAGGCAATTCTCCTGCTGCCAACTCATCAACACTGGATATGTTACAACCAAAATCTGCGGGATTTTTGTGACTGATAGCGACTTCTCCTGACGATATCTCAGCAACAAGCGTAGGGCCGAAGGTAGAGCACTCATCTATACCATCCATACCGTGAACAACCATCGCCCGCTCCGTGCCCAACCTTACCAGAACCTTTGCCATAAGCTCGCAAAACTCCGGCAGAAACACTCCGATGACTTGGTACTTCGCATTAGCAGGATTGGTCATAGGCCCAAGGATATTGAACACCGTGCGGATACCTATCTCTTTTCTTGGACCTACTGCGTGTTTCATCGCGGGATGCAGCGCCGGAGCGAAAAGGAACCCTATACTACATTCATCGATACACTTTCCTACATCTTCCGCAGGCATTGCGAACTTGACACCCAATGCATCAAGCACGTCGGCACTGCCACACTTACTGGATGCTGCCCGGTTTCCGTGCTTCGCCACCGCCACACCTGCTCCTGCTACGACAAAAGCTGCCGTAGTTGAGATATTGAACGTTTTCAGCCTGTCTCCACCGGTTCCACAGGTGTCTATGAGAGGCATGCGGGAACTTGTTACCTTTACCGACTTCTCGCGCATTACACGGACAAAGCCTGTTATCTCGTCTACCGTCTCACCACGCATCCTGAGAGCAGTAATCAGGCAGGCAATCTGTGCAGGTGTAGCCTCACCACTCATTATTTCATTCATAGCTGCTGCAGCTTCGTCTTCCGTTAGAAAACTGCCTTCCACTACAGCGCGTATGGCGTCTTTTATCATGTCGTATTCCTACTACTGGCTCTCACGAAATTAGACAGTAGTTCCTTTCCGTGCGATGTAAGGATAGATTCTGGGTGAAATTGAACACCTTCGACCGGAAGTTCCTTGTGCCTGATACCCATGACTTCTCCAATATCGGTCTCAGCAGTTATTTCAAGGCATTCCGGCATAGTCTTTCTGCGAACGACGAGGGAATGGTACCTGGTAGCCTGAAACGGGTTAGGAAGTCCAGCAAATACACCTTTATTGTCGTGGTGTATCATCGAAGTCTTGCCGTGCATAAGCCTGTCAGCACGCACTACCTCGCCTCCGAAGGCATATCCTATACTTTGATGCCCGAGGCACACGCCAAGAATCGGGATTCTGCCAGCAAAGTGCTTTATCACATCTACCGAGACACCTGCTTCCTTTGGAGTACAGGGGCCAGGAGAGATGATAATACTGTCCGGGGCCATCATTTCGATATCTTCGATGGTGATTTTATCATTCCTGAACACCTTTAACTCCTGGCCCATCTCTCCAAGATATTGGACAAGGTTGTAGGTAAAGCTGTCGTAGTTATCTATCATCAATATCATGCTGTTACCTCACTGAAGCCCGGTTTTGGCCATATCCAGTGCGCGAAGCATAGCCGCAGCCTTGTTGACAGTCTCCTGATACTCGTTTTCTGGAATGGAGTCTGCAACTATACCAGCTCCAGCCTGAATGTAGGCTGTATCATTATGTATAAGTATAGTCCTGATAGTTATACAGGTATCCATATTACCTGAGTAGCTGAAGTAGCCTATTGCGCCTGCGTATGGACCTCGGCGAGTCGGCTCCAACTGGTCTATGATTTCCATCGCCCGGATTTTCGGCGCACCTGAGACTGTTCCCGCAGGAAATGCAGCCCGTAGCACATCAAACTGGTTTTTATCGGCAAGCAGCTTGCCTCGGACGTTCGATACTATGTGCATAACGTGAGAATAACGCTCTATCTGCATCAGTTCATCCACTTTTATGCTGCCGTATTCGCATACGCGGCCGATGTCGTTTCGCCCAAGGTCGACAAGCATGATATGCTCTGCCCGTTCTTTCTCATCAGCTAACAGTTCCTCAGCAAGACAAATATCTTCTTCCTCTGTTTGTCCTCTCGGCCTTGTCCCTGCAATCGGCCTGGTAACTACATTGCCTTGTTCTGCTGTAACAAGTATTTCGGGAGATGAGCCTATCAGCTTAATATCGCCAAAAGATAAGTAATACATATATGGAGAAGGATTGACTGAGCGCAAAGCCCGGTAGACATCAAATGGATCGCCGCTAACTGATGTGCTGAACCTTTGAGACAGCACCACCTGAATCACGTCTCCAGATGCTATATATTCCTTACACTCAGCTACAGCCCGTTCAAAGTCCTCTTTACAGGTGAAATTCGAGGTCACCGGATGGGAATCAGGCGTATTATTACCTTCAAAAACAGCATCAGAAAGAGGAAGAGGCTTTTTCAGTTGATTAACTAACCTGTCTATTTTCTCGATTGCTGCATCGTATGCTTTATCGGGATCATCTTCCACTCGGGCGTTTGCAAGAACTCGGATTTTGTGTTTTAGATGGTCGAATATGAGCAGTGTATCCGTGAAAGCGAAGATGCAATCAGGCAATCCCAGGTCTGCTTCAGCGGAATCAGGCAGGTCTTCAAAAAAGCGGACCATATCATAGCCCATATAGCCTACAGCCCCGCCGCAAAACCTCGGCAACTCAGAGTTGGCAGCCCATTCCAGCCTGTTCATTTCCCTTTCGAGGATGTGTAAAGGGTCCTGGTCAGGTTCCAATTCGACATGCTCGACCGATCCATCGGAATGCAGCATCTCTACAGTACGCCCCCTGCTGCTTAGAACAAGCCTGGGATTGCTACCAAGGAATGAAAACCTGGCTATCCGTTCTCCACCTTCCACACTTTCCAGCAGAAACGAATGGCTGCCTGCGCCGATCTTCTTGAATGCGGAGACAGGGGTTTCCATATCCGCCATAATCTCACAGTAGACCGGGATCAGCGTGTTTGGTTTTGCCTGAGAGCGGAATTCTTCTCTATCAGGATAATATACACTCAACGTTTGGCGCTCCTTGCTTGTCGAAGTAGCTTATCTTCATTGCATCCTTAACCTGAGCCAGTGTTTCGGCTCCGACCTCGATAGCCTTTGCTGTGCCAGCCTGCAGGATATCGTCTACAATGTCAGGATGCGCATCGTAAAACGCCCGTCTTTCGCGTATTGGGTCCAGTAGAGCGTTTATGCAATCGGTAAGGCGTTTTTTGCACTCTACGCACCCGATAACACCACGTCTACACGCTGGCTCGAGTTCTGAGACGAACTCTCCGCTAAACTGTTGATGATAAGTAAAGACAGTGCAGACTTCCGGATGACCAGGATAGTCTTTGTAGATGCGCGCAGGGTCCGTGATAGCAACTCTGATCTTTCTTGCCACTTCTTCCGGCGAATCGGTAAGGTAAATTGCATTATCCAGACTTTTACTCATCTTTGCATTGCCATCCAAGCCTACCAGCGTTTCCTGAACGGCCATCTCAGGCTCTACAAGCACCTCTCCATAGAGCTGATTGAATCGGCGGACTATCTTTCTTGTCAGTTCGACATGCGGGACGTTATCTTTGCCTATCGGGACAAGATGAGCCTTGCAGAATGTAATATCCGCTGCCTGACTCACCGGGTAGCCCAGAAATCCGTAGGTCATGTCCGTGAAACCATGCTGTGCTGCCTCAGTTTTGATTGTCGGGTTATGCCGCAGAACATTTACAGAGACAAACATCGAGTAGAATACAGTCAATTCAGCTATAGACGGCACCATAGACTGAACGAACAGTGTTGCATTCTCAGGATCGATGCCTGCAGCCAGGTTATCTTTTGCCACTTCACGGACATCGTGAGCAAGTTTGTCCGGGTTGTCCCAGTTTGTTGTAAGCGCCTGCACATCGGCGATGATGATAAACGTGTCATAATCTTTCTGCATTTTCACTCGGTTTTGCAGCGAACCAATGTAATGGCCAAGATGAAGCCTGCCTGTGGGCCTGTCTCCAGTCAATATTCTTTTTTTCACCATCTGTCTCTCCTGTATTTGTGCAAAAGGCCGGGGATATAGAGCATCCTCGGCCTTTCGTCTTATATTATAAACCATAAAAGCCGCGGACTATCCGGTGGGATCGTCCACGGCTCTGTAATACTAAAATCGATTATCGCAGTTAGGCAAGTTCAACTGGACGGACCCCACTATTGCTGGAGCCACGCCAGACCCATTTCGTCTTTACCCCTAACACGACAAATCTCATTTTAATACGATCTCCTAATCGAAATATAACAAACACAGCCAAAGATGTCAATACCATTGCAGCATAATCAAATCGAAACAGGTAGAATTGTCAGGTATTCTACTGTGCTGCAGGATATTATACATCAAATAAAGAATGATTATTTATGCATACTCATCACAGACATCCCGTACCGGCAGTTGCAGCAATTGTCATAAGAGATGGCAAAATCCTTCTTGTAAAACGAGGTTCAGAACCAGGGCTTGGGCTTTGGTCGATTCCCGGCGGCAGTATAGAGCCTGGTGAAACAACCGAAGAAGCCTTAAAGCGAGAGGTTCTTGAGGAAACAGGCATAGAGATAAATATAGGAAAACTTGCCGGAGTTTACGACCTGATTGTCAGGCACGATGATATTATACTGTTTCATTATGTGCTAATAGATTACTTCGCCACGTTTGCTGCTGGTGAAATACGAGCTGCCACGGATGCTGTAGACTGCCGATGGGTGCCTTTAGAAGACCTTCACAACTACAACCTGACTTCCTCGCTGATTGACCGGCTTCGAGAGCATAATTTATTACCATAACTCAAAGCACCCACAGGCAATTTACGCTATCTCTATCTCATTTCGCATCAATGCATCACGGACACGTCTGCGGAGGCTCATTTCTACATCCTGCCTTGCTCCAGGTTGAACCTTTCCGGTAAGCTTTAAGGTAATCTTAGTGTTGTCCATAGCAGCCACACCTTCACACGTAAAAGGTTCAAGAACATCCGCACGTTCTTCAGCCATCTGTGTGCCTGTCTCGCGAAGTATCCTGCACACTGTATCGACATCTGAACCAGCATCTACGGCGACATCTATAGTAACAACGATCGCGCCCCGCGAGTGGTTGGTAACTTGAGAGATATCTCCGTTTGCGATGATGACCAGTCTGCCTATATCGTCCCGAATTCTGGTCGTCCGCATCTCTATTCCCTCAATTATGCCTGTAACTGTGCCGATGGTGACATATTCACCAACCATATACTGGTTTTCGAGCAGTATGAAGAAGCCAGTAATTACATCTTTAACGAGTTTCTGAGCACCAAAGCCTACCGCCAGGCCAATCACTGCTGCAGGAGTCAGAAGCGCCCACGGATTCACGCCAAACGCCCGGATTATCATCACGAAAGCAACGAAGCCGATAACGTAAGCTGAAACGCTCTTCAGGAGGCCTCCTAATGTGCGTATTCTGGCTGCAGAAGACGGTCTGCTGCCATCTTCCTCTCGACGTTCTGCAACAGCCATCGCACGGTCAATCAACCGGAAGATAACTACGCGGGCTATCAGGAAGAGAACGATAATAAATGCTATCTCAAATATCGAGCGCAGTACACTTTCTCCAACATCGAACAGAAAGCGTCTCCAGAACTCAGATGTAAACACGCTTCTCATCCTTAACCTCCAAGCAAGGCAATCAACAAGATGAACTATACAGTATGTAAAAAGGACGGAGGTGGTGTTCCCCCGTCCTTTTATTATACTAATCGATGCGGAAGCAGGTTAGACCTCCACAGTCTCTCTTTCTGTTGCGACTGCAGCAGATTCAGCGCTCGTATCTACATCAATACCACCACGCTTGCTCCACATAGTAGCTCCAGTAAGCGCTATCAAAGCAATTGCTGTGACTATCAGAGCAACAGGAGTGATGCTTTCGTAGAGCGGTTGGATCTTGGTATGCAGAGAACCATCGGCTTCTATTGTGACCATCACAGGGATGATCAGAACAGCTACCAGGTTCATAACCTTGATCAACGGGTTCAGCGCAGGGCCTGCGGTGTCCTTGAATGGGTCACCAACAGTATCGCCAACGACCGTAGCCTTATGCTCTTCGGTGCCTTTACCGCCGAACATACCGTCTTCTATCTTCTTCTTTGCATTGTCCCACAGACCGCCTGAATTGGAGAGAAGCACTGCCATCAACTGCCCCGACAGAATAACTCCGCCGAGGAATCCGCCAAGCGCTTCAAGTCCAAGACCAAAAGCAACCAGAATAGGAGCACTGACGGCAAGAATAGCCGGGCTGAGAAGCTCTTTCTGTGCAGCAGCAGTCGAAATAGCAACGCACTTCTGGTAATCAGGCTTACCTTTATCAGAACCGGAGCGGGGATCATAATCCATGATTCCCTTGATCTCGCGGAACTGTCTGCGAACCTCTTCAACCAACTGGAATGCAGCACGGCTTACCGCGTTGATTGCAAAGGAACTGAACAGGAACGGGACAGCGCCGCCAATCAGCAGACCTAAGAAGACGTTGGTCTTATTGATACTGATTGCCTCAAGTCCGGCATCCGCCATAAATGAGCTGAACAGCGCAACAGCAGCAATAACTGCAGTAGCGATAGCCAGACCTTTTGTCAGAGCCTTTGTAGTGTTGCCTACAGCATCGAGCTTGTGAACGATCTTGTGAGCGTTGGGATTGACTCCAGGCTCCTTGAGCGCGCCTGACATCTCAAAGACGCCGTTTGCGTTGTCAGAGATCGGTCCGTAGGTGTCCATTGCCAGCATAAAGCCGGTAGTAGCCAGAAGACCAAGGCCTGAGAGTGCAATACCGTAAGCAGCAAGCTGCGGATTACCGAAAAGCAGAACGGAACCAAGAATGGCTCCACCAATCGCAACAACGCTCCATACGCTGGACTCAAGCCCTGCACCAAAACCGGACAGAATAACCGTCGCCGGGCCAGACTTAGCGGCTTTAGCGGTCTCAGTAACCGGTTTCTTATGCGTAGACGTGAAGTACTCAGTCAGACGCTCTATCACAAGCGCAAGCGCGATACCCATAACGTTCGCAGTAGCGAATCTCCACCATTCGACTACATTGCCATTGACAATGATCGGCTGTCTGGAAAAGACAATCGAGGAAACAACGAAGAACCCTACGATAGAGAGGATTGCAGATATCCAATAGCCGGTGTTGATAGGCTTCATCGGGTCCATATCCATGTCATCTTTACCGACAACGCAATATATACCGATGATGGATGCAAACACACCGACCGCTCTGATGAGCAGCGGGTAAACAACCAGTGCAAGAACAGCAGGTCCGCCGCCGATAACTGTAGAAGCAGCAGCGCCAAGGATGATTGCAGCTACCAGAGTTACCTCGTAGGACTCAAAAACGTCTGCAGCCATTCCGGCACAGTCTCCAACGTTGTCTCCGACGTTATCAGCAATCGTAGCGGCATTTCTGGGGTCGTCTTCAGGGATTCCCTGCTCGACCTTACCGACAAGGTCAGCGCCCACGTCAGCAGCCTTAGTGTAGATACCACCACCGATCCTCATAAACAGAGCCGCAAGACATCCGCCAAATCCGAACCCGATGAGTACCTTCATTGATTCTTCCTGGAACATGTAGAATACGATACATGCACCCAGAAGACCAAGTCCAACCGTAGCCATTCCGGAAACAGCACCTGCCCGGAAAGCAACATAAAGGGCTCGTTTAAAGCTGGAAAGCGCCGCATTGGCTACTCTGGCGTTTGCGTTGACGGCCATCATCATACCGACAAGTCCTGCAAGGTATGACGCACCAACACCCATAACAAAGGCAATTGCCACGCCAAGGTAAACAGGTATACCCCATCGTCCTATGGCATCGAAGCCCTCGGCTCCTTTATACATGAACCAAAGTCCGATGAATATGATGATGACAAACCAGATCATGGTCTTCATCTGCCGCATAAGATAAGCCCAAGCGCCTTCTCTAACGGCTCTAGATACCTCGACCATACCTTTTGATCCCGGATCCTGCTTCATAATGGCTACCCACCACATTGCGCCGAATAGAAGAGCAATTATGGCACTTATGGCAACAATTATGATTGCGGGCCACATTAGGTAGAGATTATCGAAGGTAGGAAGTTCTATGGCTTCCCCAGCCCACGATATCCCCGGGAACCCCGCAAGGATCAGCGCGCTCAAGCCTGCGATAACAAACAACCGCCTGCCGAGCGCCAGTCGTGCTATGTGCAACGTCTGACCTCCTTTTTCAGATAGTAATAGTGCCCGGTCCAACAGGTGAATTGGTTAAGCAAATAAAACGCCGCCCGTTTCGCGTCACAGCGCAACGTTGCGGTGGCACAGCGAGCTTCCAATCTCCTGATGACTCAATAATCCCATCAAGATTATATGCCCACAGGGTAAGGGTGTCAAATCAGGAAGAACTTGAGGCGCTAAAAGACTGGTAAATCCTGGTAAAAAGCTGTAAACCTATTCCCTATTTCACCCCCGGCCTTTGATTTATCCTTGACATCTCGTGCCTAAGGGCATATAAAGTAAGCAGCCTTAATGTGTTTCATTATCCGGGAGATTATAATCTCCACTGATATAATGGAGCCATTGATAAATAACAGTAAAAAATGCTTTTAATACGCCATCATCTATGGAGCGTGTTGGGAAAGGAGTTCAAGTGGAAAAAGTAAACTATGGCGGCTGGCCAAACTGCATCAGGTTATCTAACGATCAAATAGAATTGATTGCCACAACAGATGTCGGCCCGAGAATCATCCGTTTTGGTTTCATCGGCCAGGATAACGAGTTTTATGAGAACAAGGAACTGCTGGGAAAAACTGGCGGAGATGAGTATAAATCTTACGGCGGACACAGGTTCTGGCTGGCACCTGAAGTTAACCCAAGAACTTATGAAGCAGATAATTCCCCGGTTGAATACAGAATGGAAGGCGATACACTCGTCCTTATAACTAAGACCGATCCCAGGACGGGAATGCAAAAGCAAGTAGAGGTTACACTCGACTCAGATAAAAACCATGTTGAGGTGATTCACACTGTAACAAACCACAACCTGTGGGACATCGAGATGGCTCCGTGGGCGCTTTCAGTCATGACAAGCGGCGGAAAGCTGGTAATTCCTCAGGAACCTTATGCTCCGCATCCTTCACTGCCTGATTATCCAGGCCAGGTTACAGACCAGCGTTTCTATCTTCCTGTCCGCAACCTGGTACTCTGGTCTTATACTAAGCTCAATGATCCGAGATACGTGTTTACGTCGAAATATATCATACTGAAGCAGGATCCGAGCAAAGACAGGCCGCAGAAGATAGGTGTAAGCAACGAACAGCGCTGGGCTGCCTATGCCCGCAACGGTCATCTTGTTGTCAAGACCTTCGATTATGACCCTGAAGAGCTGTATCCTGATAACGGCTGCAACTTCGAGACATTCACCAACCAAAGCATGCTGGAATCTGAGACTCTTGGCCCGCTGGTGATTCTCGAACCAGGCGCAAGCGTCTCCCACCGCGAAGATTGGTATCTGTTCGATGGAGTACACTTCGAAGATACGGATGAAAGCATAGACGAAAACGTTTTACCGAAAGTAAAATCGGTTTTAGGGTAGAATAAGCGATAATAGAAGCTGCAGGAATGGGCCATAACTCCATTTGGCCTGTTCCTGAACAAATTGCTGGCCGCAGCGGTCTACATGACTGGTATGATTTCGTCATGGTAATCATAGACGTCATTAAGCATGGCGGCCACCACAGAAAGGAGTACGAATAAACCGCTTATGTGGTACAAAAGCAATTTTACATGTTTAGCAGTGATAATGACGGTCATTGTTATCGCAGGTATTTCAGCGTCTTACTGTCCGGCTCAGACATCGGCACTGATTGAAGACAGCCAACCGGTCTGGTCTCCCGACGGCAAGAAGATTGCGTTTATCTCCAACAGGACAAATACACCTGGTGAAGTATCCCCAACTACCAATCTGTGGATTGTGGATGCTGATGGATCAAATCTACGGCAGTTGACCCAAAGATGCGACAACCAGCTTCCCACATGGTCTCCAGACGGTAAGAAAATTGCGTTTCAATGTGACAAGCAGATATGGCAGGTAGATGTGGCCACAGGCTCATTTACCCAGCTTACCAAGGCTGACAAGCCGTGGCTGGCTCCAGATTGGCATCCAAAGGACCCGAGTAAGATCCTTTGTTCATTTCAGAGTTTCATCCCTCAGGATAACGACCTGGCAGTTATCAATCCGCAGACATTTATGACCAGGGAATCCGGCAAAGCAACACTGCGAGTCAGAGAAGGCAGCGATGATAAACCGCGCTGGTCCCGAGATGCTAAAAATATTGCATTCATTGGTGAGGTATGGAACTCGGATACCCGTCAAAGCAAGTGGTATTTGATGACTGCAAGGAACGACGGAACAGGTCTTAAGACATTCTGTGAGCTTTCCAAGAATGCATCCCGGCCTGCTTGGTTCCTTGATGGAACAAAGGTGCTGGTCGATGGCGGCGATGTCTGTGACCTGACAACAGGAAAGACAACCAGCCTTTTCAATGAAAAAATCAGCAGCCCTGATATCTCTCCTGATGGCAATGCTGTTGTTTATAGCGGGAGTGTAAATAGTTCAGGCAAGTTCCTGTTCGTCCGCAAACTCGATGGCACTGGCAAAAAACAGATTACTTTTCCAGTCGTAGCAAAAGAAACAGAAGAAGCTGACGAAGCTGAAGAATAAAGCTCTTACAAAAAAGGGCGAAGCCAGCGCTTCGCCCTTTTTTAGTTACGAGTGATGAGGTACGAGTTGTGTTGACTCATACCTCTTACCATTTCAACCGGACAGAGCAGTTGATACTCAGATTATCTGAGCGTTAACTCAACCATCTGCTGAAGTTGGAATAAACGGTGCATGGGCTTGCCATCTGGTCTAAGCTGAATTAGAATCCCCATTTGCTTCCACTTATTCAACCGAATTCCGGCCTCTGAAGTGCGGGGAACAGCAAACTCGATATGATATTCGTCGCCTACCTTGCTCCAACGAGCCAGGCAGTCCTGAGGCATCGGGTAATCCTGCTCCCGCCAAGTCGGCTTCTGTCTGATGATAGTATCGTTGTAAAGCGTACGTACATCACAGGTTCCATCTTCACGAGGTCTGGCTTCAATCTCCAGATTATCTGCGCCGACTGTTATTCCATCGTTGTTGGCATCAATCTCTATCCTGAGCATTGCAGGCAGCCTGTAATCCTGTGCTTTATGTCTGACTGCAAACACCAGATAATCGTCTGTATAAGCCATCTGTACCGCGCCGGTAAGGTCAGGATCAGACATGACTCGTTTGAAGCCTTTGGAATACTCCTGAGCAGTTATTTTTCCATCGATAGATACGGGAAGTTTATAAATATTGGTGTCTATAGCATACAGAGGATACCTGTCCTGACCATCTGGAATGCCATCTTTGTCCGTATCCTTGTTTCTTGGATCTGGGAGGTAATATGGCGCAATCGGCCTCATACTAAAACCGGGATAGGCACCAACACCATCATAAGCCATAAGCTCTTCCAGATCAGTCAAGCCATCTGCATCCGTATCCAGCTTTGTGGAATCAGACTTGAACCGTTTTTCATCCAGCGGACAAGCCGGATCGTTGTCAGGAATGCCGTCACCATCGCGGTCATCTACCACTACCAGCTTACCGTAGACACTGGACCAATACTCGACATCGCTAAATGCCCTGGCTATGGCTACACATCCGTCATAATGAGACCCGTAGCGCTCAGGGAAGTAGTTGTGATGGAAATGGTTGAAGTGGAACTTGTGCCCTGAGTTGAAGTAACCGATATCCAGGCCATGTCCATGTTCATGTATCAACAACCAGGCTGAATCTCCTCCTGCATTGATAACAGTGAAAGAAGACCCATCGTGTGAACTTCCCCAAGTGTTGCCGCCAGATCCACTTAACACCCATTTTTTCTGTTGAGGGTCCCAGTGTCTGTGACCATAGATGCAGAAAACAGACGATGTGTCATCGTGTTTCACGCCTTTTTCTGCAAGGATTCTATCTATTTCCCGGTGATCATCTTCAGGCCAGTAAGCATAACGACTAACCGGGAATCTATCGTATTCCTTATCGACAATGACCCAGTCATAACGAAGGTCGAGTTTACAGTGGGAGTTCACCCAATAGAACATCCTGGCAACTTCCAACCGCTGTTTCAGTGCTTCAATTTCTTCCGCAGTCATCGGACCAGGCGGAGTTACACCATCGGCCGGTTGGTAGATGTTTGAAAAGAGAAGGATGATCATACGTGTAGCCGCATACTGCGTTTTACCTTGTGGCGGCCGAGTGGCAGCAATGAGAGCCTGAGAATACATCTCCGGGTATGCCCGTTCGGTCACCAGGAACCTGTAAGCGTAGCGTTTACCAGGCTGCAGGCCGGTTAAAGTAATGCGGTGCCGCTCTCCACGGGCAGCATCCTGTCCTGAAGCCATAACAAGACTGCCATCCGAGCGATAAGTTTTTCCAGTGACCTTTTTAGCGCCTGCAGGCATTTTGGGATGCTTAAAATCATCTGCTGGAGCAACTTCAAGGACTGTCGGCACTGCTTCCATTGTGTCATACTGAATCGTAACGCTTGTCTGGGTTGCGTTTACAATCCTTTGCCTGCGTGGCCAATCTATATTGTAGTCTTTTGTGAATACACTCCGAGGCACTGAGAATGTGTATCCCTTGTCAGCCTCCGCAATAATAATCTCACCATTTTTCCCAACTGCCACTCCTCTTGGATGAGTAAGCGAGGTGCAGTTGTAGAAATTGAACCCATAGTCAGTGTTCTGACCGATTCCAGCCGAACGCTTTACCCAACTGTGGTCTGTAAGTGGACTGTCAGCCTCAGCATAAAAGATTTCTCCAGTTTTGCGGTCAACAAATACATCGCCTGCTTTTGATGTTTCATACGGAACTTCTGGAAACGCCCATTCTATGAATGTGGCTGTTTTAGCAGACACATCGACTTTCCAAACGCTGTAGCGGCCGCCTCTTTGACCTGTTTTGGGATTTACAACCGGGCCATCATAATCAGCAATGATCAAACGGCCATCCGGAAGAAAATCTCCTCTAATAGGTGTCTCCAGCCGATCAGTTACCACTTCACTCTGACCTTCGAATTCACGAGTCCAAAGGTAATGGCTGAAATCGAAGACATAACTACCTGCCCGGTTAAAAACTACTACTCTATGATTGCCGGTGTCGAAGACATAGATATAACCGTTGTCGTCAACAGCAACTCCGCCAGGGTCTTTGAGTGGTTGGTTTTTGGGAGCAGAAAACTCATTGACCAGTTGTCCATCTCTGTCTAAGATTACTACCCGAGGCTTATCACCACCGGTAAGGACTACCAACTCATCTTGAGGAGTCCTGTCCACACTCACAGGTCTTTCAATCCTGGACTCGCTTCCAAGCACCTTCTCGACCTGCCAATCAGAATTGAGAAGCACTACCTGGTTCTTCTCAGTCTCAGCGATGGCAATTTGTCCAGAGACAGAGCTTACGCAGACATCGAGAGGACTTGGAGGGCCATAAGGTTCGTGCCCAAACCTTGTCTGTGCTGATACCATAACTGGCAACAGCAGCAAGAGAACGAGAAATCTCATGCATTTCCACCTCAGCAGTTGTTTCTTTCTTACTTCTTACACGAATATTAAGACTAGTCCTGCTCTGTGGAAACGATGTTAAAAATTAAAAGATTATTTGGTTGAGGAAACTTGTTCCACACGTAATTGCCTTAAGTCCCAATGCTTCAACTACGGTGGCCGCTACATCGCTGAATGACGCGCGAGTGCCGAGGTTGACTCCAGTTCTCAGACCTGGCCCGGTTACAAGCAAAGGAACATACTCCCGGCTGTGGTCGGTGCTTTCTGTGGTTGGATCACATCCGTGGTCTGCGGTGATTATGAGCATATCACCAGGCTGAAGAGCATCTAACAACCTGGGAACCTGCTGATCGAATGTATCCAGCGCTGCTGCATAACCCCAAGGATCGTTTCTGTGGCCGTATTTCATGTCGAAATCGACCAAATTAGCCATAATAAGCGTTCCTGTGCGGTTTTCAACGGCTAGAATTGTCTCCTCAGCTACTTCGACGTTGCCTGCAGGGTGGATTGCGCGGGTGATTCCCCGTCCGGCGAAGATATCTTCGATTTTTCCGATTGCTATTACCTCTTTACCTGCCTCTGAGACTGCATCGAGTAGTGTCGGGGCAGTAGGAGGCAGAGAGAAGTCCTTGCGTCTGGGTGTCCGCTCAAAAGAACCTGGTTTTCCTGTAAACGGCCTGGCAATGACTCTCGCAACGGCGTGTTTCCCAGTTAGAATTATTCTTGCTATCTCGCACCAATCATAAAGCTGCTCTATTGGCACAATTTCTTCATGTGCTGCGATTTGAAATACGCTGTCTGCCGATGTGTAGACGATAGGCTTGCCTGTCAGAACGTGTTCTTCGCCCATCTGTTTGATAATCTCAGTTCCCGAAGCTGGTTTGTTGGCAAGAATGCCGCGGCCTATCGCTTTTTCAAATGGTTCAATTACCTCAGGAGGGAATCCGTTTGGATAGACGGGAAACGGCTCATTCGTGACCAGCCCGGCTAGCTCCCAATGGCCTGTAGTGCTGTCTTTTCCGGCGGATTTCTCTGCCATCTTTCCGAAACAGGCTCTTGGACGATCATCAGGCGGCACTCCAAGAATCGGGATTATATTGCCGAGTCCCAGACCTCCAAGGTTCAGCAGGTTAAGACCACCAACTGCATTTGCTGTATTGCCAAGCGTATTGCTTCCAGCATCGCCGTAGTCTGCTGCGTCGGGCAGTTCCCCTACTCCAACAGAATCCAAAACAATGATAATTGCTCTTTTAATAGCCTCAGCCATTCAACCTGTCCTGTGTTTTTATTGTCTTATGCTCTGGGATGCGATTTCTTATACACTTCCCGAAGGTGATCCCGAGTCACATGCGTGTAAACCTGGGTTGTAGCAACACTTGCATGGCCCAGCATCTCTTGTATCGATCTGATATCAGCCCCATGCTCCAGCAAATGAGTGGCGAACGAATGCCTGAGCACGTGAGGAGTGATTTCCCTGGTTATCCCTGCTGTGCGGGCGTGTTTTTTGATTATTTTCCAGAATCCAACGCGGGTCATTGGCTTTCCACGGTTCGTGAGGAACAAAAACTCGCTTCTCTGACCTTTGGTGAAAACTGGCCGCACCTTATCCAGATACAGCGTAAGAATTTCGATAGCAACCTCGCCAAGTGGCACTACCCGTTCTTTCGACCCTTTCCCGATGCACCTGAGAAAACCAACATTCAGGTTTACATCCTCTACAAGAAGATTGATAAGCTCTGAAACCCGCAGTCCTGTTGCATAAAGAGTCTCTATCATGGCACGGTCTCTGAGGCCATTGTCATCAGACAGGTCAGGTGCCTGCAAAAGCCTGACTATTTCATCTTCCGTAAGAGTCTTCGGAAGCATTTTACCGGGCTTGGGGCTGTCCATCAATCCCATTGGATCGCCACGTAAAACACCTTCACGCCGCAGGAACTTGAGAAATGATCTGACCGCTGCGAGTTTCCTTGCTACACTGGTAGTGGCATACTTATCACGCCTGAGCCGGGCTAGAAACTGAGTCAGGACTTCTTCTGTGATATCATCCGCGTTGACTTCTCTCGCAAACTCGATGAACTGAGCAAGGTCTCGTCCATAGGATGCTATCGTGTTGCCGGAAAGCCCGCGCTCTACGAGGAGATAATCAAGAAACCGCTGAACCTGGATGTCCATTACTTCCTCCGGTACACGTGGATAGTTGGGGACATATACTTCAGATCATGCGGAAGCTGTTCAGCTTTTCCGAAGCTGATGCCCAGCACGGTGAGATCATTTCTGAAGGTCTTATACTCGCTGTAATGCTTCCCGAGATAGTCCAAATACTTAAGCACTGAGGGATCTCGTAGCCTCAACAGGTCTTCACTCTCAAAATCGCTCACCACGGCATATTCAGGCATTTCTTCCTCAAGCAGTGTGAGGTCCCAGGGCTTCTCTGGGTTGGTAAGCAGCCGGTATCGGGAATCCGACATCGATTCGTATCTATTCTCTGCACCGACTGCACCATTAATCTCTGGAGCAAGCGGCAAAGAGTAGAACCAGGGAACAGTCGGAAAAGCAACGGCGGTATCCGACTCAACGCTCTCAAAGAACCATTCCGCGCCTGCCGTCCGAGGGTCTTTGGACGAGAACAATCCGTCAAACGCCGCTGCATACGCGCCGGTATAACCGATAATCAACACACAGGTCGCGACCCATGCCCACCTTATTACTGAATTTGCGCCGCTCTCTTTCATTACAGAGTAGACCTCTGCCATCATCCGGCCAACCAGAAGAGCAATCGGCGGCAGAAGCGGGATAGCATAACGAGCAAACCTTACTTCTGAGAAAGAAATGAGCAGAAAATACGGCACCAGGAATGAGAGCAGAATCCAATCGCTGCGTTTGCGCCTGCTGATAGCCATCGCCACGGCTAACAGGCCAAAAACCAACAGCGCAATGCCAAGGCCGTATCCAAGAGAATTGGCAAGCACGTCAAACCAACCGGGCCCTCTACCCACAAAGACCATACCGTGGCCTGTTTGAGAGTGTCTCAACTCATAAAGCAGTCCGGCAAAGAATTTCTCCGGCATGAACAGCCATCCTGGTGTGGCAATCAGAAATCCGGTGATGAATCCGACTACAGCAGCCCACAGCTTGATATCAACCAGCCGTTTTGCAAATTTTATCTTATCTTCCCGCAGAAAATGCGCTGCCAGGACAGGTATCAGCACCAGCAGAGCGGTATACTTCGTCCCTGCTGCAACCCCTGCGGCTCCTGCGGCGAGGATATATACTCCTATCCGTGGACGGTCAACAATAGCTGCTGCACCAAGCAAAGCCAGAGCAACCCATGTGGCAGTTGGAACGTCTACAGTGGCGAAATGAGAATGGACTATGTGCAGCGGCATGATAGCAATAACAAGAGCTGCAATGATTCCGGCAGCCTTGCCATATAACTTTGCACCAGCAAGATACACTACAGGCACAACTGTAATACCAAGCGCGGCTGTCAATGCTCTGGCGACAAGGTAGACTCCAGTCAGTGACTCGTTAATCTCAACTCCATAAGCATCGGCTACTCTTAGAGCTATTGCTCCTAAGTTCATGTAACCGGATGGATAGTTATAAAAGCCAGGGTCCAGCTCAAACGCGAATGGATTCAGCCGCAGCATGGCAATTATCTGGAAAATCTCATCAGGATGATAAGTATACTTGTGAAGTTCGTCCGGAAGTCCCCAGCGAAGTCCCCAAAACCGTAAGACTGCCGCAATTGCAGTAAGCAGGATTATCACTACGGCAACCCATAGACGTCCAGTGTCCGGTTTCTTCTTGCTCACCATCGACTACCCCTTGCTCTCCGATGCTTTTTTCTTTCTGGGGCACATTGTTAATTGAATCAAAAGAAACAAGCCCACTGCCATCAGTATATCCCCAGGGCTGACTACTTCTGGTATGGCAACTAAAGGAGTTGGCAATGGAATGAAATCACCGAGGAAATTGAACTTTGTCTGCGATGACATCCATATATGCTGCAGCATTCTGCCTTCTTGCCCGCTGCCATAAGCTATCTTTACAGCCCACTTCGAAACAGGCATTCGGCCGCCATTAGTTAAAATCGGAGCAAAATTCAACAGCCATCCTGCAAGAAGCCATTTGATTCCTGGAAGTTTTCTGTTTGACCAAAACAATGCAAACAGTGCAGCGCTGGTAACGAGGTGAAGAGCACCTGTAACAGGCTGCCAAATCTCCGGGGGTGTTGTTCGACGGAATATAATAGATGCAAGAATAACGGCCACCGGAACGGTGACCAGCCAGATCCGCCGGATCTCTAAATCCGCAAGCCGAAAGATCTGTCCCCGCCTTATTAAAGCAACGAGGACCGATAAAACTCCTATCTCAAGAAATAACACTGTTTCACCTGTTACGTAGGGACTCTATGACTCTGAGGAATGCATCGACTACTGCAGGATCATATCTGGTCCCGCGACCACTCTTGATCTGAGCAATTGCAACCTCATGAGGCTGAGATTCATGATATGGACGGTCCGATGTTATTGCATCGTAATCCGTTGTTACAGCTAGAATACGCGATGCAAGCGGAATTTCCTCCCCTTGAAGATTATCAGGATAACCAGAACCATCCCAACACTCGTGGTGATGCAGTATTATGTCAGACAGATATGATAGAAATGGAAATGGTACAGCCTGCACCATTTCTGCACCTATCTGCGAGTGAGTCTTAACATGCTCCCATTCCTCAACGGTAAGCGGGGTACTTTTATTCAGAAGTGCAGCAGGAACATTGACCTTACCAATGTCTCTCAAAAGTGCAGCATATTCAATCTTTAACTGCTCCTTTTTATCAATACCCAAGTCTTCAGCTACTGCAACTGCATAATCTGCTACTCTGCGGGCATGACCAATGGTACCAGAATCCCGTGTCTCAACAGCCGCAGCCAAGGCATACAAGGCTCGTTTATATGCCCGCTCCATTTTACGAGGCTGATAGAACGTGGAATAGTAAGTGCTGCCAAGCGTTATGACTAAAGCAATGCCAACAGCCAGTATAACAGGTGTATTCCATTGGCTAAACATTTCCACCAACTTTGACTCCCTCTCTATCTACCAACTGCAGGAAAGCTTTGACAACCTCAGGAGAGAACTGTGTCCCCGCACCTCGTCTAAGCTCATCAATGGCTTCATCCACGCTCAGCGGCTTACGATACGTTCTCCGTTTAGGAGCATTACAAACCGGGCAGAACTCGGGCCTTTGTCCATCATCAGGCTTATAGCCGCAGGAATCGCACTCCCAGCTAATGGACATCTCCCGGTCATCGGTCATTGCATCAAACGCATCTGCAACAGCTATGATAGCAGCTTCAATAGGCACCTTACCGTTTTTGACTCCGTCATCCGGGTAACCAGAACCATTAGCCCATTTATGGTGGTATTTAATCCAATCAACAGTCTGGTCCAGGAACTCGATGTGCGATACTATCTCAGCACCTTTGACCGGATGTTCTTTTATTGTAGCCCATTCTTCATCGGTCAGCTTACCAACTTTGTCTAAGATATCCTCAGAAACTCCTACTTTTCCAATGTCATGCATCAGACCAGCATAAGGCATAAGCATAACAGTCTGAGCATTGAGCCTCAACTCTCTTGCAAGCCGTTCAGACATATCAGCAACCCGTTTGAGGTGTCCTCTGGTATACGGATGATAATGCTGCATATAAGTACCCAACGTAGCTATCGTATCCATATAAAGCTGCTGTTGTTCAACTGATTTCTGGACAGCGGAGCGAAGCGCGAGAAACGGGCCAACAACTACAAGCCCACTGATTAGCCCGACATGCACATACAGATAAAGCATAAGCAGCGTTACAGGCGGAAGAAGCAAATACTGACCAGCCGCAACCGGCAGCGATTCAATAAGCAGCATCTTGCATCTTAGGAAAAAGCTATACCAGTCCCTGGTGTCTTCTGGCCGATTCTCGCCAAGAATAATAGCCATAATAAGACGGACTTCATCAATCAACAGGTAAGCAAGGACGGCAATGAAGAATGGAATTATGAAATGAGTAAATATTTCTGCAACAGGCACAGAAACCAGCACTTCGTGTGTGGCAATATTACCACCAATGGCATTATAAATGATGGCAGCAGCGCCGACAGCAATGGCATCCTGTGATGCATTTGAAAGAATCTGTTGAATTACCCACTGTGCAGGATATTCTGCTCTGTCTTCCCAAGGTCCTGCAATTGTAGCCAACGCATTTTGAAGCCGAGGCATTCGGTTCTTCGACCTCAAGTATATCATCACCCGTGCGGATATCCATCCTGTTCCATTTGCGCCTGCGACCGCTAATCCTGCTACCAGCATGGCGCTCAACGGGCCAAATAACACCATCGATGCCCAGACTATGGGAACAGTAATAGTAACCTCGAACATATTTGTTCGAACACTAACAGGTTTGAGTTCGGAGATGAATGCTAAAGCTGCAAAAACGAATGCACCTTGTAATGCATCCGCAGAAGGAGGCATTAAGCAGTAGACCGTTGCAGTCATTACAACGGCTGCAGCTATTGAAGCACGGCAATAGTAATAATACAGCCTTTTGCTGCTCATTTAGTACACTGAACGAACTTCGCCTGATACCACTTGCACAATGAAAAAGTAGTCTGGCGATCATTTAACCTCAATCTATAATTATGCCGTATGTGCGGTAAATCTCTATAGTAGAAACACCGAGTTTCAGTTACAAATCAACACTTGAAAATCAATACTATTTCTCTCATAGTATTGAGCCAACGGCGCTGGCAGAGACCTTACAGTTAGTGCATTATCTGAGAACCTGCAAACCCAGTCCACTTCATCCTAGACTATGGAGGAGGCCAACTCTTAAAGCTAGCTCCGCAGGTAGCAGCCAGTGTTGCCAGAGCGATCAGCACCTTTAACAGACGTTTCATTTCGGTTGTCAACCCCTTTCGCGTGATCTACCCCTAAACCGCTCGTAGGGGTGCATACATCGCTTCGCTCGGGTTGAATCTTCCGCTCATGCCATTACCGCTCGCGCCGTTGGCTCAAAGCTTATCTAATCATCACATATCAATGTAGTTCGTCGATTTACTGCATCTAGAGATGCATTCACCACAGCTTTCCATAAATCCTGCTTAACTATAGCAGAACCTGTAAGATATTCTTCACCTCTATCTGTCACCAGATTCACGAGGATTACTACAACCGCCTTATTAGCCAATGTGACGTTTGTTGTAAGGTCCTCGATCATCAGCGTGCCGTCAATGCAGCCGGAATCTTCAATTGCTTGGAGTGTAGCAGTAGCGATTGATCGCATCTGCCCATTACTGGAACTTAATCCTGATGATGTACCCATATAAGATGAACCATTACGGGCTAATCGGACAGTAGCTTCAGCCCTACTGCCATTCAGGGAGATAGATACATCGGAGAATTTCAGCCTCCCTGTTTCTCTCTTGACGTTGGATTGGATCTGTGCCACGCTTACTTTGCGATGATCGATCTGAATGCCAAGTTTGGCCATGACTGCTGACTCTATATCACGCACCACCTGCTTCGGTGTCCGTGTAGACTCAGTCAGAACATGGACTTCGGCAATTTCGCCGTCATCTCCTGCAACTACCCGTGCTGATACTACGTCACGTAAGTGGCAGATAACGGATTCTACATCATTCAGCCTGTCACGTCTCTCTACCGCCATCTCTTCTCTCCTTTCGCCGCCCTAAATGGCGGTCTCTTATGCAATCTCGCTGCATCGGAGCCTGCTTTACGTGGTTACCCCCGGAAAGTAACTCCGAACTCTTTAACCAGACTTGCCTTGATGGCTTCGAGCACTCCTGCTACTTCCTCATCGGTCAATGTGCGTTCGCTTGACCGGAAAATGATCGATAGTGTCAGGTTACGCTCATCTTCTTTGATCTGGGTCCCGGTGTAAACATCAAGAAGCTCTACATCCTCGATTATCTCTCCACCGGACTCCACGACCAGGCGTTTTACCTCGGCATAAGGCACTTCCTGCTTTACTACAACAGCCAGATGCCTGTAAACTGCCGGGAATCTCGGCAGCGGCTTATAACCAACCGCCTCAGGTGTTAGAATCATCAGTCGGTCAACATCGATTTCAAAAACATATACACGGCCTCGGATATCCAGCTTGTCCAGTACCTCCGAAGACACCTCTCCGAGCACACCAAGCTCCGTTCCGTTGACAACAATCCTGGCTGCGCGTGTTGGGTGCAGCATCGGATGTTGAATTGGCTCAAATACGACGCCGGATACATGCAGACAATCAAAAATACGCTCAAGCGCGCCTTTTGCAAGATAAAAATCAGCATTCAGCGCATCTTTATCGAGATTCCAGGCGCAACTCCACTGGCTTCCAGTCATTGCCACAGCCAGTGAACGATGCTCAGTTGGAGCGCCAACCTCAAGCCAATGATAGACTTTACCAATCTCGAAAATGCTGATATCTTTTTGGCCTACAGATCTGTTGCGAGAGATGACGTGCAGGAGGTTCGGCGCTAGAGCAGTCCGGAGCCTGGACGTATCTTCGCTTAGTGGATTCCTTATGGCCAATGATTCTTCTAACAACCCGCTAATTTGTACGCTTTGGGGATCAATCAGACTGTGGGTGAGCACTTCCTGCATTCCACATGCCATCAAAATGCCCCTTAGCCTTTGAGTAAACAGCCCTTCTCTGCTATCTTTGCCCTCAACAGCGGCAGATGGAAGCGTTACACCAAGGTTCTCATAACCATATATTCGAGCTATCTCTTCGATAACATCGACTTCCTGTTCGACATCCGGCCGAAATGTCGGAACCGTAACCTCGATACCACCACCAGCCAGCTTAGTTGAAAACTGAAGGGCTTCCAAACAGGCTGTCATCTTCTTTACATCAAGATTCGTGCCAAGAAGCCAGTTTACACGCTCAGGACGAACGAAAATTACACGAGGCTCAGATTTTCCGGGGAATACATCCACAATACCTTGCGAAATTTCACCATCGGCAAGTTCCTGCATCAGTTCTGCAGCCCGTTTTGCTGCTTCATCAGTGATCCCGGGATCAACTCCACGCTCAAACCTGTAGCTGGACTCTGTAACAAGAGACAGCAGCTTAGAAGTCCTTCGAATAGACACCGCATTAAAGTTCGCAGACTCCAGCATTATGTTTTTCGTATTCGGTCCTACTTCTGATTCAGAACCACCCATTACCCCTGCGACAGCTACAGCACGATTACTATCGGCTATAACTAGCGTATCAGCAGACAGTTTACGCTCGATTTCGTCGATTGTAGTAATAGTCTCGCCTTCCCGCGCCCGCCGAACGATAATCTCTTTTCCTGTTAGTAAATCATAATCGAATGCGTGCAGCGGCTGGCCGTATTCCAGCATAACGTAGTTTGTGATATCAACGATATTGTTGATTGGCCTCATACCGGCACGGATCAATCTGTTTTTCAGCCAGTCAGGGGATTCTTTGATAACTACATTGCGGATGACGATGCCTGCATACCTGGGGCACAGGTCTGGTGCGGTTATGCTGATTTTTATAAGTGATTCAGTAGCAGGAGCAGTCCCTTTTGCTATCGGTTTTGGCGTTTTGAGCTTCCAGCCAGTCACAGCGGAAATCTCACGAGCAACACCTAACATAGACAGCCAGTCGCCTCGATTAGGTGTCACCTTAGTCATCAGAATTCGGTCATCTTTTGCATCTGGAACACCACCAAGGCGCGCTACCTCTACAGCAGTCAGGTGGTCGATCTCTTCAACCTCAAGACCTGCCATAGTCAGAAGATCAGCTACCTCTTCCACAGGCGCTTCCAGCTTTACATATTCATTTAGCCACTCAACAGGAACTCGCATATTAGTGAAAAGTGTAAAGTGAAAAGTGTAAAGCAAGAGAATCAGATATTTGGAATTACTTGACCTTGCACTCTACACGTAACTTTCTTAACTCCTTAGAACTGCCTCAGGAACCTCAGATCATCTTCCATGAACAATCTCAGGTTGTCTATACCATGCTTAATCATAGGCATTCGGTCGATTCCCAGACCAAATGCAAAACCTGTATATTTCTCAGGGTCAATACCGCAGTTTCTCAGAACATTAGTGTGGATCATACCGGCTCCACCCAGTTCCAGCCACCTGCCGCCGCTGATACTGATTGCTATCTCAGCTCCCGGCTCAACAAACGGGAAGAAATCTGGCCTGAACCTTACCCTGATATCTTCTCCGAACATTTCCTGGCAGAATTTGACAAGCGTACCCTTTAAATCTGCCATCGTGATGTGTTCATCTACTGCAAAACAGTCCACCTGATGGAATGTATGACTATGAGTCGCGTCCACAGCATCATAGCGATAACACTTGCCCAGCGTACAAATCCTGAGAGGCGGTTTCTGCTTCTCCATAACTCTGGCTTGGACTGCTGTGGTCTGCGTGCGGAGCAAGTATTCATCCGTGACATAAAACGACATCTGCTCATCCATAGCAGGATGCTCTTCCGGGTAATTCAAAGCTTCAAAATTGTAGCGGTAACGCTCTACTTCTGGGCTTTCGACGAACTGATAACCAAGGCCGGTGAAGATCCGTTTGACTTCAGCCATCGTCTGGACCAGAACGTGCGGTTGGCCTACATTATAGAACCGTCCTGGCAGGGTTACATCGAGGGTTTCTGCTTTGAAGCGTTTTTTAGCTTCTTCCTGTACTACCTGTGCGCGGCGTTCTGATATAAGCCCTTCAATGGTTCCTTTTGACTGGTTCACTCGCGCTCCGTAAGCAGGACGGTCTTCAGCCGACAGCTCACCAATAGCCCGTAGTAGTTGAGTTACCTTTCCTTTACGTCCAAGGTACTCCACTTCAAGCTCGTCCAGTTCACGAGTAGAACCAGCACTTGCAATGCGTGAAGAAGCTTCTTTTTCAAGATCTGTTATTCTATCGAACTCGGTCATACTTACACTTCAAGTGGATTCTTACCATCAGGTGCCGAACTCTAAATATTCGGCTGTAAAACGCGCAACGTCCAATTACCACAGCTTCGACGCTGCCTGACATCAATAAAGATGCTCAAAGCAACACGCATCTCTGGCGATTGGACGTTGGGCGATAATTGTCTGCGTGGGTTCTCGGAGACGCACCCCTGAACCCATCATTTAAGCGGAAACCTGTGCTCTCGCCTGTTCGACGAGTTTTGCAAATCCCTGCGCGTCATGAATAGCCATCTCGGAGAGCATCTTTCTGTCAAGCTGCACACCAGCTTTTGAAAGCCCTTCGATAAACCGGCCATAAGTCATTCCCTGCTCACGACAGGCGGCATTGATTCTCGCAATCCAAAGCCTGCGGAACTCCCGCTTCTTATTTCGCCTGTCGCGGTAGGCGTACTGCATCGAGTGCATAACGGCTTCTTTCGCCGTCTTAAATAACCGACTGCGACCACCCCAGTAGCCTTTTGCTCTATCCAGCACCTTTTTATGGCGCTTATGGGTCATCGTGCCGCGTTTTACGCGTGGCATATCCGTGTTCTCCTAACTTACCGACTACCAGCCTTATATGCCTGGCAGCATTTTTTTAATTTTTTTCAACTCTCCACCGGTAACCTGGCTCTCGATCTCGAGCCTGCGTTCCCTGGAGGATGATTTCTTCATCATCAGGTGGTTCATTCTAGCATGTCCGTGTAGAACCTTGCCAGTACCTGTAATCTTGAACCGCTTAGCGGCCGTTTTTCTTGTTTTAATTTTCGGCACTTTATACCTCACTAATAAAAGCAATCAGACTCAGTTGAGTTATCACACCTAAGCTGACTGCTGGTCAATAACAGTCTATGTTAAGACACTGGAGTGGAAGTTTTAGGACTTAGAATCATAGTCATAGTCCTGCCTTCCATAGACGGCGCCTTTTCGACAACCGCTATCTCCTGCGATGCTTCGGCAATCCTCTGGAGAGACCTTCGGGCAAACTCCGGATGGGTGATCTCTCGACTTCGGAAGATGACAGTAAATTTCACCTTATCACCTTCCTTAAGGAACTTCAGAGCATTTTTGAGCTTGAACTGAAAATCATGCTCATCAATACCAGGGCGCATTCGGATGCCTTTTACTTCCGAAGAACGCTGTTTTTTATGCGCTTCGCGCTCCCGTTTGCCCTGTTCATACTTCCACTTACCGTAGTCCATGATCCGGCAGACGGGAGGGTTCGCCATCGGCGCAACCTCAATGAGATCCAGACCCTTCTCGCGGGCCATGTCGAGCGCCTGTCTTGCAGGAACTATCCCGACCTGCGTGCCGTTCTCGTCAATCAATCTGACTTCCCGGGCGCGAATCCTCTCGTTGACCCTGAAATCGCCTTTTATAGCTTTATCACCTCAAGTTCGGCCAATTACTCTCCGGCCGGATTTTCCCTGATAGTATAGCGAACCATCACGAGCCTGTCAACTCCTTCGTAAGATCAGACAGAAACTCATCTACTGGTCGAGCGCCAAGGTCTCCGCGATCCCTTGCGCGTACGGAAACCTGTCCCTGCTCAACCTCCCTATCACCAACTACCAGCATATATGGAATCTTCTGTACCTGCGCTTCGCGTATCTTATACCCAGTCTTTTCGTTCCGCACATCGACCGTAACACGGAGTCCCAGGGATTTCAGCTTCTCAGCTACCGAATACGCATATTCCTGATGTCTATCTGCAATCGGCAGCAGAACAACCTGCACCGGAGCCAGCCACAGAGGGAATGCACCAGCATAATGCTCTACCAAGACTGCAAAGAACCGCTCCAGGGAACCAAGAAGCGCACGATGGATCATTATCGGTCGATGAGCCTTGCCATCTTCACCAATATATGTGATGTCAAACCTCTCAGGCTCGTTAAAGTCCACCTGAATCGTGCTGCATTGATGCTCCCTACCAAGCGCGTCTTTTATTTTAACATCAATCTTAGGTCCATAGAAAGCTCCTCCGCCTTCATCGACCTTATAATCAAGTCCTCTTGACTCGAGCGCTTTGCGCAGTGCTTCCGTAGCCTTCTCCCAACTCTCATCCGTGCCGACATACTTATCCTTCGGCCTTGTTGAGAGGTAGACACCATACTCCGTGAACCCAAACCGGCTCAGAATGTTGATTACAAAGTTCAGTACGCGGATGATCTCGTCATCCAACTGGTCAGGACGGCAGATGATATGCGCATCATCCTGCGTGAATCCTCTAACTCTGGCCAGTCCGTGCAAAACGCCTGAACGCTCATATCTGTAAACCGTTCCAAGCTCAGCCCATCTGATCGGAAGCTCCCTGTAGCTGCGGAGCTTGTCTTTATAGATTAAAAGATGGAACGGGCAGTTCATCGGCTTGATGAGATACGGGCTGCCCTCTACTTCCATAGGAGAGTACATATTCTCCGAGAAGAAGTCCAGGTGGCCGCTTGTTACCCACAAGTCCTGGCGAGCAATATGCGGGGTCATGACCAACTCATAGCCGCCTTTAAGATGCTCGTCCCGCCAGTAGTCCTCGATAACCTTGCGTACCAACGCACCTTTCGGATGCCAGAACACAAGACCGGGGCCAGCTTCTTCCTGGAACGAGAACAAGTCCAGTTCCTTACCGAGTTTCCGATGGTCTCTCTTTTCAGCCTCTTCCAGCTTGTGAAGGTACTCGTCCAGTTCTTCTTTAGTGCTCCAAGCTGTTCCATAGATACGCTGGAGCATAGGGTTGCGCTCATCACCACGCCAATACGCCCCAGCAATCGAGAGCAACTTAAAGACACCAAGCTTTCCAGTGCTTTCTACATGCGGACCACGGCACCAATCGACAAAGCCATCTTCCTCGTACACAGTCGAAGTTTCATCAGGAAGCTCTCTGATGAGTTCGAGTTTATAAGGCTGATCCTTAAATATCTGCTCTGCTTCTTCTCTTGACACCTCTCGGCGTGTAAACGGCTTATCTGCTTTGATGATACGAGTCATCTCGGCTTCTATGCGTTCAAGGTCTTCAGGAGTGAACGGTTCCGCCTTCTCGAAGTCGTAGTAGAACCCGTCTTCGATAGCTGGACCGATACCTATTTTGACCTCAGGCCAGAGGTTTTGAACTGCATGCGCCATTACGTGCGCCGTCGAGTGCCTTATGATGTCCAGGGCTTCTGCTTTGTCCATGGCTTTTCCTCAGGTTATATGCATTAGCTCATGAGCCATAATCGATTATGCCTCATGAACAAAAATCCTACTTATCTCCAAAGCCATTCGGATGGTTCTTATGCCATTCCCAGGCTGTACTTATTATTGTCGGAAGGTCTGCGAACTGCGGCTTCCAACCAAGCTCTTTTTTGATTTTTTCAGAACTGGCAACCAGTCTTGCCGGATCCCCTGCTCTTCTCTCTGCAGGAACAGCGGCAATTTTCTTCCCTGTTACTTCTTCGGCAACAGTGATAACTTCCTTTACCGAATATCCGCTGCCATTACCCATATTATAGACATTACTTGATGCGCCAGACCTCAATGCTTCCAGTGCCAGTATGTGAGCATTCGCAAGATCGGTCACATGAACATAATCCCGGACGCACGTTCCATCAGGTGTAGGCCAGTCTGTTCCAAAAATCGAAACCTTCTCACGCTTGCCGAGAGCTACATCCAACACTATAGGTATTAGATGATGTTCAGGAGTATGGTCTTCACCAATAGTACCTGATGGATCAGCCCCGGATGCATTAAAGTATCTCAAGGCAGTCCATTTGAGTCCATAGGCATGATCGTACTCTGACAGAATCTCCTCGAGCATCAGTTTCGAACGGCCGTAAGGATTGGTCGGATCCTTCGGATGATCTTCAGGAATCGGCACCACCTGCGGCTCACCAAACACAGCAGCCGTTGAGGAGAATATCATCTTCTTCACCCCGGCAGCCAACATTTCCTGCAAAAGTACGATACTTTTCGAGATATTATTGATGTAATACTTCTGGGGATTCTCTACTGACTCGCCAACTGCAGCAAATGCAGCAAAGTGCATGACTGCATCAATAGTATACTTGGAAAAGATACTCTTAAGCAGTCCGGCGTCGCCAATATCTCCAATGACGACCTCACTTCCACTGGCTGCGCCAACGTGGCCATAGGATAAATCGTCGAGGTTTATTACCTGCTCACCTCGGTCAACTAGAAGCTTAACTGCATGCGAGCCAACATATCCAAGCCCGCCTGTAACAAGAATCGCCATCGGCCTCCCCCTCAATATTGCGCCCTTAATAAACTTGAAACTGGTAGAGCATCATATTGCTCTACCAGCTTGAAAGAGGGCTTTCGATTACTGCTAGAAGGTACTACGGCGTCTTTTTTGCCAGCAGTACCATCCTGTCAACAAATATTATAACAACCTTGACTTTTAGTGTAAAGCAGCAATGCTGGCTGCAAAGACGTATATCTGGCCTTTTATAAATCTATCATGAACTTACCACTTCACTTTTCTAACGCCAGCGCTTTCGATGTTGTCGGTATCATATTTAATGTCAACCAGTTCTGACACACTACTGTATTGAGAGCATTTGACCAACTCTTTAAGTATTCTTCGGATGGCTGCAGGACTTTCATGTTCGACTGCAAATTCCAGTTGATTCAGAATCTCAGTTATCTCATCCGGTGTATAGTAGTCAGGTCTGTTGACCAACAGAAGCCCATTCCAGGGAGTCTTGCTAATACACTCATCATCCGCAACCAGTTGTTCATGAAGTCTTTCGCCAGGTCTGATTCCTGTGAACTCTATCCGAATATCTGATTTTGGGTCCAATCCGTGCAGCCGAATCATGTCCTTTGCAATATCCGCTATTCTTACCGGATCTCCCATATCTAAAAGATAAAGCCTGCCTGAACTCCCCATTGCACCAGCCTGGATTACAAGCCGGACTGCCTCCGGGATAGTCGTGAAGTAGCGAGTCATCTCAGGATGGGTGACTGTGACAGGTCCGCCATGACTTATCTGCTCCCGAAACAGCGGCACAACACTTCCCCTGCTCCCAAGCACATTACCGAAACGAACCGTTATGAAATCAGTAGCAGGCCAGTGGACAGAAGCAGCACGAAGCACCTCTTCACAAAGCCATTTGGTTGCTCCCATGACTGAACAGGGATTTGCAGCCTTGTCAGTCGAGACCAGAATCATCTGTTCCGCGCCATAAACGCCGCATGCCCTGGTAACATAACTGGTACCCAGCACATTGTTGCTTACAGCTTCCTGTTCATTTGTCTCCATTATTGGAACGTGCTTGTGCGCAGCAGTATGATAGACGATATCCGGATGATACTCCTCAAAAACCTGGCGAACACGCCGCTGATTCGAAACGGACGCAATAACCACCTTGATATTGTCTGTAAACCAAGGGTAATCAGCGATTAGTTGGCGATAAATATGGTAGATGGAGTTCTCTCCATGACCTAAAAGAATAAGAGATGCCGGATTCATAGATATAATCTGCCTGCAAAGCTCAGAGCCAATAGACCCTCCGGCTCCAGTAATCAGCACTTTTTTTCTAGAAAGATAACCGCCAATGTTTTCTACATTGGTATCTAAAGTAGGACGGCTAAGCAGATCTTCCGTGCGAAAATCAACAAGTTTTACAGCCGTTTTTCCTGTCAATACATCGCAAAGCTGCGGAACCATCTTCACCGGCAGCTTTTGCTTCCTGCATTCTGCCAGACATTCTTGAATTTTGCTGGTACTGGTTTCCGATAGCGCAACAATCACCTCATCTACCTTATTCTGCGCAATAAGGCTGTTCAACATACTGCAAGGCCCTAAAACCTTGATATTGTTAATGTAAATCCCTCTTTTACCAGGATCATCATCTAGAAACCCAATAACCTTGTATCGAAACTGGGGTTCTTCATTAATTGCCCTTAACACGCGCACGCCATCTGCATCAGCACCAAGAATCACAACCCGCTTCAGGCTCATAATCCTGTGTATGTTCCGTATAGACCATCCGTGTGCGCGCAATATGCTTAATACACGGAGTAAGATACGTACACCGCCTGTCAGCATGATATTTGTAATCAAGGTGATTGCCAGCACAGACCTAGGGAAGATTACACCATCCATCAATGACTGGACTATAACGAGACCTGACAGACCGACTGTGTTTGCCTTTATGACATTCCACAAAATATCAAGGCTGGCAAACCGCCAGGCGCAATTATACAGCCGGAAGTAATTCATCGCTAAGAGGTAAAAAAGGATTATAAAAGGCAGGCTGGCAAGATGACTGTATACATAATCTCTGCTGATTGTCGACCAGGATAAGCCGTCAAACCGTAGAAACAGCGATGCAAAAACGGATAGAAGCAGCATCAACGTGTCTATGAGTATTAGCGCAAAAACTATTCTGCGCGGTCTTAGGCAGAATTTAGTAGACTTTTGCCCCAATTCTATTGCCCCTTTTCACATCCGAAATCAACTGCCTTGTATCTACCCTTCATTCTGCAATGTTAAAATATTTAATACTTTCTCTTGGGTTCTCTTCTATTTTACTCACATAGCTTGAAGAACGTTGGTCTAATTAACTAATGGATTTAAGATTAACGCTACAGAACTGAGTGACCTGAATATCTGGTCCCAATCAGCCCTTCCTGATTTAGGTACGTAAACAACATCTCCCGGTAGAATCTCAGGATTATGCTCCAAATCGCCCGATTTTAGAAACTTCTTGAGGTCAAATGTAAGCCTCTCTTGTTTTCCATCCTTAGTGCGTATCACTGCAATTTCACTTGTTTTGGCGTTCTTGTCATCAACTCCCTTTGCAAGCCCAAGGACATCAACAAGAGTAAGCTTCTGACCTGACTTCAGAGTGTAAAAACCAGGCTGGTTGACATAACCAAGCACTGCAACCCTAGAAATCTCTTCGGGCACAGTTATGAGGTCGCTGGCTCTTATCGGTATTCTTTTGGCCTGCTCGCCCTTAGTCATCCAAGGCACAAGATTAAAGACTTCCGATGTGCCGTCTATATGCGTCACAGTCACACGTTCAAGTGATGCATCCTCAAGCGCCCCTCCTGCAAGGGTTATGGCTTCCATGAGGCCTGCACTGTCAGTACGAATCCTGTAAAGCCCAGGATTTCTGACTTTACCCATCACATATACCGGGAAAGTTGCCTGCGCTTCTATTGTCAGGATGTCTCCGCTGTCCAGAGGAAGGTTTGCTGTTACATCACCACTGAGTGCATCCGTCAACTTCACAGTCTTACGTTCATTTGTTGCATATTTGGTAATGATGGCTGTACAATCACTAGGCTCAATGCCTGGAATCAATCCGCCTGCAGCAGCTAGCGCTTCAGTAACCCGCCATCCTGGTTTTACATCGTAAAGTCCGGGCCTATCTACCGAGCCAAGAACATATACGCGCTGCATCCGGGGTGTTTTTAGTATGGCAGTAACTTCAGGTTCCCTTAACCGGTCGCTTAATTTTTCTATGATTATCGCTGCAAGTTCATCCAGAGTCTTTCCTGTTACATTTATGCGACCTACAGCGACTATGTTAATGACGCCATCCGAAGGAATGTAGTAATCTCCCGAAAACTCAGGATGACGTGAGACTACAACAGTCACCACATCCTCAGGACCGAGTTTATATGCATCCAGCTCCGGTTCAGCCGCATAAATGCCAGAGCAGCACAGCAGAAGTATTACGACTGTAGTGAATCTAATAAGCCGATGCTCAAAACTTGATAACAAAACTCTGGCTACAGCTTTATTGCCTCTTCTTTGCTTTAGCTGGCTCCGCAATGCAGAGCAGAATCGAGGAAAATCCAGACCAGTTGTAGAGAACTGCATCATAAATCACCTTTCATTGTTCTGATAAATGGTATATAACCGTGTAATGCCAACAGCATAAAATGGATATCATTTAACTTCCCAACGACTAAAGGTATCAAACATACATCACACATGAGTCACAACAAGCGTAACAGATACAACCGGCAATCATATTCGATGTTTACAAAAGGGTAAATTCTCCAATGCTTTGAGTATACCGCATGGCTAAATCAGGAGGCAGGACGGATGAATGCAGAGCAGTTTGCTGACTTTTGGTCAGCGCAGGGATATAAGATTATCAGAACAAACAGTTGTTACTGGTATAACACAGATCCTTTCGTTTATCTTAACCTGCCATTCCATCGGATAGTATCACCTGACAGGAAAGAACTTGCCCGGATATTCATCAATGGGCCTGCTGTGGTGGCTCGCTACGCTTGCCATGGAGAAGAGTGCGAGTGCAACGGTGGTTTATACGTTGTTGATGATAAAAACTACGATTTCCCATCTCTTAAAGAGAAAGCAAGAAACCGTACCAGACGTGCGCTGAAGTTCTGCCAGGTGGAACGAGTTGAATTCAGCGAACTGGCTAAATGGGGATATGAGATAGATAAAGAAACTTACATCAGGCAGGAAAGAGACACTAACACTCTTTCTCAGGAAAAATGGGCGCGTTATTGCGATTCTGCATCTAGAATCGAGGGATTTGAGGCATGGGGAGCGTTTGTAGATGGAACTCCGGTAGCTTATGTAGTCTGTGCCTTGATTGAAGATTATTACCACATACTAAAACAAAGCTCTGCAACTGACTACCTGAGTTACTGCCCTAACAACGCCCTTACATTCACTATAACCCAGCAGGCTATTGCCCACAGGGAAGTCAGATATGTCTCGATAGGGTTAAAGTCAATAGAAGATACCAGTGGACTCAACAGATACAAAGAAGGTATGGGATATGTTCTAAAGCCATTCCGTGACAGAGTGGTCATCAATCCCGCAGTACGAATTCTCTTTGCTGCAGGCGGCGCTAGACTAGTAAAAAAGCTGCATGAAAGAAACCCTGGCGTTGATTTTTGGAGAAAAGCAGTCCGGATAATCGAACAAGAGTATGAAAACGGATAATAGAGATTAATCGCTGGAAACCTTCTTTAACCAGTCACTTCGCCATAACCAGTAGCATCGTCTTGGGCATCCTCCGTAGTACTCGCCGGTGCAAATGACATCCTCAAGCATCACTGCATCAGTCAGTTCCCGAAAAGTGTTTGTATTTTCGTCAATCAGATACCTGACATTATCCAGCACGCAGTACCTGCCTCCACAGTATCTAATCATACTCCCTACAAACGCAAGGCCACGGTTTCTTGCCCTTCTGTTTAAGGTGCTAAATATCTCTTTTTTACTTTTGACCTCAACAATATCTCCATGCTTGAGGTCCAGGCTGCTTTGTGCAGCTGATTTTGCCTTTTTCGCACTTTCCGGCTGTTTTCTACCTAAAATCGAGTCTTTCAACTTCCCCAGATACC
>JAKPFN010000143.1 GCA_029551395.1 Armatimonadota bacterium | reverse complement strand
TGACGAAATCAGCTCCTTGATCTCTTCGACCATATTTACTTTTGCTTCAAAACTGCTAAGTGCATATACAATATATTGATTTAAACTAGTATCATTTCGTTTAGCTGCATTTGATAACCTTGCATGAAGTTCACGTGGCATACGTACAACCAGCTTTCCACTATAACCTTCGTATTCTGACACATCCTCAGGCTCGGGTATGTGTACACCTGCCTCCAGGTATTCCTCAAATATCTCCTTTTTTGCAGCCTGAAGGTTCTCATATGCTTCCTGAGGTGTATCTCCATCTCCCACAAATGACTGCGCACCAAGACTGGGAATGCTTGCTATATATCCACCTCCAAGATTATCATCTATACGCCGAATTTCTACAGGATAGTCTAGAGACAGATAGTAATCCAATGTTTTTTGCATATTGACTCCTCCTGCTACCCTTTCTCCTCCTGATTTGCCTCATAAATAATCATTGCTGCGTGTGCTATTCTCTTTAGGTATATACCTTTTACCCGTTGACCTTTATGTACCGGTATACTTAAGTAGCCGTACGGATCAAATCCAGGAACATCCTTTAGCAAAGGATGTTTTACCCTTAACTGATGTGAATCGCCGGTTTTCTTGCAGATCGCATCTTCACCAAAAACTCGTCTTAGAATGGTTTTTACCTTATTAACCGGTTCATCAACAGGAGTGTTTACGAGCCATTTTTCGATAACAGTTTTATGATCCCTGAATACTTGATCCTCTGTTACTATTAGTATGATACCATATACAGTATCAAACATCAATGACTGTTTCCATTTTAGCTCAAGTTGAACTTCTCTTGCAAATCATCCAGCGAATTGACGCCAGTATAGTAATTCTGTTTTCTTCATCTCACCATATTAATGTTACACGTTCCCACTAAACACTATATATCCGCCTGCTTACGTATTATGGCGATGTGTTACACGCTCCCACGTCTATTGACATAGTGTGGCAGTCGTGCTATACATCAATAGTAAATACTTAACAGCATCAACGGCTGCGGACATTGATTATCCTGTAGTATTTACTACTCAACCTGAGTAGACCGAGCAATGAAGCCCGGAATCTACTCATACTATGCTGAGAACTGGCTCCGGGGATAAGATCTCAGTACTACTTTAAAGCAGTTCTGCCTTCAAAGGACTGTATCTGTAAGTGTTTATAAGCCCCGGTCTCAGAAAGGAGTTCGGTAAATGAAAAACAGATGCCTATCAAGGCGTTTGGTAGTTGCAGCGTTAACTATAATCATCAGTGCAATCGCTCTGCCAGTGTTCGCATTGCCGGATATTGATGTGCTCTACATCTCTAGAACGCCACGCTACCAGAAGTTTATGGCCGATGAAGAGAAAAACGTTGACCCAAGAGATCTCGGCCTGACCAAACCACACATTGCAAAAGGTACTGAAAACCTTCAGCGCTGGCCCAAAAAAGGTGAGCTAGTAACCTTTACCGCCGTAGTCAAAAACATGGGCGATCAGCCTACAGGCGAGTTCGACTACAAATGGTTCTTCGACGGCAAAGAAGTCAAATCGGGTAAGATTCCTTCTCTTGAACCAGGAGAACAGACAACTGTCACATACCAATGGACTTGGGACTCCGAATGGATAGACCACGACGTCAGGTTTACAGCAGACCCGAACCTTCTCATCAAAGAGAAGAACGAATTGAACAACACCCGAGAAGATAGGACCAACGCATTTTCATTCAGGCTTCACGTCTGGCAGTCCGTTTACGATTGGTTCAAGACTGAAGCGCCTAAAATCAATCCAAACATCTCAGGATTTGAAGACTGGGCACAGATGCAAATGGGTTACATCAACCAGATGTTCACCGAAGCCGTCTATCCATCGACACCACAGGGAATACTCCAAAGAGTAAGGCTGGATGAAGTCGTAATCGAGCCTGAAGACACTCCAGATCCGGCTCCCTACAGTTGCCATGCCCCGGATAACTGGGAATGGGACTGCAGATGGGGATTTGGCCCCGTGGAGTACCCCAGAATCTTTACCGACGAAAATGAGCCTCATCCGGAGTTCATAACTGGCCCCTACTCTTGGGTTATGCACGAATGGGGACATCAGATGGGCAAGATAGACATCTACAACTGGTGCCTTGATAAAGAACGCAACCACGTTCAGCCTTACGGACACTTCGTCACACACATAAACGACCTAATGACCTCAACACTGATGTTGAGCTATTCCGAGATGCATGCGTCTGTGTTCAACTACGAACTCCATAAGCGTCGAGGCACATTCGGAGAATATCAGTTCGACCTTCCCAGGACCTGCAAAGTCCGAGTCCTTGATGCCTATGGGCAACCAATCCCGAACGCCAAAATCAAGTTCTATCAGGATCATGGACACGAGGTCAACTTCCCGGAAGACTTCTCCGGTACCACTGATGCAAACGGTGTCTTCACCATGCCGAACCGGTCAGTCAAAGGCGAAGAAATGCTCGCTACAGGCCATGAAGTACACGACAATCCATGGGGACTGTTCCACCTGGCAGGGTTCAACGCGCTGTTCTTCTGCGATATCCAGGCATACGGACAGACCGACTACCAGTATATAGAAGCAGGCGCTTACAATATGGCCTTCAGGTCAGGCGCAAAAGACAGCTATACCTACGATATGCGGACAACCATCGTCCCTGGCGGACGAGTTACCACAAACGACCTGTTTGCCATCAAGATGGTCTCGGACAAGAAAGGCTACGCAGTCGGCGCTGGTGGGACCATCCTTCAGTGGGACGGTAAAAAATGGTCACATATGCCTTCTCCAACCGGTCAGGCATTGTTCAACCTGGATGTAGACCCATCCGGCACTCTGGCAGTTGCAGTAAGCGGCCAGGGTACTATCATCACTTGCACAAACGGCAAATGGACCAAAAAAGACCTGGGTGACGGAGCCAATCTTCTGGCCTGCGCTGCGCCTTCAGCTAATGTCATCTTAGTCGGCGGCGAGCGGGGAGAACTCTATCGCAGCACCGATGGCGGCGAGAACTGGGACAGAATAGAAGCGGCTAAAGATGCCATCCGAAGCATCCGGTTTGCCGGACCAAAGAACGGTATTATGATATGCGACGGCCCCGCTGCCTACTACACTACTGATGGCGGTGAAACCTGGACTAAATCAGATTCCGAGTTCAAGTTCACCGTATTCCAGGGCTGGGGATCAAGACCTGAACAGTCTGCCACTCTGACAGACTGCTGCATGGCATCAGAGACAGATGCCTGGGCCTGCTGTGAAGAAGGTGTTGTCTTCAGAAGCACCGATGGCGGCAGGACTTGGCAAGTCCACACTGACTTCGCTAACTTCGCCAGATGGCAGCCGCTTTACTGCATCGACATGAAGCCCGGCGCCACAGGTTGGACTTCCGGCAGCTTCGACAGGTTCTACGACACTGTGCCGATTAAACGGTTCTACGCAAACGGCAAAGTCGCAGTTGAACCTGTTACTGCATTCGGTGCAAGTGATAGAATCTATGATATCTCCTGCGTGAATGCCAACGACGGCTGGCTGGTCGGTAAGGGCGGCTTAATACTCCGTGTTCAGGGAATTGAGTATGCTCCGGTAGTTCCCCACGGATTGCCTCGTTAGGAGAACAATGGTGGATGTTGGCGGAGACCCCGGGCTCTGCTGACATTCGCTAAAATTCAAAGGCCTGAGACTCTATCTTGTCCCAGGCCTTTGTTATTGTACCAGATTAAAACCTGCCTACGGAATCTTGGCAAGCTCTTCCTTCAGCCGGTCTATGCCTGTAATCTTTGTTGGGTCGATATTGTAGCAGAATGCAAGGTAGACACTTGCCAAATCACCCAGATAGAACCCCCAAAGCAGCTTCTCCAGGCAGTTTTTACCTTGAAGCTGGATGTCTCTGGTCATAAAACCACGCGGAATCAGTGTGGATGTGATGCGGATTCGGTCAGCTATACGGGACTTATCTTCCGGGTCTCGAATAAAGATAGCCGCAAACTGCTCTGATTCGAGGCTTGCAAGCTCCCAACCCATAATCTCATTGTGGTTAAGCTCCGGGAACGAGTTCCAGAACGCATGGACCTTGGCATTCTCGTTGAACTGACTCTTCCATCGGAATGCGATGACTCCCGTAATACCTGTTGAGCCGTAGATTATCGGAATGCGTTCATACATCTCACGCGCTAGCAGCTTGCACTCGTTGTCATCCGATGCAACCTCTGGCTTCCACTCTTCTCTCGACTTCTTCAAAAGCTCAAGAGCATCCGGCAGTTGACCGGAAATCGGAGGAACTATTCCGAGCTTCTCCAGAACAAACATCATCGGAATGAACATGTAGCCCGTAGCAGAACGCGGCGGCTGTCCGCCAGGAACAGTTATAACATCGACTCCATCGTTCTTAGCCATCTCTGCGAGCTTGCCGCCGCTTGTTATACAGACGATTCTCGCCCCGCGCTTTCGAGCGTCGGCATAAGAAGCAAGAGTCTCTTCAGTATTGCCGGAATAGCTCTCGCAGATGACCAGGGAGTTATTTGTGATGAAATTCGGAAGGGTGTAGTCACGGTTAGTGACCATGGGAACTTTTAAATCTTTGGCACGGAGGGCAGCAACCATATCACCAGAGATAGCCGAGCCTCCAAGGCCGGAAACGACGATTGCATCCAGCTCATCGCCGATTTTGATGCCGGGAGTCCATTCTTTGACTATGTCCGCGGCTCTTTGACACTGCTCAGGGAACTCCAGGACCAGGCCCAACATCCCTTTGGTGTCGATTTCTTTCATTTTTGCTAAATTATCAAGGTCGGAAACGCTCATGATCTTATCTCCCAAGGATCAGCTTGTTCTTTGACGTGCGACCGGGCGCACAGCTTCTGCCATGCGCCCGGGATATTTTACCAAAAACGAGCCGAGTGTAAGCCCGACTCGTTTTCATCTTATTCAGCCGTAAACGGCAGCAGGGCGATTTCTCTTGCACGCTTGATAGCGCGAGTCATCGTCCGCTGATGTGCCGCACAGTTACCTGTTGACCGGCGCGGATAGATCTTTCCGCGGTCGGTGACGTATCTGCGCAGCTTGGCAACGTTCTTATAGTCGATGAAATCGACTTTATCTACGCAGAAGGCGCACACTTTTCGGCGGGGTCTTCTAAACTTACCGCCGCCGCCTCCGCCGGATTTTCTTGGTCCGGGCATATTGATTCCTCCGTATTACTCTTCGGCAAACGGATCGTAATCCGCTTCAACATCACCCGCAGCCTCGGGGAACTCTTCCGCTCCACCATAGCCGGCTGTTGCCTGTTCTTTTGGCTTGTCCAGGCCAACCACTCTATTAGCGACGACCTCGACAGCCTTGCGCTTCGAACCATCCTGCGCAACCCAGTTTCGAGTCTGCAGCCTGCCTTCAACGGCCACCAGCCGTCCTTTTCCAAGGTAGTTTGCTGCAAACTCTGCAGACTGTCTCCATGTTACTATATCGATCCAATCCGTCTCTTGCTCCCCAGACTGGGACTTGAAGTTACGGTTTACTGCGAGCCTGAAGCTTGCCACGGCTATTCCGCTGGGCGTATACTTCAACTCAGGATCGTTTCCCATTCTACCTATCAACACCACTTGGTTCAACATTCCAATATCCTCCTACACATTATCCAATCAATCACCATGTGGCAATATGTCACATTATCCAACAGGGTTGGGCTATTATACAAGTTTGAAACTGCAACAGGCAAGTATTCAAAAGCTGGCTATTTGGAGTGATAAACTTACTCCAGGGCCACACGAATGAAGCGCCTATTCTATTCGCTTTTTTCTTCTTCAGCCGTCTCTTCCAGCGGTTGTTCCGGCTCTGCTGGCTGTTCTGCCTGCTCGGTCTGCTCGACCTCTTCGACCGGTGCTGGAGTTTCCTCCGGTGCAGCAATCTCTTCAGCAGCCTGTGCTTCGGAGATTTCGGTCTCGGCATGTTCGAGTGCCGTTGGAGCTTCAGCCTCAGCTACTGGCTCTTCAACCTGTTCTGCAACGGCTTCTTCTGCGGCCGGAGCTTCTTCCTGTGCTTCAGATGGTGTTTCAACTGGAGCTTCAGCCGGTTTCTGTGCAGGTCTCGAGGCCCGTTCAACTGCCGCTGCCGCCTGTCCTACCTCATCACGGACTATGATGTGTCTCATGACGTCTTCACTAATCCGCATAACGCGGTTCAGTTCACCTGCGACGTTGGAGCTGCCTCGGAAGTACATGAGAATGTAGATGCCTTCTCGCTTTCCAGCGACTTCATAAGCCAGTCTACGCTTGTCCCACTTCTCGACCGCAAGGACTTCTCCTCCGGCCTGAGTAGTAATCTGTTTGTACTTATCGGCAACTGCCTGGACTTGTTCGTCCGTGAGATTCGGATCGACGATGTAGAGCGTCTCGTAGTCTCTGACGATAGCTATCTTCGTCACCTCCCTTCGGGCGTAATCGGCCCCGGTTCACCCGGAGCAGGAAGGTAAAACACGTGAGGATAACCCCACGCTGCCTACCCTGGTTGTCTGTCCGGTTCCACAAAGTAGCCGGACAGAATATTATACCACTCCACCCTCCCATCTGCAATTCTTTTTTCTAACTTAGAAACCACTGGTAAACACAGATTGGAACAGATGAGAATTTCCAGAAGCATACCTGCACATCCAATGGTATGAAAAGTCTGACAAGTGACGAACCACTTGCTTGATTAGAATATTTATATGAAAAATTTGTCAAAAGTCTTGGCAAGCAGGCATTTATTGGGCATACTCCAATAAATGGCTCAGTTGGTTATCGACTGAGTATTGCTGCTGGAATTGGTATGACTTGCGCTTTCAATACTCCGATCGACCCGGATATCCCCAACTTCCATCTCCACATCCCGCCCATAGCCTTTCGTGTCCTTCGCCTATTTTCGTGCCCTTCGTGTTTCAAATACAGAAGTAAAAACCACACAATCAAGCTCCCCAAACATCTGTTCGCACTAATATCCCAAAAATATCCCCACTTTTTCTGTACTTTTTGCCTAAGTTGTTGTCTTATAATTATGGACAACAAATTCCAAAGTATCCTGAAAAAAGGCTGAAAATCCAGAAATAAAAAAACGTCAGAACAAACTCAAACAGCCATTTTTAAGCTTTAAATCGTGAGTTCGTTCCAGAAAACAGCTAAGAAAACCTTGTATACAGTAGTAAACAAAGGGCAACGGTAGCTAATATTGCCGAAGGTACAATATATATCAACAAGAGCCAGAAAGAGAACAAACTCAATAAAAGGAAATCCAATAACAAAGTAACAATGTCCGACAAAAGGCACCAACCAATATCCATCCACCATCTGTGGAATCGGAAAATCTGCGGAA
>JAKPFN010000142.1 GCA_029551395.1 Armatimonadota bacterium | reverse complement strand
GTGCATTGGTATAAGAGAGCCAGTCCGAAGTCTGAAGGCAGGTTTGCTTGAACCAGCTTTTCCCGTCTGTCTGGCGGGATTATGTCCATAATCATTCTTTGGTCAGACCTTGGCTTGTCTGATAAACGGGCAATCACCAGCGCCTCTGCCCATTCTGCATTTTTGTACCGCATTGCTGCCTGCGTCCAGCCTTCCATGACAGGCACTTTCCACTCTGATTTTCTGATGGGGTCCAGCAGTTCCGATGGTGTTGTGTTCCACTTTTCGCACCAGTAGTTCGGGTCAATGGCTCCAATCATCTGCTGCAGCCACCAGGATTTTTCGCCCGTTCCCGGAATCGGTTTTGGTTCTATGCCATCTCGTATCATTTCCTTGGTGCATTCGGCGGGCATTTTTACATTCAGCTTTGGCCCCCGGTTGACGGAAAACAGCCCGCCTTTCTGCCCTGGCGAGAAGTCCAGTAAAGGTTCGACACGTTCCAGCATCCGTTTGGTCAGTTGAGACCCAGTCAGGCTTGATAAGAGTTCCGCAGCCACTCTTCTGACTTCTTTACGCCGGTCATCGAGCGCTTCTTCAAGCAGAGGCTCATCTTCCAGGCTCAATCCGGCCTCGAAGGTGTCCAGGAATGATGCACGGTCGTCGGGAGTCTCTTCAGCCCAGGTAGAAAGCAGGAGTTCTCTGGCTGAGGCAGGATTGGTCTTTCTCAGCCTTGTTAGAAGCTCCATTCTGGCCTGGCGGTTGCCTGTTTGCCATAGGGACTGGTCATCTTCCCGGTTTGTAAAACACCAGTCGGGGTTTTGGGATGCAAGCCACTGGCCTCGTTTGCCTAAAACGGGTATTATGGCATCTCTCAAGTCAGGTTTGGACTTTGTAAGGTCTAGGAGCTGCGGAAGTGCAATGTCAGGCGCTCGTTTTCCGGATTTTGCTGATGCTTCGAGCCATTCAGTCAGGAACTCAGCCCTTTGTCCGTTCAGCATGGCCATGAGATACTGGCTGGGCCGTTCTCCACAGACAGGGAGATCGTCAAGGTCGCACGGCGTTATCGATAACTCGCTGTCTTGTGCCGGAAGCTGGCCTGCTTTGCGGTATAAGAATAGCGCTGTGGCGGATGAGAGCAGAATTTTCTCTTGAGAAGGACTCTCGATTTGTGTCAGCAGGTTTCCCAAAGGGCCATCGCACTGGGGAACTGAAACAGGTTGCCTTTCGGTCCCAAGCACGGCAGTAGTCTGTATATCGTTCCAGATTTGCTCAATAGTCATTGTCAATCACGTTGTAGAACCGGCCGGATGTCCAAACGGCCAGCGGAAGCAGAAATTCGCCGTCCCATTCGCCCATCATACCGATTTTATGTCCGCCGCTTATCGAAAGTATCTGCCATGTGCTCCTGCACTGCCTGGAAACAGGCATTATGCAGCCGTCGGAGTCTGTTATTATCCAACGCCCGTTTTTGTTTATGATGTTTGCCGAATGTAAGACTACCGGGAAGTCATCAACAGCAACCCACGGACACACCGCAAGCACTGATGAATATGTGTTGAGCGCACTTTTGATCGAATCGAAGCCGATTGCAGCCTCGAGTTCCGAATGTGCGGCCTCTTTGTCTTTGATAAGCGCCCGAATAGGATAAGAGCCTGGGAAAAAGACCAGTTCAGCATCTATCCACGAGCCTGGAATCAGTCCGTTGTTTGATATCGGCTGGCTTATGTGGGAGAAGTCCAGAATCAGCGCAGCGCGGCGGCTTTCCTGACCCCACAACCATGTCCGCTGGACTCGCAGCCTGTCTTCTTCGTATGCTCTCTGGCCTGCAACAAACCACCTGTCTCGTATTCCCTGTTTTGCGAGTATGTCTTCCCGGTCTTGAGTCCATCCGATAAGCGATTTGATGTCAGACTGTGCTTCTTCCGAGAGCGCATCTATGCGTTTGTAGCCTTCCAGGAGAAGATGCAGCATGGCAATCCGTCCGAGCAGCCGTTCCTGCCAGCCATCTCCTGTAGCTGGTATTTCAGCCATCTGCTTGAGCATCCGAGCAATACCCGGAGCTTGCGCGTCGACCATCCGGGCTGCTATGGATTCCCAGAAGCTGTAAGGTCTGGTCTGTACGTTTGCAAGTCCGGTTCTTACAAGGTCTGAGAGCCAGATGTCGAGTTCTTGCAGCCCGGCTTTGACCTTGTTTTCTCGTTGCGCGGCTCGTTTTGCCTGTGCAGCCGTATCAGGATGCTTATCGGTTCGGGCTTCCTTCTTCTCTGCGGCTTTTTCAGCGCGCTTATCTCTAGCCGTTAGCCAATCTGTTACCCACTGAGGCGGCTGGCTTCTAGAAAACGCATTCGGTTGGTTCACAAACAGCAGAAAAAGCCCAAGAGCGTGCTTGCATGGGAACTTTCTGCTAGGGCATGAGCATTTGAACGCAGGTTCACGGAGATCGATTTGAGTTTGGTAAGGATTGGCTCCGCTTCCCTGACATTCTCCCCAGAGGGCGTGTTCAGCCTGCCCCAGCGACACCCATTTTCGCGGGGTTGCAAGGTCACTACCGGATTTTGTAGAACTGGCATCAGGCGCCAGTGCAAGGACTTGTTCTGCTGTCCAGGAAACTGACATTTCAATGTCCGCAGGCGTAGTGGCAGTATTTGGTTTCCTCAGGCTGCCTATCCGATTAATATATTAGCAATCTATCCTATTGTTACCTGCATGAAAGATGTTATTAAGGAACTTGCTCTCTCGATTGCCTTCAGGTGTTGAAAACCGCCTGTCTGGTGTCGTAAGATAAGTAGTGGCAGGTTGATTTGTGAATTATTCTTTAGAATATTCCTGCAATGCTGACTGAACTCAATGAGGAGTGCAGATATAATGGTTGTTTTAGACGGCGAGCACCTGACCATCGAGCAGGTCAATGAGGTAGCCCAAAACGGTGTTCAGGTTAGTATAGTCGAAGAAGCCCGCAGTAAAGTAGATGCCAGTCATAGACTGGTGCTCCAACTGGTGGATGAAGGCCGAATACTCTATGGTATTACCACAGGTATTGGGGAATTCGCCAAAGTCAGAATAACCCGAGAGCAATCTGAAGACCTTCAGAAGCGGATAATCAGAAGCCACGCTGCCTGCACAGGCGATATTCTCTCCCCTGAAATAGTCCGCGCGATGATGCTCCTTCGCATCAATGTAATGGCTAAAGGTTACAGCGGCGCCCGTTATTCCACGCTTCAGACTATTGCAGATATGCTCAACAAGAATGTAATCCCGCTTGTCTACGAAAAAGGTTCTCTTGGCGCAAGCGGTGATCTGTCTCCACTTGCAATGCTGGCTCTGGTGGTGATAGGCGAAGGAGAAGCATTTTATCAGGGCATGAGAATGCATGGCCGGGAAGCTATGGAACTGGCAGGGGTCAGCATTGTCGAGCCTACCTACAAGGAAGCCCTGGCGCTTATCAACGGAACCCAGCTTTTTACGGGAATGGCTGCCCTGATGTGCGTGGATGCTGAAAACCTCATAAAAACAGCGCAGATAGCTTCGGCTATGACCATAGATGCGTTAAAGGGCGTCGTAAAGGCATTTGATCCCAGGCTTCATGTTCTAAGACCATTCCCAGGGCAAAAAACAGTGGCCGCTAATATCCTTCGGCTCATCGAAGGCAGCGAGATTACGGCAAATCCTATCCACGACAAGGTCCAGGACAGCTACAGCCTGCGGTGCGCGGCACAAATCATCGGCCCTGCGCTCGATGCTCTCAAATATGTCCGGGAGCAGGTCACTATCGAGATGAATTCAGCAGCCGATAACCCGCTTTTCCTTGCTGAAGATGGTGAGTTTCTGACTGGAGGCAACTTCCACGGTCAGTCTGTTGCGGCAGCGCTCGATTTTATGGCAATTCCTATGACTACTATCTGCTGTCTTTCGGAGCGTCACACGAACCGGCTTCTGAATCCTGCGCTGTCAGGTCTGCCAGACTTCCTCACGAATGGCAAAGGGCTTAATTCCGGGCTTATGGTGGCTCAGTATACGGCTGCAGCGCTTGCATCTGAGAACAAGGTGTTTGCACATCCGGCTTCTATCGATTCCATCCCTGTTTCAGCAGACCAGGAAGACTTTGTTTCTATGGGGCCGACGGCTGCTTACAAGCTTCGAAATATCTTGAAGAATGCTGCGCCGATTCTTGCTATCCAACTGATCTGCGCGGCTCAGGCGTTGGATTTCCGCGCGCCGCTCAAACCAGGCAGGGGAACTCAGGCAGCCTATAACAAGATCAGAGAGGTCGTGAGTCATCTAGAGGATGACCGGGCGCTTTATCCTGACATCGATGCAGTGACGGAGTTAGTCAGAAATGGCGATATCGTCAAAGCAGTCGAAAACGAGATTGGGCCTATTGAAGTAACCTGGCAGAAGGAGCAAATATGCTGTCATCTGAGCAGATAAAAGCCCCAAGGGGTAATGAGAAGACTTGCAAAGGTTGGCACCAGGAAGCAGCGCTTAGGATGCTCATGAACAACCTGGAAGTGGCTGAGAAGCCCGAGGATTTGATTGTTTATGGTGGGTCAGGCAAAGCTGCTCGCAACTGGGAATGCTATCATGCCATCGTCCGCACCTTGAAAGAGCTTGAGAACGATGAAACGCTCTTAGTGCAGTCCGGCAAGCCGGTTGGCGTGTTCCGCACGCATCCGTACTCTCCCCGTGTGCTGATTGCCAACTCGCTTCTGGTACCTGCCTGGGCGACGGGTGATGAGTTCCGCAGGCTGGAAGCTCTTGGGTTGACCATGTACGGCCAGATGACTGCCGGAAGCTGGATATACATCGGAACGCAGGGAATACTGCAGGGGACTTATGAGACTCTTGCGGCCTGTGCCAAACGGCATTTCGGCGGGACGCTCAAGGGCAAGCTGGTCCTGACTGCCGGTATGGGTGGGATGGGCGGCGCTCAACCTTTAGCTGTCACCATGAATGAAGGTATCTGCCTGTGTGTGGAGGTTGATCCGGAAAGAATCAAGCGCCGCGTTGAAACCCGCTACTGCGACAGGATGACAGACAGCCTGGATGAAGCTCTCAGGTGGGTAGATGAAGCTAAGAAGAATGGTGAAGCAGTTTCGATTGGCCTTGTAGGCAATGCAAGCGAAGTCCATTTCAAGCTCTTGAACCGGGGAATCATCCCAGACGTGCTTACAGACCAGACATCGGCCCATGACGAGTTGAACGGTTACGTTCCGGGCGGCATGACTTTGAAAGAAGCCATCGAGCTTCGGAAGACCAATCCAGCAGACTACATCAAGGCGTCTTATCACTCGATGGCGAGGCAAATGGAGGCAATGCTCGAGATGCAGGCTCGCGGGGCGGTTGCTTTTGATTATGGAAACAACCTTCGAGGTCAGGCAAAGAAGGCCGGAGTGGATTCAGCGTTCGATATTCCCGGATTCGTGCCGGAATACATCAGGCCTTTGTTCTGTGAAGGCAAGGGGCCGTTCCGATGGGCTGTGCTTTCAGGTAATCCTGACGATATTCTGGTAACGGATGAAGCATTGCTCAAACTTTTCCCTGAAGACCGTGCTTTGGAGCGATGGATTCGGATGGCAGAGAAGCGAGTAGCATTCCAGGGGCTTCCCAGCCGTATCTGTTGGCTCGGCTATGGGGAAAGAGACAAGTTCGGGCTTGTGCTGAACGACCTGGTAAAGCAGGGGAAGGTTTCTGCCCCGATTGTAATCGGCCGAGACCACCTGGACGCCGGCTCAGTTGCATCTCCTAACAGGGAAACGGAAGGAATGAAGGACGGCTCGGATGCTATCGGAGACTGGCCGATTTTGAATGCGCTGCTCAATACTGCGTCAGGTGCATCCTGGGTATCTGTCCATCATGGCGGCGGAGTGGGGATAGGCTATTCGCTTCATGCAGGACAGGTAATCGTTGCTGATGGAACGGATGAGATGGATGTTCGGCTTGAACGGGTGCTGACGAATGACCCTGGAACAGGAGTAGCCAGACATGTCGATGCAGGCTACGATGAAGCCGCAACCGTCGCAAGGCAAAGAGGCGTAAAAATCCCGATGCTGGAAAAGTAGGACAGGGGAGTTTTTACGGGGTACAAAACTAAGGTGAGAGGCAAAAACTGCTTCTCACCTTTTTAAATTTACTGCTAACAACTTTCTATTTTTGCTTTCTCATCCGGAAAGCTAAGGCAGAAATCCCAAGCGCTAAAGCAGTCATACTAGCTGGTTCAGGTATAGGATTAGGATCTGTTGGTGGTGGTGAACCGCCGTCACCATCTCCACCGCCCATAGCCAACGCAGCCGCGCCTATCGCAGCCGCAACAGGAAGTATGGAACCCATACTTGAACCGATAGATGCCGGTGCGCTTATTGGCATAGCTGATACTATCTCGACTGTCGATTCAATGACCGGCATTGCAGCGCCTGATTCGATTGGAGTTGTACCGAGAACTCTTGTAACTACGTCTTCAGAGGATGCAGGTGTAGTTCCCGTTACACCGGAAGTACCGGATGCACCGCCTGAAGTAGAGCCTGTTTCCTGGACTATCTGTCTTGAACCTTCCTGAGTCGAAAGGAACGGCAGAGTACTGGCAAGCGGGTTGCCTGTTTTACCTTCCAGTAGTGGTTTTCCATCAAGGGTTACGAAGACATAAGTTCCTGCAGAGAGAATTTTCTTGGTTGCTACAGTATCGGTCTTATCGGTAATATTGTAGACCGTGCACTCATAATCTTTTGTAAGCTTGCCAACTCTTAAGTTGCCCTTGAAATAGTCAACTACTGCGTTTCGAGGGGTCTGGAAGTGCTTTGCATAGCGTGCGGCGACAATTGCGTCGTCAACCACCTGCTGGGCTAATTCCTGAACATTAGAAACTGGGGAATTCAGGAAAGAACCTTTCGGCATCTTTGCAGCGCTTGCAACCGATGACATCAGAATAAGTACGCCCAGGATGAGCACGGTAGCTCTTCTCACCTTTTCACCACCTTCCATGTGCAGTTGGTCTGTTCCACTCAAAGCCCCGTATAATTTCGGGGTATTCAAAAGTGGTCATTGCAAGAACAGTGCCAATCAGGGCAAATTCAATAAAAAGGTAAATTCTATTTTTGCTGTGGTCGTAAGTATCTTATTTGGTACGGATTTTTCTGATGCAGCGGCTTGCTGATATTGCACATGTTCCTGCAGCGGTTAAGAGGACGAACAAGGAAGCAGGTTCGGGGACTGGCGTTCCATAGACTCTGACAGCAGTCTGGTAAGGCAGACGGAAATTGGTCTGCCAGCCGTCTGATGTGCCCCAGCCATAGGCTGAACCCCAGCAGTAGGCTACTGCTCCGTACATCTGAAGGTCTCCTGGTTCTATGACAAGACCATAGACTTTATAGGCTTCAAGAACTACCGGTTGGATATCTGAATAAGCATAAGCTAACGCAGCGCCCGACTGCGGTAGAAGATGAAAGCTTTCTCCAATCTGTGAGCCTGGAACATCTTCCACAGACTCGATACTTGTGATGGTTACTTTGAATCCTGTAAGGTTGAGGTCTGCACCGGAGCCTATTCCAACTCCGATTCTGTCTATTATTGCGTCTGTAGTCAATGCAAAGGGCTGCACTATTGCCTCTGCAGATGAGTCTTGACGAAGCGTAATACCCCAAACTCCAGGCGCGCCAGAGTTCCAGAGCATTTGGCTTGCCCCGGCAGGGATGCATGAAAGAATAAAAATCAGAAGTAATGCCCTTATCATTACGGCTGCACCAGTAAATATACCTGCATAATCCGTGCCAGACAATCAAGTGCGGAATGCGGAGTGCGGAATGAAGGGAAGTTTAGATGCGTCGGCGCGTGCTTTTAGCGCCGACGCCTAGTTATGAGTCTCAACCGGTGTTACCACTCATCCACTCGTCAGATTTCCCGGACGAGTAGGACCATACGTCATACCGAACTTGATTCGGCACCTCTTATCATATATGAGACCCTGAAACAAGTTCAGGGTGACGGCTATGTGTCTCAGGGTGACGTTCATACATCTCAGGATGACGAGATACTCATTACTCATCACTCGGAGCTTTCTACTTTACACTTTACTCTTTCCACTTTCTAGAAAACTCTGCTTGTGTTGGACTTTGTGCCTGGTTTCTTGGGCTTGGGAGGGGAGTGCGATATAATTATTACAGGAAGGTTGTTAAAAGTGATTGATGATTATAAATATAGTGTTGGCCGGACTGTGGTTTATAGACATCCTGAGCCAGGATACTCGGAGCAGGATTATGGTCAGTATGGGCCAATCAGGACAGTAGGGGTTGTCCGAGCAGTTGAGATTGGAAAACCTCCTGATAATATATGGGTGTATATAATAGAAAACTTGCGGACAGGAGAGAAGACTCGCGTTTCTGAACCGGACATCTACTATGCAACGTACAACCGGGCAGGAAGACGCGGGCGCAAGTCTCAAAGCAAAATCGACGCAGAAAAGCTTGCAGAAGAGCTTACTGGGTCTGCCACTGAATCTGCACTGGCGAATTTCCTCAGGACTACAGTAAGGGAGTTCATACACCGGGAAGATTTGGAAGATGCAGCCAGAAGAGAAGGCCGCAATCTTCCACTGGAAGCTGGGGACTATATCAGAATCAGAGGAGACCTCAGGCAAGAGCTGGAAACGCATCATAACCACTATGCCAAGATACTTGAGGCGCTGGAACCGGATATTGCAGCAATAGAGTCCCTAAGCGGGCACTATGCAATCCGTAAGAGATACCGCGTCCTTGTTGATGATGGCTCAGAATATAATATCTACGACCCTGAAATAAAGCTTTATTACACAGCAAATGGAAAGTCAACCATTTTCAACTGGAGAGCAGCGACGTTTCTTGCCGAAGCCTTCGGGGATGATCCTCCCTACAGCCTGGAATACAGCTACCTGGAAGACCATGTCTTCTCAAGAGATGAGCTTGAATCTATGAGAACAGATGAGATTGCCAATCTGCTTGCAGCACTGCTTTATGTTAAAGGCAGGATGGGGTTGAGAGATCTGCAGCGGGTTGGAACCCACATGGAATCTGTCCCAAGAGAACACCTTATTGACAGCGTGCTTGCTATATCGAGGTTCGATATGCGCAGGAACCGGAACCTTACATCTGGTGAGATAGAGAGTAAGAAACGGGAGATATTCAGGTTCCGCAGACTGCTTCGCGGAAGGTAGTACATAAATAAAACGAGTGATGACACCGCGCAATGCTGCATCACTCGTTACTTTATCAAATGCAGGTTTTATTGATACCTGTTATCCGCCGCGCTCAAGGTAGATGTGGTCATCAGTATCTTCACTGGAACCGTTGGTGCCAATGCTGCACGAAGGCCATGTTGCCATATTACCAATCTCGTAGGTGCCGTCAGAAGGACATGTAGGCAGGACACCATTTGTGCCTTTGATGTAGTTATTGACAAGGCTCTCAGCCGTTGGTTCGTCGTCCCTACCCATCCTGTTGTCCATCGCCCACTGCTCTTTAGCTGTAGCGATAATGCGCAGGTTGCCCTGGCAGCTTCTGGCGCGAGACGTCTCTCTGGCGCGCATGAAGTTAGGGATTGCAACGGCTAAAAGCACTGCAATAATGAGGATTACTATCATTATCTCTACCAGGGTGAATCCACCCCGTTTCTTAAACATACAATCACCACCTCTTGAGTGTCTGGCATATTATTCAACATTTCCAATGGTGTTTTTCCACATAGGCAAGGGAATGTGATAATTTTGCAATGATGGGCGTAAAAGCTGGTATAGTTACCAGTGCCATTTACTACAGTTGCAAAGAATTAATTGTAAAGCAGGTAAGGCTCTTTCTTGGAAATAAACCTGCCAATTCGAGGCTCCCAGTTTGATGATATCTCTTCTGCAGACATTCCAGCCTGGATTCCAAGCCGGATTCTATCCGTGCCGACCAAGAGGTCGAAGAAAAATCGGCCATTCTGGTCCGGTTGGCGGAATTCGAAACGCTCCGGCCAGAGTTGTTGAATTACTTCGATTATTTTTACACCTGTCAGCACCGGCAGGAATGAGTTTCTATCGATTACATGTATCTGAATGCCTTCACATTGCTCATTTAAGTACTTTGAAGCGTTTGGGGTGAAGTGTGTGGGTCTGAATCGGACTCCGGGTAAGCCTGCCTGGTTGAGTTTATCTGCCAGAGTCCTGCCGTTAATCCAGGGCGCGCCTGTTATCTGGAACGGCAGCGAGGTTCCTCTGCCTTCTGAGATGTTGGTTCCTTCGATAAGACATGTGCCGGGATAGACAACAGCAGTTTCCAGGCTTGGCATAGCTGGTGAAGGCGGAATCCAGGGAAGCCCTGTCTGGTCAAACCACATCTCCCGCCGCCATCCATCGAGCGGTACCACTTCCAAGTCTGCATCTATTCCAAATTCGTGGTTGAAAAGCCGGGCTGTTTCTCCTATTGTCAGGCCGTAACGAATGGGTATCGGGTACATTCCGACGAATGATGAAAACTGCGGCTCAAGAACCGGGCCTTCAACTGAGATACCTCCAAGGGGATTGGGCCTATCCAGCACTACGAAGCGCTTATTATGTTCAGCGCAGGCTTCTATAGCGAGTGCCATGGTGTAAAGAAACGTGTAGAACCTTGCACCAACATCCTGGATATCGAAAAGCAGCAAGTCCAGGTCTTTCAGCATCTCAGGAGTGGGCTTTTTTGTCTTTCCATAGAGGCTGAATATGGGGATGCCTGTTCGTGGGTCAATAGACTCTGAGAATTCCTGTCCGTCAGCAAGTTCCCCTCGTACACCATGTTCCGGTGCAAAGATTGCACTGATTTTAACGCCAGATTCGATGAGCGTATCGACAGCCGAGGTCAGATTGGCAGTAACTGAACTGTGGTTGGTAATGAACCCTATATTCAATCCTGCTACCATGCCGATTTTTCTTTGTAGCAGGAGTTCTAATCCCGGTTGTACTTTATCCATTGCATCTCACATGGAAATGGTAGCGGTTGTTGGTGTTATAGGCAAGTGAGAGCAGGAAAAACTGGTCAGTTTTTGTGTCTTGTACGTTTGACCAATCGAGCCAGGACGCTGCCTTTTCGGAAATAATAGTGGATTTCGTCCAGTGATTCACGCATCAGGTAATGTCCATGGCCTACATGTATATATTCAGATAGATTCGGGATACCAGGGTTGGTCAGAACAAATGGAGTGGTTTTATACAGCAGGCGGATTATCATTTCGTTGGATTTTGCCTGGATGGATGCTTCGATGGAATCGGTTTCTGAGTAAGAGCCATGTCTGACTGCGTTGCTGCAAGCTTCAGTTGCTCCGATGAGCATAGAACCTAGTGCATCTTCCGCAAAGCCGGTGTAGACTGCAGCTTCGCGGATGTGACGCCGTAACTGCGCTGGTGCGGATGAGTCAGGTGGTAGTGAGAGCCTGATTAACCAGTATTTTCCTCTCTTGAAGGCATGAGCTGCCATAACAGTATTCCCCAGGGAGGTTATTCCATAATGTTGAGGAAATCCTTCAGTAATATTGCGAGGTTTGTTGGAAAAATTTAAGGTTATGTCTGGTCTCGATGTTCTTCTGTCGTTACACCGAATTCAGTGTCCAGACCGAGGATTTCAAAGGTCTTGGCCACGAATTTACTGGCTCCGCATACGGTAATTGCCCCCATCTTATTGCGCAGATGTCTATGTACTCTGAGAATTACCTTCAAACCTTCACTATCAAGGAAAGTGACCTGATGAAAGTCTAGTGTGACTTCTGTTGCTCCAAGCTGAATAACGTCCTTGAGGGCAGAGTATAGCGTGGGGGCGGTGGCAAAGTCCAACTCGCCGCGGACATGTACTACCGGATGGTTGTTGTGCCAATCGACAGTCACCTCAAAAGATGGCGCTACCAATGGCAACCTCCCTTTCCCAAAGAACTTGGAAGTATCCAACGTCTAAAATATCTTCCAAGCGTACCAGTATACTACTGGATATCATAAGGTCAAGAAAATGTCAAGTGCTTTTTCTCTATAATCTCAATTTTTAGTAATAGTCTTAAAGTTTCTTATTCTTGTCAAGCATATTAAATCAATTTTACCAGCAATAACCAAATCTGTTCTATAGCTTGCCCGTATTTAGTGACAATGTACCCGTATGTTTGCCAGTAATGAGCATGACCATTACGTGGAAAAATTAAACAGAGGTGATTGGTGATGCTGATCACGATTGTGGAGGCAGTAAGCTGCGAGAATCCGCGCTGCAGCCAGTTTGCAAAACAGGTAAAGCTGCCAAGCGGAATCAGGACCTATTACTGTCAGGTGTGTGGGAGTATTAATCAAGTAAGGGGAATAGATGCGAGCGTAGTATTTTCTCCTGAAAGATACAAGGAGTATCTGAAGCAATACTCAGGGGAGCGCATGATCAGTAGTTAGCACACAGATTGCCGGTTGCGCTGTTTAGGTGGATAACCGGCGGATACAGAGCAAGGTAAACGCATACTTGCCTCCCGGAGCGGGGCGGTTTTCCAAGAAGCCGCCCCGTACCATTGTACAGTCTTTGTATGAGCATATCAGGCTGCCTGTACTACCTACCCTCGGGCTAAATTTGCAATTCAGCCCGGAAAAGAAGCCGAGAGATTTGAAATCCCGGTCATTTGAGTTTTAGATAATCTTCCGGAATCTACCCTCGGGCTAAATTTGCAATTTAGCCCGAAGAGATAGCTAAGGGATTTGCAATCCCGGTCATTGGTGCTTCAGACCATAACCCGGAATCACAGATTCCTCAGCAATATGTCCGGGAGGGATTGCAAATCCCTCCCGAGAAAGAGCCCTCCCGAGAGAGAGCAAATTGCTTCCGAGGAATAGTCAATAACACGGGTGTAGAACGCTTCATGTTAATCTTTCGTTGACAGTGGGCGCTGGTGAGCATATAATCTCAGTGTTCAGGAGCAGGAAGCTCCTTCGGTGTCCGGTCTGGATGATATAGATTTTCTTCAGCCTTCACCGCCTGTGGAATAACCTCTTAGCAATGCACAAAACTGGTAGTCCAAAGATAATAGCAAATCTGGACCGTGTAAAGGACAGCCGCTCCTGCGGCTCCAAAGCGCTCACTGTCGCACGGCTTGCAAGGATAGGGTTTCAGGTTCCCGAAGGTTTCTGTCTCAGTACAGATGCTTACAGGACCCATCTCTGGTCGGCTGGTATTCGCCAGATTGCGCGTGGACTGCCGGGGCCAGAAGAAAGAGCATCTCTAAGACAGGCTATCCTCGAAAACAATCTTCCTTCTGATGTCAGTTCAGCCCTGGAAGAGGCTTACAAGTCTCTGGGAGAAGACACCGAGCTGATAGTCCGACATTCAGCTTCGGATGAGAATATCGCCGGAAAAGCATATATTACTGTATCAGGTGTCAGAGGGCTGGCTGAACTGACTGATGCAGTCAAGCAGGTGTGGGCATCTTTATGGTCTGATGAAGCTGCAGAACTCAGGGAAGACTACCAGGAGAAACAACAGACCAAAACTGAACCGTCTATGGCCGTACTTATCCAGAAGATGGTCCAGCCTAAGGCATCCGGAATTGCAATTACGGCTGATACTGCCTCCGGCAACCCTCATTTAGTACAGATTCGTTCAAGCTGGGGGATATACACTCCGTCTTCTGCTGATAAAGCCACTGTAGACCTGTTGGATTTCCGCATTACCGAAGCAAGCATAGCCAATAAAGAGAAAACAGCGCATATAACGCATGATGGAGTCGAGTCTGAGCCGACACCTTCTGAGATGGTGCAGGCTCCTTCACTCAGTCCGGCGCAGATAATCCAGCTTTCTGAAGCGGCTATCTGGGTGGATATGTGCCTTGACGGGCCGCAGGTAGTCCAATGGGCGAATGACGGCGACCGGTTTCTTATTTTAGGGGCTAAACCGACCGGCAAGCTCAGGCCGTATTATCCCTGCAACTGGCGTGATAAGCGGGAAGGGCTGCTGGTCTGGCAGATACTTCATCCTGAGCCAAGTCCGGGGCTTATGCAAAGTCTGCCTGTCTTTGATGAGATGCACATACCATCGCTTCCATCAGCAGGTAAGGGAACAGCAATCCGTGGTCATAACCTGCGGGTCTACCGGAGGGTGATTCATCCCTGGGAATCTACAGGCAGGATTGCTGCATTCAGGGATGTTTGGGCTGCCGGAAGGCTTCATAATGTATGGAGGTCAGCAGTAGACAGGATTGCTAAAGGCTGTTGGCGCAATCTGGCTAGACCAGTCCAAAAACTTCCGAACCGCGAGTTGATGAAAACTATCAACAGTGCATTCGATAAGGTTGATGAGTCTGCCTGGTGGCTTGAGGCCGTATTGTATCCTTCGAAACGGCTTCCTCACTTATTGAAGGAGATGCTTGCAGCGAAAGGTCAGGCGTCGCTCTTTCCGCGGCTGTTTATGGGCCAGGACCCGGCATGGCTTGAGAAGGACCGGGCGTTCCAGCGGCTTGCAACGTATGTCTGGCAGGCAAAGGAAGAACCTGAACTGGCAGATGTTCCTCTGAAACTTGCATGGGAGATATCGAAAAGGCTTGGCGGAGCGTTTTCTCAACCTAGTGATGTTTATGATATTAGTTCGTGGCAGAGTTGGGTCGAAGATCCTGATAGAGTACTCGAAATTGCAGAAGCGTTGGTCAGGGGACCGCTGCATGATGTCGACCTGGCCCAGCGAAACGCGGCAATCGCTGCTAAAGTGGCTGAGAAGGCAGCATTGCTGTCTGTATCCGCTGCAACGGGTTTTTTAAATCGTCCGTTTACCCAGCTCAAGTTTAGAATACTGCTCCACAGGGCCAGAACAGCCGCTGCTGCTGTAAGTGCTTCCGAGCAAGTTCATGCTTTAGCTCTGGCGACGCTCAGATTGAGCCTGTTAGAGCTTGGAAGACGGCTTGAAGAAGCAAAAACTATTACAAAATCTGCTGATGTTTTCTATCTGAAGGCTGATGAAGTGCGGAAGATCCGGCTTGATATGGATGAAGAGTCGGTTCACACACTTCGCAGGACTATCGCTCAAAGGAAGCATGAAGCATGGCTTGCCGGCAGGCTTGTTCCGCCTCATTGGCTGCCGCTCGGTGCTGGGCCGCATCTGCCAGAAGCACCATCTGAGATTGGCAGGATACTTAACGGGAAGCCTGCAGGTTTGGGTGAGGTAGTTGGAACAGCGCGGGTTGCCAAATCATTAGCTGAAGCACTCAACATAGAACCAGGGGAGATTCTGGTAGTGGAAGATATGGGGCCGGAGTGGACTCCTCTATTGGGTTTGGCAGCAGGGCTTGTCATGGAGCGCGGAGATATGTTCTCTCGCGGAGCGGCGGCAGCAAGGAATTATGGTATTCCGTGCGTGTTCGATGTCCGTGGGCTGATGTCTGTTGTGCAGACAGGACAGACTATAAGGATTGACGGCAGTTCGGGTACGGTAGAGATAGTAAAGCGGTGAACGGATTGCTATTCGGCTGATGCTGGCGGATCTCCGCAAGCCAAGGCGCGGTTCAATACCTGGTCTGCAATTTCCATCCATTTAGATTCGGGATACTCGGTTTTTAACCTCTTGATAGCTTCAATAGCCAGATGAGGCTGGTTCAACCTGTCAAGCTCGATCTGCGCAAGCTTAACGAGCGCCATTTCGCTTTCCAGCGAGTCTTTAGCAGAGTCAGAAAGCCAGGTAAAGTGCTTTATCGCTTCTTCCGGTGCTCCCAGAGTCTCAAAGTAGCACGCCAGCCGGAAAGTGACATCGTGCGGAAGTGTTGATACAGGCCAGAAGTGAAGAGTTTCCTTCACACATGCCAGACCTTCGTCCTTTTTACCTTCTTTTCGGTAGTATTCGATTGCTTTCAGGTAGTTCTCTATTGAATTGGCCTGATTACTGAGCAGCGCCCACACTCGTCCCAGTTCAGCATACGGGAACGGATCAAGCGGGTCTGCTGTGGAGAGCGTTTGGTAACGTTCAGCTACTTCAAGGAGTGTCTGCCTGCGGAGTTCGCTGTGACGGACTCCTGAAGCTGATTTGCTTGCGCTGGATTTACGCGATGTAGTGACCCAGGCAGCAGTCATTCCGAACACAAATCCTCCAATGTGCGACCAGTAGCCAACATTGCGGAGGTCAACAGGCCCGATGGTAGGAGCAACGATTCCTGCGATGCCAAAAGCAGCCTGGATCAGAAGCCATGCAAGCAGCAGGTAAACAGCGGGGATTTCCCAGTGCCGGACGGAGACCTTCTCGTGGCTGAACCGGATTGCATACATTCCCAAAACACCAGCAACCGCGCCTGATGCTCCAACAACAGGCATCCTCAGCATGTTGGGAGGCAGGAAAGCGTAGGTAACGGCCATGTGCAAAAGCGATGCAGTAAATCCGCTTCCGATATAGAAGAGCAGGAACTCAAGCGGGCCCATAGCTCGCTCGACCTTACGCCCAAACAGCCAGAGGAAAACCACGTTTACAATCAGGTGAGATGGGTCGAAGTGCAGGAAGATGGATGTAAACAGCCGGTGTGCTTCCAGGAGTTCAGGGATCAGTCCGTAGCGGTTTGCGAGGTCTACTCGATCTCCGGGTAAAGTGCCGATATACAGAATAATGCTGAGAAGAACGAGGCTGTACGTAGCTACAGGGAAATCCCGCATATACTTCGATGTTCCCACTGTTCCAGCCACGTCTGGGTAGCTTTTATAAATCATGCTTCACCTGGAACCCCAACCGGTCAATAGCAATTATACAACTGAGGTTCAAAAATAAGCAAATAGGTTTTTAGGATATTTTTAAGATAGCTGACTTATTAAATGCGGAGTGCGGAATGAAGGGAAGTTGCGAGTTTCGAGTGATGAGGACTAAGCGCCAACTCCCCGGACAGATGGCTGAGGGATCTGTGATCCCGGGTGATCATATTAAATATTAGTAATCGGGATTGCAAATCCCTAATCTACTGTTCCGGGCTAAATTGCAAATTTAGCCCGAGAGTAGGCTTGGGATGAATATACTAAGCGGTCTTGCAATCTTGAATTTGCAATCCATTTCCATCATACGATGTCAGTTCTTCTTACTCCGAACATTTGTTCACATTAATATCCCAAAAATATACCACTACCATCCTCCACCTCGGGAGAAATTTGCAATTTCTCCCGGACAGATGGCTGAGGGATCTGTGATCCCGGGTGATCATATTAAATATCAGTAATCGGGATTACAAATCCCTAATCTACTGTTCCGGGCTAAATTGCAAATTTAGCCCGAGAGTAG